>JAFSUH010000017.1 GCA_017445365.1 Kiritimatiellia bacterium | reverse complement strand
CGGCGCCCGTCCCCGCCGCCGCTAGTCCCGCGTTTCCCGCCCCGATGCACGCGAAATCCCTTGTCCTCCTGCTCGCCTGCGCGGCCATCGCCGCCGGCACGGCGCGCGCGGAGAGCGACCCGGCGTACGAAGCGCGCAAGAAGGCCTTCAGCGTCCGGGCGGTTTCGCTTTCCGGCCCCTCGCCCGCGCCCAGCGCCGAGATGCTGGAAGCGCTTCTCCCGGACGCGCTCGCCCTCGCCCCGGCATGGGACGACCCGCCGCCGGAATTGTGGTTCCCCGTCGGCGAAGACTGCCTGTACGAAATTTCGTGGGGCGTTTTCACCGTCGGGGAGGCGCGCGCCCGCGCCGACTGGCTAGAAGTCAAGGGAAAAAGGTTGCTTTCGATTTCGGTCGAGGCGGAATCGAACGGCATCGTCGAAACCCTCTATCCCGTCAAGGAATTCCTCCAAACGCTCGTCGAACCGGTCTCCTTCCTGCCGCTCGCGCACGAGAAGCAGTCGAGCGAAGGGCGGCACAAGACGCACGAGCTGACGGTCTTCGACCCCGGGAAGCACGAAGCGGTGTACCACTCGTTTTTGCGCGACAACGGCCACGGCTACGAGGTGCCGGAAGGAACGCGGGACATGCTCTCCCTCATGTACTGGTTCCGCCGCGACCCGATGCGCGAACCCGGCGAAAAGCGCGCGTACGGGATGGTCACCAACGAGAAGCTCTACGAGCTTTTCGTCGATTCCCTCAAGCGGGAAACCGTCAAGGTCGGCCGCTACGGCAAGCGCGACTGCATCAAGCTGGAACCGACCGGCAAGTTCGAGGGGATGTTCGTCCGCAAGGGGCGGATGTTCCTCTGGGTGAGCCGCGACGCGCGGTACACGCTCTGCGCGCTGGACGCGTCGGTGCCCGTCGCCGACATCCACGTCAAGCTCAAGGAAGTGCGCGGCCCCGGCGACGACGATTGGACCGCCCCGCCGGAAAACGGGAAGACGAAAAAGGTGTCCCGCCGCCACCGCCCGTGACACGGACCCGTCAAGGCATGATTCTTCCGCCTTGCTTGTCCTTTCCGCCGCGGGCTTTGCCGGAAAAGCCCGGCAATGGAGCCGCCTTGCCTTCGCTTTTCCTTCGCGCCCCCGGCGGAAAACCCGGCACAATCCGTTCGACTCATGCCTTCCCAGGTCCTAGGATACCCGCATGATTCCCTCCACCTCCCCTTCCGCCGTCATCGAAGCCGCCGTGCGCAAAATGGCCGCCGACGGCGCGGACGATGCCGCCATCGCCGCGTTCGGCGCCAATCTCGCCCGCCATCTTGCGGGGGGGAACGCCTTCCTCCCGGAAGCGTCCCTCGCCGAGGTGGGCGGCATCCCGCGCGCGGACGAAGACGCGGAGGAACTGGCGGAAACCGGCCGCGCCCACGCCGGCGAACTCGCCATCGTGAAACTCAACGGGGGGCTCGGGACGGGCATGGGGCTCGCCAAGGCGAAATCGCTCCTGCGCGTCCGCGGGGAACTGACGTTTCTCGAGCTCATCCTCCGGCAGGTGGAATCCCTGCGCGGGAAGACCGGAGGGGGATTCCCGCTGCTTCTCATGGACAGCTTTTCGACCGACGAGGACACGCTCGCCGCGCTCGCGGCGCGGGAGAAGCCGTTCCGGAACCCGGCGGGCATCCCCGCCACCTTCCGCCAGCACCGCGTGCCCAAGCTGATGGCGGACACGAACCTGCCCGCCGGATCGCCCGCGTCTCCCGGCGACGAGTGGTGCCCGCCGGGGCACGGCGACCTGTACTGCGCGCTCGCCGCGACGGGGATTTTGCGGAAATTGCTTGACAACGGGTTCCGCTACGCCTTCGTTTCCAACGCCGACAACCTCGGCGCGACCGCGGACCCCGCGCTTTTCGGCCGGATGGTCGCGCGGCACCTGCCGTTTTTGATGGAAGCGACCCGCCGGACGGCCGCCGACCGGAAGGGCGGGCACCTCGCGCGCGACCGGAAGACGGGGCGGCTGGTCCTGCGCGAAAGCGCGCAATGCCCGCCGGAGGAGGCGGAAGCGTTCCAGGACATCGCGCGGCACGCGTACTTCAACACGAACAACGTCTGGCTCGACCTCGGCGCGGTGGAAGAAGCGCTCGGCGACCGCGGCTTCCTCCACCTGCCGCTCATCGCGAACCGCAAGCGGTTGCGCCCGCGGGAACCGGATTCGCCGGAAGTCTTCCAGCTGGAAAACGCGTTCGGCGCGGCCATCGGCCTCTTCGGAGGGGCCGAAGCGGTGGAAGTGCCGCGGAGCCGGTTTTCGCCGGTCAAGACGACGGGCGACCTTTTGACGGTGAGGAGCGACGCGTGCGAACTCGACGGGATGAACCGCCTGCGGCTCGCGGAATGCCGCCGCGGCGTGCCGCCGCGCGTTTCGCTGGACCCGGCGCATTTCGCGATGCTGGACGATTTCGAGGCGCGCTTCCCCGCGGGCGCCCCGAGCCTGATTGCCTGCACGAGCTTGACGGTGCAAGGCGACGTCACCTTCGCCCCCGGCATCCGCTGCGAAGGCGAGGTCTCCCTCTCCGCCCCGCCCGGCCAAAAAGTCCGCCTCCCCGCCAACGCCCTCCTCCCCGTTTGACCCGCGCGCCGCTTGGTTCACGGGAACGGTCTTCCCGAAAAAGAACCGCGGCGCAAAGCGCCGCGGCCTCGGGATTTTCGCTTGAACCAACGCGTCAGTTGCCGGATTTCATGTCGTTCCACTCGTCGGCGGCGTCGTCGGCTTCCAGCTGGTCGGTCCCCTGCTTGCGGGTCAAAAGCCACCGCAAGCCCCAGAAAATGAGCCCCGGGGCGATCAAGGCGACCCAGAAGAGCTGCAGCAGGCCGAAATGGTACTGCGGCGCTTCCATGCTCCGGTGCAGGTTCCAGAAGATGAAGATGCACGAAATCCACACGGCGAGGAAGTTCGGCAGCCCGTCGCCCGAATGCATCCAGTGCAAACCCGGCACGCGGTGCTTGGTGAAGGGATAGAACAGGTTGCTTCCCATGTGCCCCAACTGGTCTTCGATGACGTGGATGCCGTAGCAGCCCGTCATCAAAATCAGCCCCTGGACGCCCATGAGCCAGTTGCCGAAAAGCGTGCAGCCGAGAAGCCACAGGAGCCCGAGGAAGAAGCCGATGGTAAGCGCGTGCGACCACTCGCGGTGCCACGGCAGGAACTCCAGGTCGAAGTTGCCGTCTTCCCGCGGGGCCAGCCCCGCCGTCGGCCCGTCGAAGATGTCCACCTTGAGGGACGAGTCGTACGTCTGGATGACCTTCGCCTTGATCTTGGCGCGGCCCACCTTCGTGTTCTTCTCCGCGGTCCCGGGCACGGGCACCTGGCCGGTGTTCGTCACCGGGCCGAAGCGGACGACGACTTCCATGTTCTCGTTGTCGAAATCGACGGTGTACTGCTGCCAGTAGTCCGCGCCCAAGCGGATGCTCGAAAGCTTGAGGCGGATGTAGCGCCTTTCGTCCACGCCCATGTTGACCGCCCGGGCGACCTCGTCGGCGATAGCCTGCGGGTCGAGGGCGATCGGGTCCGGCTCGACGTACACGTCGTGGCGGTAGAAGAACCGGTAGAACTTGAAGTCCAGCGTGTCGGGCAAAATGCCGCACGCGCCGCCGAGGACGAAGAACACCGGGTTTCCGTTCAACGCCGCCTCGATGCTCCAGGGGCAGAAACTCGCGACCGCGACGCCGCTCATGAAATGCGAAAAACCTTTCATCTTCCTCTCCTCCCTAGTTCAAGCCCATCCAGCCGACGATGGCGTCCCCGAAGCCCGACATGTTGCAGGCGATCGGCAGCAGCAGGATGCCCAGGCAGTTCAACCGGCGCGACCCGAAGAGCACGGGCAAGAGCCCGATGCCCGTCGCGACCGCGGCGATGAAAAGCCCGATCCACCCGGTGATGGCGAAGACCATCGCGACGATGACCGCGAGGGCGAAGCTCGACACGTGGCGGTAGTCGAACCGGTCGATGAGCTTCAACGTCAGCCGCGCGAGCGGGGAAACCATGAGGAACGAGACCGCGCCGGACACGGCGATGGAGCCGACGATCATCAGGTAGTCCGCCGTCGAGGAAGGCGTGTAGAGGGTCTTGACCATCCACGCGCCGCCGCCGCGGGTGAGGTTCAGGCCCGGGACAAAGAGAAGCATGAACGCGCCCACGTAATAGACGAATTTGCTCACCCCCTGGCCCATGATGAAAATCCTTTCGTCGCGCTGGGCGCACGCGTGGCCCGCCAGGAGCCCGCCGACGCCGCCCGTCACGATGGGCATGTACGCGGCGAAGCCGCCGCCGAGCCCGCCGCTCCAGACGCTCCGGAGGATGATGTCGCCGTCGATGTCGAGCGAATCCGTCGTCCGCTGCGGCGGCACGTCCGCGGCCGAAATGATGTTCTGCAGGCACCACGGCACCGCAAAAAGCCCCACGAACGCGGGCATGATGTTCTGGAAGGCGACCTCGTGGCCGACGGGCGAGCGGTTGAGGAGGATGAAGCCCATCACCCCGGAGAGGACGAAGGTCGCGATGCCGACGAGCAGGCCCTTCCACGCGTCGAAGAACTTCGCCCAGCCCGCGCGGCCGCGGTTGCCGCCCTTGGGCCATTCGCTCATGAGGATGAAGGTGATGATGATCCAGAGGACCCAGTGCATGTGGCCCTTGAGGACTTCCTGCGAGACGGGCAGGTACTTCGGGGCGAACGGCGCGAGCACGCAGACGACGAAGAAGGCCCCGGCGAGGGAGCCGACGGCGGTGATCATGGTGCCCTCGTAGCCGCGGCCGTTCATGAGGTACTTCTGGCCCGGCAGGACCGTGAAGAGCGCCGACTCGTCGGGCGTGCCGAGGAGGACCGAGGGGATGGTGTTGAGCATCGACCAGGCGACGACCATGCCGGTCATCGCGGGGACGTACACTTCCGGCCGCGTCAGGAACGACCAGAAGCACGGCTCCGGCAGGGCGTCGAGCCAGAGGATGCCGAGGACGAGCGCGCCCATCACGTTGTAGATGTGCAGGCCCGGCAGGCAGGCGATGCCCGCGGAAAGCACCGTCCCCGCGACGACGGAAAGAAGGACGATCCAGAAGGTGGACATGCGCTCCTCCTATTCCAGCGGCAGGACCGAATAGCCGTTTTCGGCGACGAGATTGAGCGCCCCGTCGCGTTCCTTGAGGATGCCGCGGACGGCGACCTTCCTGCCGTTTTCCAGTTGCGCGCGGAGGTCGCGGGGAATCGCGCCTTCCCAGAAAACCGCCTCGATGGCGTCGCCGGCTTCGTCCGTCAGGAGGTACTTGACGCCGCCGCGCAGGGCCGCTTCTTCGGAGAGCGTCCCGACGACCACGGCTTTTCCGCCGGCCGCGGCGAGCGAGGAAACGGGAACGGCTTCCGCGACGTCCACGGCGGGCACGGAGGGCGGCACGTCGGAGACGAGGCGGATCTTGTAGCCGCTTTCGACCTTGAGCGCGGGGCGGGAGCGGTAGATGTCCACGGTGCCCTCGAAGTCGTACAGGGACCCCGGAACGGGCTTTTCCTTCATCACGCGCGCGGCGGCGTCCCAGTACTTGACGACCAGCCGGTCGCCCGCTTCGTCGTAGACGACAAGCTCCGTCGGCTTCTTGCTCCCTTCCGCGGGTTCCTTGACTTCCTGCACGCGCCCGCGGATGCGGACGCTCTGCCCGGCGAGGGAGGAATTGAGTTCGCGGACGGGGGTGAGAAGGTCGCCCGCGGGAGGGGCCTTCTTCCTGCGCGAGAAATCGCGCGCCGGGGCGGCCTTCGGCGCGGGAGGCGCTTCCGGGGCCGGTGCCGCCTGCGGGGCGGGCGCGGGCGGTTCCGGGGCGGCCTTGGCGGCGGGGGCGACGGGCACGCGGTCTTCCGCGGCGAGCGCTTCGAGGGAGGTGCCGTCGGAGAGCTTCAACTGCATCTTGCCCTTGTACGAGGCGACCGAAATGCGCATGCGAAGCCACGTGCCTTCCGCCAACGCGTCCTTGTCGGCGATCTGGTCGTATTCGTCCTGCCAGAAGGTGACCGCCGCGGTGCCGGAGTCGTCCTTGAGGTAGAGGGAGTACGGACGCTTGGTGCCGGTGGGCGGCGCGGTGAAGCCGGTCACCTGCCCCTGGATCAGGAAAGCGCTCCCGGCAAGGTCCTCGCCGAGGTCGCCCAGGGCGATGGGCTTCGCGGGCGCCGGGGTGACGGAGACGGAAGCCGCCGATTGGAGGCGGAGGGAGTTGTTCTTGTCGGAGAGGGAGACGGTGCCGTTGAGCTGGACGGCGTCGCCCGCGTGGGGGAGCTTGCCGAGGCGCCGGAGTTCTTCGCCCTGCTTCTGGGAGACGAAGACCATGAGGGTGCCGGTGCCGTCGGAGATGTTGAAGCCCATGGAGCCGTTGCGGAAGGTGCGCACGTCGCTGTCGGCGGTGCCGTCCACGCGGATCTGGGCGAAGTTCATCGTCGGGGAGATGTCTCCGATTTTCACGACGGGCGTCGCGTGGAACTTCGCCATCGCCCAGAGGCAGGCGAGGCCGATGGTGGCGAGGAGGACGGCGGCGTAGCGGACGGCGACGAGGCTCATGCGCTTGGCGACCTTGGCGCCGCAGTAGGGGCAGTGGATCTTCGCGCCGACGAAGCGCCCGCAGGAGGGGCAGTTCATCTCGTCGAGCTTCTGGGTTTCATGCCCGGGAAGGACGTCTTTTTTTGCGGGTTCGGCCATGGAGGACTCCTTGTTTGGGGGTGGGACGGCGCGGAAGGCGCCACAAGGAAGTAAAGCGGAAACGCCGCGTGCGCGCGATGCGAAAACGCTTTTTCCCTCCCCCGTGCCAAGGAAAAACGTTTTTCCCCGCGGGACGGGCGCGTTTTTCCCTTGCCGCGGCCCGCCGCGGGTGGTTGAGTTCCCGGCCAACGGGGAGTCCGCGTGCGCGGGCTGAGAGGGAACCGCGGTGGTTCCGACCCGAAGAACCTGATCCGGATCATGCCGGCGTAGGAAACACACATGAACAATGCACAAAAAGACGGATTGTCCGTTTTCGGAAGCGGACTGGTTTGGTTCGGAGCGGCGGTTTCGATCGCCGAAATCGAAGCGGGGATGCAACTCGCCCCCGCGTGCGGGGGCGGCGGGTTGCCGGCGGTGGCCGCGGGCATCCTCCTCGGCCACCTCCTGGGCGGCGCGCTGCTCTTTCTCGCGGCCCTGCTCGGCGCGCGGACCCGCCGCGGGGCGATGGATTGCGCGAAAATCCCCTTCGGGCGCTCCGGCGGGGGATTTTTCGCCCTCCTCAACGTCGCGCAACTCGTCGGCTGGACCGCGGTGATGGTCGCGCAGGGCGCGGAAGCGGCGGCGCCGCTCCTGGGCGGCATCCCCTTCCCCGCGGCGTGCGCGGGCATCGGCGTCCTCGTCGCCCTCTGGCTTTTCGCGGGTCTCCGCGGCGCGGGGAAAACCAACACGGTCGCGATGGGGCTTCTCTTCGCCCTGACGGTGCTGTTGACGGCGGTCGTCGCGTGCGGGAAGGATTCCGCCGCCGCGCCGGGAGAAGCGTTCGCGGGAAGCGCTTTTTGGTTCGCCTTCGAGATGGCCGCCGCCATGCCGCTTTCGTGGCTGCCGCTCGCCGCGGACTACACGAAGGACGCGCGCCGCCCGCCGGCGGCTTCGGCCGCGGCCGCCGGGGTGTACACGGCGGTGTCGTGCTGGATGTACGCGGTGGGGCTTCTCGCCGCGAGCCTCCCCGGCGGCGGGTCGATCGCCGGGGCGATGCAGGCGGCCGGGTTGGGGGCGGCGGGCCTCCTCGTCATCGTGTTTTCGACGGTGACGACGACCTTCCTCGACGCCTGGTCGGCGGGGGAGAGCGCGAAGAGCCTCTGGGGGCGCATCCCGGCCAAGGGGTTCGGGTTGGCGGTCTGCGCGCTGGGGACGCTGCTCGCGGCGATGGGCGCGATGGAGCGGTACCTCGACTTCCTCTATCTCATCGCGTCGGTCTTCGCGCCGATGGCGGCGGTGCTTTTGTGCGACGCTTTCGTCCGGCGCCGGACGGCGCCCTCGCGCGGCGCGGCGGCGTGGAACTTCGCCGCGTGGGCGGCGGGGTTCGCGGCCTACCACCTGGCGCTGGGGAGCGGCTCGTTCTTCGCGGCGTTTTTCCCCCGCGCGTTTTCGTGGGAATGCCCGGCGGGCGCCACCCTCCCCGCGCTCCTCGTCTCCGCCCTCCTCGCCCTCCTCTCCCCCCGCCCCGCCAAAACCACCCCGTAGCCGCGCCCCGCCGTTTTGCCAATGTTTGGCAAATTTGCCTGATTTTGGCCAACCATTGGCAAAATGCCCAAACCGCGCGGCACAAGCCGCGCGTCCGAAACTTTTCACTTTCCCTCTTCACTTTTCACTCCCTGGGCAGCACTTTCCTCTCGCCTCCCGCCGCCCGTTCGCCTAGGATTGGCGGATTGCTTGGCGGTGGCCCCCGCCCCCGCCCCACCACGGAGTACCCATGAAAAAACTGCTTCCCATCCTCCTCGCGCTCTCCTGCGTTTTCTCCCTCACCGCCTCCGCCGGCCTCCTCGGCGACGACAGCGGCGAAGTCGACGTCGCCGCCGTCGGCATCTGGGCCGGTACCGGCGACTTCGACCTGTTCAGCTACGGCGCCGGCACCGAACTCTCCTACCGCGAATGGTTCGAAGGCCTCCCTTGGGGCATCGGCGCGAGCGTCGGCGTCCAGAGCTGGCAGGTCGACAAGCACGCGGGCAACCCGTTCAAGTGGCACGGGTACTCGAAGTACGACGGCGACGCCCTCGTGATCCCCCTCGGACTCAACCTCTACTTCGCCGTCATCGAATGGGACAACTGGAACCTCGTCGCCGAAGCCGGCGCGAAATACCTCTTCGTCAACGAGGACATCGACCTCTGGAACGCCGACAAGGGCAAGCGCGAGGACGTCGAAATCGACAACGGCATCCTCGGCAACCTCGGCCTCTCCCTCGAGTTCCTCATGAGCGAGCACGCCTACATGACCTTCACCGTCGGCTACCAGGGCAACCTCATGAAGTGCGACACCGAAATCGGCGGCCGCGACGCCTGCGACGCCACCTTCGACGGCGCCTACGGCCGGATCGGCTTCAAGGCCCTCCTCTAGCCCCTTTCCCCGGAAGGCCGAACGATGAAAATCAAGATTTCCCGCGACGCCCTTCTCGCCGCCATGCAGAAGGTCTCCGCCGTCATCCCCGCCCGCCCGACGCTCCCCGTGCTCGCCAACGCCCTCTTCGAGGCCGACGGCGGCACCCTGACCCTCACCGGCTCCGACAGCGCCATCACCGTGCGCACCGCCATCGAGGCCGAAGTGGTCGAGCCGGGCGCGACGACCCTCCCGGTCAAGCGCATCGCAAGCCTCTTCCACGAGCTCTCCGACGACAGCGTGGACCTCTCCGTGGACGAAAACGACATCGCCAGCTTCGGCACCTCCACCGGCAGCTACCGCGTGTACGGCATCTCCGCGGCGGACTTCCCGAAGCTGCCGGACATGTCCGAAGGCGCGAGCTCGCGCGTCCTCGACCAGGCGAAACTCCGCGAAATGCTGCGCCTGACCAGCTACGCGGCCTCCAACGACGTCACCCGCACGATGTTGAACGCGGTGCTTTTGAGCTTCCGCGCCGGCAAGATGACCGCGGTGGCGACGGACTCGCGGCGCCTCGCGATGGTCGAGCAGGAAGCGGATGTCGATTCGGCCGCGGAAGGCGACCTCGTCATTCCGCTGAAGGCCGTCGGCGAAATCCAGCGGATGCTGGGGGACGGCGGCACCGTCGAGGTCAAGGCCACGGCGGCGCAAGCGGCGTTCGCGTTCTCGGGCACGACGGTTTTCACGACGCTCGTCCAGAAGCAGTTCCCGAACTACCGGCAGGTGATCCCGCAGTCCGAAGGCTCGCGCGTGACGCTGGACCGCGAGCCGTTCCTGACGGCGCTCAAGCGCCTGAACGCGGCGTCGGTGGACGCGAGCGCGGTGGTGAAGCTGGAGCTTTCGGAAGACCGCCTGAAGATGAGCATCGCGGCGGAAGGCGTCAGCGAAGGGCAGGAAACGCTCGCGGTGAAGTACGCGGGCGACCCCATCGCGATTTCCTTCAATTCGACGTACCTGATGGAGCCGGTGAAGAACCTTTCGACGGACGAATTGAGCCTCGACGTCATGGACGACGTCTCCCCCGGCGTCATCCGCACCTCGGTCAACTTCGTCTACGTCCTCATGCCCATCCGCATGTAGAAAGCTTCCCAAGCTCCGCGAAACGGCCGCTTCCGCGGCCGTTTCCTTTTGGCGCGGATCCATCGCGCGCGCTTCCGCGGGATTTGCCGATGTTTGGCAAATCCGCCCCGTTTTTGCCGAACATCGGCAAAATTGAGGAAGGGGAAAGCCGCGGCTCGAAACCCTCTTCCGGAGGCGCCAACTTTAGGCTTGCACGGGCCAGGGGAAAGGAATATGGTCCGCGCCCGTTGGTGGAGGCTTAGCTCAGTTGGAAGAGCAGCTGACTCTTAATCAGCGGGTCGTGGGTTCGAGCCCCTCAGCCTCTACCAGTTTTTCTTGTTTTGGGTTTTGTTCAGGTGCCTTTTCCGGGCACCTGTTTTTTTGTCCCCGCCCCGACGGTTTTGCTTTCCCTCCCCGCCCCCCGCGCGGCACAATGCCCCCATGAAACCTTCCCCCTCCCCCGCCGCCGCGTCCTGGCCCGAAAACGCCACGATCTACCAGGTCAACCTCCGCTCCTTCGCCGCGCGCGAACCGCGCAACCCCGTCGAGGCCCTCGACGACGGCGAGGCGCGCCCCTCCCCGCTCGCGTATCTCGCGGGCAACCTCCCGCGCATCGCCCGCCTCGGGTTCAACACGCTCTACCTTCTGCCCCCGTACCCCATCGGGCAACTCGGCCGCAAGGGCATCGGCTCGCCCTACGCCTCGCGCGACTTCTCGCGCATCGAGCCGGAATACGGCACGCGCGCGGAAATGGCCGCCCTCGTCCGCGCCGCGCACAGGCTCTCCCTCAAGGTCCTCTTCGACATCACGCCGAACCACACCGCGCGCGACCACGTCTGGATGTCGCAACACCCCGATTACTACGTCCGCAACCCCGACGGCAGCGCCTTCTTCGACTGCGACTGGTCCGACACCGCCAAGCTCGATTACACCAACCCCGCCTTCCGCCGCGCGATGGTCGAAACCCTCGACGGATGGCTGTCGTTCCTCGGCAAGGGCGACGGCATCGACGGCTACCGCTTCGACATGGCGCACTTCATCAACGACCGCTCCTTCTGGGACGAGGCCCTCGCGGAACTCCGCCGCCGCCACCCGTCCCGCCCGCTCCTCTTCCTCGCGGAGTGCTACGGCTTCGGCAACAACTGCGACCTCTTCCGCCGCGGCATGACCGCCGCCTACGACGACGACTTCTACAAGTTCTCGCAGTACGCGTACGCGACCGACGAGGCCACCGGCGAAAGCCGCCTCGCCCTCTCCGCCGACGCGGAAGGCAACGGCGACTTCCGGCCGCTCCTCGAAGCGTGGCGCTCCGGCGGCCCCGCGGCCGCGGCGCGCGAAATGTTCGCGCACTACGAAGCCGCCGCCCGCGACATCGGCCCCGGCCACCTCACCGCGCGCTACGTGGACAACCACGACGAGGGCCGCGGCCTCGCCCGCTTCGGAAGCGGCGCGGTCAAGGCGATGATGGCGCTCGCGTTCTTCGCGCCGCGCACGATTCCCTTCGTCCTCTCGGGCGAGGAGTTCGGCGCGCTCAACCGCCCGTCCATCCACGCGCGCTGCTCGGCGTGCGACAAGGGGCCGCGCGTCGTCGCGGCCGACGGGCGCGAGTGGCGGCGCGAAGGCGTGGAGTTCGAGGGCAACGTCTTCGCGCGCGGCCCGGCCGCCCGCAAGGCGTGGTACCGCTTCTTCCGGCGCCTTTTCCTCCTGCGCGCGAAAAACCCGGTGCTTTCCGCCGGGGCGTACAAGCCGCTCGCCCTCGCCGAAAAGGCGCCGGAAAACGCGAAGAGCGTGTTCGCGTTCGAGCGGAGCCTCGGCAAGGAGAAAATCCTCTTCGCGGTCAACCTCTCCGACAAGCCCGCGAAAGTCCCGCTCGCCCGCTTCCGTTCCGGCAAGGCGCTGCTCGATCCGGTGCCGGAAAAGAACGAACTCGCCGGGTTCGAAGCGGTCGCCGTCCGCGTCTAGCCGCGGCGAAGCGCGCTTGCCCTTCGGCGGGGGGATGCCGTATGGTTCCCCCGTCCCGTTACCCAGGAACCACCATGTCCCGAAAAATCGTCATCACCGGCCTCGGCGCCCTCACCCCCATCGGCAACGACGTTCCCGCCTTCTGGAAGAACGCCGTCGCCGGCGTCGGCGGCATCGCGCCCATCACCCGCTTCGACGCGTCCCTCTTCCAGACGCGCTTCGCCGGGGAAATCCGCGGGCTCGACATGGACGCGCACATCCCGCCGAAGGAGCAGCGCCACATGGACCCGTTCTGCCAGTACGGCATCATCGCCGCGCGCGAGGCGATCAAGGATGCGGGCCTCGACATGTCCAGGGAAAACCCCTGGCGGGTCGGCGTCATCGTTTCGTCGGGCATCGGCGGCCTCCAGATTCTCCAGCAGCAGTGGAGCAACTACCTCGGGCGCACCACGGGGCCGAAGTTCACCCCGTTCATGATTCCGCAGATGATTTCCAACATCCTGCCCGGGCGCATCGCCATCGAGCACGGGATGAAGGGGCCGAACTTCTCGGTCGTCTCCGCGTGCGCGACGGCGACCCATTCCATCGGCGTGGCGCTCGACACCCTCCGCGCGGGCCGCGCGGACGCGATGGTCGCCGGCGGCGCGGAAGGAACGGTGCTGGAACTCGCCATCGGCGGGTTCAACGCGATGCACGCGCTTTCGACGCGCAACGACGACCCGGCGCACGCCTCGCGCCCCTTCGACCGCGACCGCGACGGCTTCGTCCTCGCGGAAAGCGCGGGCATCGTCGTGCTGGAGACGGAAGAACACGCCCGCGCCCGCGGCGCGCGCATCTACTGCGAGATGGCGGGCTTCGGCGAAAGCGACGACGCCCACCACATCACCGCGCCCGACCCGACCGGCGAAGGCCCCGCCTTC
This sequence comes from Kiritimatiellia bacterium, assembly GCA_017445365.1. GTDB lineage: Bacteria > Verrucomicrobiota > Kiritimatiellia > CAIQIC01 > Lenti-01 > RGIG3480. Next base: position 28,948 of record JAFSUH010000017.1, on the reverse strand, counting down.
GGCATGCGCACGGCGATGGAGGACGCGGGGCTGAACCCGTCCGACATCGATTACGTCAACGCCCACGGCACCTCGACCCCGCTCAACGACGCGGGCGAAACCAAGGCCATCAAGATGGCGCTCGGAGAAGAAGACGCGCGGCGCATCGCGGTTTCCTCGACCAAGTCGATGACCGGCCACATGCTCGGGGCCACCGGCGCGGTGGAAGCGATTGCCTGCGCGCTCGCCATCCACGACGGCGTCCTGCCGCCCACCATCAACTACGAAAACCCCGACCCGGCCTGCGATTTGGACTACGTGCCGAACACCGCGCGGGAGATGAAGGTGCGCGCGGCGCTTTCGAACAACCTGGGATTCGGCGGCCACAACGCCACCCTCGCCTTCCGCGCCTACGCCTAGGTGCCGGAGGCACGTTGCTTGCGGCGCTTCCACGGCTTCGCCGGGTAGCGCCGCTTCCGCATGCAGGCGATTTTTCTTGATTTTGCCAATGTTTGGCAAATTCGCCCCGTTTTTGCCAAGCATTGGCAAAACGGGAGGAAGCCGCTGGCGCGGGAGGGATGGCCGCCCCGCTTGCGTCGGACGTTTTCGGTTGACCGGCAAACCGGAAGACCGGAAGACCGGGTTGTGACAAATGAATTCCCAAAGGGAAAAGCACGCGCTTGCCATTCCCTTTGGGAACCCCGCGGGTTCCATCCGGTCTTCCGGTCAACCGGTCTGCCGAAATCCCGCCGCCGCCCGGGGCTCCCTGTCCGCCGAAATCCCCCCGCCAGGGCGCCCGCCCCCGCCCGCCCCTTTCCGTTTTCCGTTCCCGCCCCGCATTTTCCTCTCGCGCCGGGGGCGGGAAACGGGGAAAATGGGAAGCACGTTTCCCCGTCCCCTTTCCCCCTCCTTCCCCCTTTTCCATGAAAAAATCCGTCCTTTTCGCCGCTTCCCTCGCCGTTTCCGCCCTCTCCGCCACCGCCTGCGGCCCCGGCGTGCCCCTCTGTTTCTTCTCCGGCGAGGAAATCGGCGTCCTCTCCGAAACCGTCCTCGGCGAACTCTGGCTCGTCGGCCGCCATTTCTACCCGGACTGGGCCGGCACCGCCCCGCGCGGCAACGACATCACTTCTTCCGAAGCCCACGCCCTCGATTTCGCCGCGGCCGCCGCCCGCGCCGGAACCGCCGACCCCGCCGGCGACTACGAGCGCTACCGCTCGGCCGCCGAAGGCTGGGAACGCGCCGCCTGGCCGGACTACGCGCGGCAGTTCTACCTCTACGCCCTCGGCCGCGCGCAGCTCCTCGCCGACGCCACCCTTTCCTCCCCGCCCGCGTGGCGGGAACTCCTCGCCCTCCCCGAAGCCGACCGCAAGGAACGCACGGTCTGGGTCCTCCACGGGCAGGTTCTCGCGGCGGAGGACTTCGCCGCCGCCGACAGCCGGCTCCACGCCCTGCGCGCGGCCTGCGACGCCGGGTTCACCGACACCTGCGGGCTCGAAGCGGCCATCCTCCGCCGCCTTCTCCTGCGCGATTCCGACCTCGGCCTGCGCTGGCTGCCGCTCTTCCTCGCCGCCTACGGCGACACGCCGCACCGCCCCTCCGCCAAGCCCCTGCTCGACGTCCACGGCATGCTCGAAATCCCGCACGCCTTCGAACGGGCCACGGGCCTGGCCGAACGCGAGCGCGCCCTCCTCGGGCGGGTGGCCGACGAGTTCGCGGTCTGGCGCCGCGCGTCCTGGCGCGACCGGAACCGGCGCCTGGGGGCGGCGCTTTCCGCCGACCCCGTCGGCCGCGAAATCCTCTGCATCCTCGACGACGGGCTGGACGACCCCTCCCCGCGGGACGTACCGGAGGAAAGCCCCCTCCTCTCCGCCGATCGCGCGGCCTACCGCGCCTTCGCCCGCGGCGATTTCGGCACGGCCCGCGCCCTCCTGCGCTACGCCCCGGCCGACTCGCTCCTCCGCCTCTTCCTCGAAGCCCGCTTCGCGCGGATGGACGGCGAGCGGCGGATCGCGGCGGACCTCCTGCGCCGGTGGCTCGAGGTCTTCCGCGAAAGCGGCGGCGACGCGTGGTGCGACTTCGCCGTCACCGGCGAGGGGCTCGATCCGCGCGAGGTCCCGGACGAAGGGCTCGCCTGGCCGCGGTACGTCGCGGGCATCCTCGGGACGGTCTGCGTGGAAGAAGGCGATTTCGTCGAAGCGCTCGGCGTTTTCGCGGGCGACGCCTCCTCGTGGCTCGACGCGGCCTTCGTGGCCGAGCGGTGCCTTTCCGCCGGGGAGCTCGCCGCCTGCCTGCCGGACATCGAAGCCGCGCTGGCGGAACGCGGGAACGACCCCGACTTCGCGGGAAGGCTGGAGAACCTGCTCGCGCGCCGGTACATGCGCCTCGGCAAGCCGGACGAGGCGGGGGAATGGTTCGCCCGCGCGGCGGAGGAGACCCGCAAGGCGCTCGCGGCGCACGGCGGGGAGTTCGCCGGGTGGCAATCCGAAGTGCGGCGGGAGCATGCGGAAAAGCCCCTCGCGATGTGGAAGGTGCGGCAGGCGACCGCCAAACGGGCCTACGCGGAAACGGATCCGGACAAACGCGCGGCGGCGTTCGTCGACCTCGCGCGCATCGAGCGGGCCGCGGGGATGGAGCTCTACGGGACGGAACTGGAGCCGGACGTCGCCGTGGAGGCGGGCCAGTACGGATGCAGCGGCGTTTCCTTCGATTCCGTGCGCCTCCCGTGGTGGCGGATCCACGACCGGGAACGCTTCCCGGACACGCGCTGGCATTGGCGGAAGCGCGCGGCGGAAACGGCGCGGCGGGCGGCGGCGATGGCGGCCGGCGAAGGGGTGAAGGCGGGCGCGCTGATCCTCGCGGGCACCTTCGTCCACGCGGACGAGGCCGCGGCGAACGAGGCCTACCGGATGCTCTCGGACCTGCCCACGCACCCGGCGGGGGCGTACGCGCGGGAAAAGCACTGGCTGCCGGAATGGGGCGGCGGCCCCGCGGCGGAACTGGTTTCCCGCGACGGGCGGCGCACGCCGGAGGAATGGCTGGCGGGCGGCTGGGAATGCACGCCGGCCATTCTTTCCGCCCTCGCGGAGGAAACCGTCCGCTGAAGCGGCGGACGGAACGGGGCGGGCGCGGCGTCCCCCGCTGCTCACGTGTCAAGCAAAATCAGATTTCCACGCAAGCGCGCGTGGCGGCGAGGAGGAGGACGGCGCGGACGTTGTCCCGGCCGATGCCGGCCAGCCGCGCGACGGCTTCGCGGTACGAACGCATCTGCCCCGCGCAGGTCTCCGCCATCCGTCCGGCGAATTCCTCCGCCGTCTCCCCGTCCAGCGGCCGGTTGCCCTTGAAGTCGTACACCGCCGCCCGCCGCGCCGCCCCCTCCCCCGCGAACACCACCCGGTCGAAGCGTCCCGTCTCCCATGCCCCGTCCGCCAGCCGCTCGTAGCCCTTCTCCCGCCACAGCGTCCCGCCGCCAACCGGTTCGACGAACGCTTCCCGCCAATCGCTTGCCAAAATCGCCCGTTCCTCTTCGTCCTTCGGCGCAGCCGGGTCGATCCAGCCGATGGCGGCGTACTTCGCGTGCAGCTCCGTTCCCCGTTCCGCCGCGGTCTCCCCGCGCGCGAAGAGCGACGAGGCCGGTATCCCGCGCCGCTTCCCCGCGCCCGTTTGATCCGCCGACGGCGACCGCCGCACGACGCGCGCCGCCCCGTCCGCGTGGACCCAGCCGGCGTCCTCTTCCGGCGCCCTTTCTTCCGCCCGGCCGAAGTCCGGCTCCGGCCCCGCGCGCCACAGCGTCCGCACGCGCGGGCTCCCCTCCGCCGCGGCGGCGTCTTCCCCGTCGCCCTCCCCCGCCCCGTCCGGGAACGCGGCGAAGAGCAAATCGCGGAACTGGATTTTCCCAAAACGCTTTTCCTCCGTTCCGCAGACGAAGACGTGCGTCGATTTGCGCGCGCGGGTCAAGGCCACGTAGGAAAGGCGGAGCCGGTCGAGGACGTTTTCGTTCGCCGCGCGGTTCCACGCTTCCGCAAGCACCGGGTTCCACCGCGCCTCGTCCGCGCCGATTCCCTCGACCGCCCACCCCGCGGCCGCGTCGTGCAAGCGCACCGCGCCGTGCGCGACCCCGGCGGGCTGCACGATCGTCTCCCGGGTTCCCGATTCCGGAACCGGCACGATCACGTGGTCGATGGTGAGCCCCTTCGCGCGGTGGATGGTCAAGATGCGGACGACGCGCGGCGAGTCCGACGTTTCGCGCCCCGCCGCGAGGGCGAGGTATTCCCGGAAGCCCGCGATCCCCTCGTCGGCCTCCGCGCGCCGTTCGTACGCGACGCCCTCGCGGACCAGCGCCTTGAGGCGCCTGAGCGACCGCGCGTCCGGCCGCATCCCCTCCGGCGCCGCGGCGATGCGCGAGACAACGGCCTTGAGCGTCCGCGCGAGCCCGAGCTTCGAGAGCATCGCGGCCAGCGCCTTCGACACCTTGGCGCGGTTCCCGAGGCCGGGGAAAACGAGCCGCCCCAGCGGCACAAGCCCTTCGGAAAACGTCCACGCGAAGGAATCCTGCGGGTGTTCGGCGAGCGAGAGGAGCGCAAGCACCGCCCGGACGGCCGGCGAATCGAGGATGCCGTCGGCCCCCTCCCAGACCACCGGCGGGGCGCCGTCCATCGCCCGCAGGCGTTCCGCGAGCGCGAGGCCGTCGCCGTTGGTCCTGACGAGGATTGCCACCGTGTCCGTGCTCCCGCACGCCTCGTGCTTCTCCCAGAAATCCTTGACGAACGCGCAGACGGCGGGGGCGAGGATGCGCATCGCGGCGCTCGGCTTCCGCTCTTCGTCCTCCTCCCGTTCCCCGCCTCCGTCCTCCGCGTTTCCTTCCCCGGTCCCCGGCGGTTCCACCGCGAGCACCTGCACGAAGTCGCCGGGCAGGGAGCGGCCGGGGTCCGCTTGGTGGTCCATCCAGCACTCCGGCGCGCACCAGCGCGCGACGGCATCGCGGCACGCCGCCTCCGGGATGCCTTCTTTCTCCAGCCGCGCCGGGTCGAACACGCGCTCGACGTTCTCCGGCCCGAACACGCGGTTGATGAAATCCACCGTGTGCCGTCCGTACCGCCGGGAGACGGCGTTCTCGCGGATTTCGCCCGCGGGCGGGGCGAATTCCGCCCAGCCCATCAGCTCCAGGAAGGGCGTGTCGTCGCCGCCCCGCCACGTGTAGATGGATTGCTTCAGGTCCCCCACCGCCATCACCGACCGGCCGCCGCCCTCCTGCGCGGCCGAGCGGACGAGGGATTCGAGGCACGCCCACTGGAGGGCGCTCGTGTCCTGGAACTCGTCGAGCGCCCAGTGGTCGAACGCGGCGTCGAAGCGGAACTGCAGGTTTTCGAGCTTCAGGGCGGTGCTTCCGCCGGCGGCTTTCGCCGCGACCGCGTCGGTGAAATCGCCGAAGGCGAGGAGGCCCTGCCGCCGCGTCGCCGCGTCGTACACCCGCTCCGCCGAGCGGACGAGCGCGAGCTTCGCGCGGACGGTGCCGACGGCGTATTCGATTTTTCCCGCCACCATCCAGCGGACCGCGGCGCGGACGAACGCGGCGCCCGCCTCCCCGCAGTCGCAAACCTTCTCCTGCGGACCGCGCTTGCTTCCCCCTTTTGTTTCGTGGCGGAAAACGGTGGCTTCGGGGTGGGCCATGAAAAACCGCGCCATCTCCCCGGCCTTGTTGTCGCCGAAAAGCCTCCCTTCCGGCCCGAAGGCATCGAGATGTTTCTTGAACGCTTCGAAAAGCCCCTTGTTGTTTCCCGCGACCCCGGCCAGCGCCGCCGAAAACGCCTCGTCGGTCGGCTTGGCGGGAAGCGGGTCGAGCCCGAGCGCGCGGCGCATCGAGGAGGCCGTCCAGTCGTCGCAGGCCCCGCGGCAGGCGAGGCGGAACGCGCGCCAGCCGTCCATCGCCTCCGCGACCGTCCCGGCGCAGGAACGGACGGATCCGCCGCGCACCGCGCGGAAGAAATCCCCCGGGAAGGCGCCGTCGGGCGCGCCGCCGGAAAGGAGCGCCGCCAGCGCGTCCGCCGCCGCCTTTTCCTCGCCGCATCCGTCGAGCACGCCGACGGTGCGCTGGAAGCCCATTTCGAGCGGGAAATTGCGGACGATGCGGAGGATGAAGCTGTCGAGGGTGGCGATGGTGCCGCAGTGCTGGGCGTCCAGCACGCGGCGGAGGAGCGTGCGGAAAGCGGCGGCGGAAAAATCGACGCCCCTGGCCGCGAGGGCCGCCTTGTCCGCTTCGTCCAGGTCCGCGAGGAGGATGCCGCGCTCGCGCGCGGCCCCGGCGTCGCTTGCCGCGGCCTGCCAGAGGCGGCGGAGGAGCGCCGTGTAAATCTCCTGCGCCGCGGCGCGCGAGAAGGTGAGGGCGAGGATGCGTTCCGGCTTCGCGCCCTGGAAGAGCATCAGGCGGAGGAAGCGGGTGGCGAGCGAGAAGGTCTTGCCCGTACCGGCCGCCGCGCGGATGACGAGGTTCTGCTTCACGCCCCGCCCTCCGTTCGCGCCGCGAGGCGGGCGAGTTTTTCCTCCTGCCGGTCGCGCCACGCGGTGCCGGGCGGGAAGTCCCTTTCCGGGGAGAAGGCGAGCAACTCGCGGATGTCGCGTTTCCAGACCTCCGAGGGCCCCGGCGGCCAGAAGACGTTTTCCCGGATGCGCGCGACGGCCGTTCGGGCGGTTTCGAGCGCGAGAGCGGCGAAATCGGCCAAGACCGGCTTCGGTTTCGTTTTGACCGCCTCGAAGGGCGCCTGGTCGAAGGCGCTTCCCAGGACCGCCGCGTCCCCGGGCGAGCGGCCGAGAATGACGTAGCAGAAGTCGGCGATGCGGCTTTTGCCCTCCCCGTCAAGGAAAATCTCCGGCGCCTGCGTTTCGAGGCAGCGGCCGTACAGCGGCAACTGGACCGTGAGAAGCCGCATCGCCCTGCCCTTCTTGTCCGGCGGCGTCACGGGAAGGGCGAGGCGGGCCGCATGCTCCGCTTCTTCCGCCCCGCCCTTGAGGATTTTGCTCCATGCGCCGGACACCTTGTCCCAGGTCTTGTAGTCGATCAGGCGGTATTCCCGGCGCCCGTCGGCGGAATCGCGCACGTCGATGCGGTCCACGGCCCCCTTGACGAGCACGTCGCGGAAGCCCTCCTCCGCGAAGGGGTGCGTCGAAATCGGATACTCCGGCGGCAGGGCGATCCGCCACCCCTCGGCGATCCATTTCGCCTCGATGGCGGCGAAGCACGCGAGCCGTTTCGCCGCGGCCTCGAACTGGAGCGCGATCTTGACGCCGGGGTTCCGCCCGAAGCGCGCGCGGAGCGTGCCGAGGATTTTTGCCAGCTCCGCCGCGATTTCCTTTTCGCTTGACAAGGGCGCTGCCCCCCGCGCCAGCTGCCCCGTCGCATGCGCTTCGAGCGCCGCGTGGACGAGGTTCCCGAAGGCGGGGGCGTCCAGCTCGTCCAGTTCCCGGACGCGGTGCATCTCGAGGCCGTGTTCGAAAAGGTACGTGAAGGGGCATCGCAGCCACGAGTCGATGGCGCTCGCGGAAAACGCGCCCAGCGGGCGGTCCGCCCGTTTCCCCGGCGGGTTCGCTTCGTCCGGCAGCGCCGGCCGCCACGCGTCCGCCAGCCCGCGCGCCGGGAGCGGCTCGCCCGGCGCGAGTTCCCCGAAGAGCCGTTCGGCCCGCCCCGCCAGCGCCGCGTCGTCCACGAGGAAGAGCAGGCGGCTCGGCCGGTGGATGTCGCCGTCCGCCCCGGCCGCGGAGACGTACGCGCGGACCGCGCCGGGGTCCCCCGCGCGCGCCGCGAGGAGGGCGTGCAAAAGGTACGTGTCCCGCGCGAGCCGCCGCCGGTTGTTGCCGAGCCCCAGCGCCGCGCGCAGCGAGTCCGGCAAAAACGGATGCCCCGCCACGCTGTCGGGGACGGCGCCCTCGTGGAACCCGGCGAGCGCGATCTTGTCCGCCGGGCTCCAGGCGAGTTCCAGCCACCCTTCGGTGCGGATGGCGTCCTTGGTCTCCGGCTCCGTCGCGTAGGTCGCTTCCGCCAGCGAGCGGCGCAGGAGTTCCCCCCCCGCGCCCGCCGGAAGACCCGCCGCGGCGGCTTCCGCTTCCTCGGCCTGGTCCAGCACGCCGCGCAGCGCCTGCGCCGCCGAGGCGAATTCCCGGTCCCCGTCGTCCTGCGCGTCCAGCTTGCGGGAGGCGTAGAGGCGGAAAAGCATCCCGCGGAGGAATCCCGCGGGGGAGGAAGACTCCGCGCGGGCTTGCGCCATCATCGCGAGGAGGCCGCGCGCCGCCGTGCGGAAGGCGCGGAAGAGGACCCGCTCGCCGGGCTTGCCGAAGCGCGCTTCGTCGAAGGCGCACTCCGCGGGGACGGTGCGCGGCAAGAAGGCGTTGCGGACGAGGTCGAGACCCGCGAGCACGTCCGTGCGGCCGGGCTGGCCGTTTTTGGCGACCGCGCGGAGGACGGCGTCCAGCGCGTCATTTTCGCGGAGGATTGCCGCGAAGGCGTCCCACGAGCAGGCGTCCGCCGGGAAGGCGGCGAGGAGGTTCGCCGCGAGACGGCCCGGGGAGGAGAGGAGGAGGTAGCGCTTTTCGGGGTTGTGCAGGTCGTACCCCGCGTTGAGGAACGCCGCCGCGAGTTCCGGGTGGAGCGACGCGTCGCAGAGCCCGAGCGCGGGGAGGGCCTTGCCGCTGTCCGCGGGCGGGAAATCTTGGGCGACTTTCCGCGCGAGTTCCCCGTCGCCCGCCGCGCGGACGATGTCCTGGTCGCGCAGGCCCGCGAGGACGGGCCGCGCCGGGCCGCGCCAGCCCTTGCCGGTCCATTCGGGGCCGGTCCACGCGGCGGGTTCGGGCCGCCCCCACGTGTCGAACTTGCCCGCGTCGGCGGGGGCGGCGTGGACGAGGACCGTGAGGCGGAGCGCGGGCCGCTGGCGTTCCAGGACGTCGTAGAGCACGCCCACCGGATCGACCAGGGCCGGGAGGACGACCTCCTCGATTTCGTCGGGGAGGGCCTGCGGGGCCGTCTTCGCGAGTTTCACGCTTTCGGCTTCGTGGCGGAGGCCGTGCGCGCGGAGGAAGGAGAAGAAGGCCTTTTCGAAGGCGGCGAGGCGTTCCCAGCGGGCCGTTTCGTCGCCCTGCGCGGCGGCGAGGACTTCGCGCGCCTTCGGGTGGAGGGGAACGTCCTGCATGGAGAGGCCCGCGCCGGAGAGGATGTTCCAGATGTCGCGCATCTGGTCGAAAAAGGCGAGCGCGGAACGGAAATCCGCCATTTCGGCGGTACGGAAAAAGCGCGTCCAGTCGTCCGGGGCGTCTTCCTCCTCCGCGGAGGGCGGGGGGGGCGGCGGGAGGGCGGAGAGGAAGCGGAGGAAGGCCGCGCGCAACTGGAAGGGGGTCGCGGTCGGGAGGGAGCCGTCCGCGGGGACGACGAGCTGCATGGGGAGGCGCACGTCCGGCGGGAGGATGCCGCCGTACCCGCGGGCGGCGGCGCGGGAGGCGAGGGAGAGGCGAAGCTGGCGGTTGGCCTGCGCGGTGGGGACGACGAGGAGGAGGTGCGAGAGCGACGGCGCGCCGGAGACATCGGTGCGGACGCGCGGCAGGAGCCAGTCGGCGACCGCATCGACGAGCTTCCGGTCGGGGGGCAGGCATTCCGTCGTCGTGCGCATGGGAGGAAGATTTTGGCGCAAATCCGCCGGAACGCAAGGCGCATCCGATCGAAACGCGGGATTCCCGGAAGTGACACCAGGCGTGAGCAGGCGCCGCTGGCGCGGGAGGGATGGCCGCCACGCTTGGGTCAGGCGTTTCCGGTTGACCGGCAAATCGGGTGACCGGTTGACCGGGTTGTGACAAATGAAATTCCAAAGGGGAAAACACGCGCTTGTCATTCCCTGTGGGAACCCCGCCCGTTCAATCCGGTCTTCCGGTCAACCGGTCTGCCGGAATCCCGCCGCCGTCCGGGGGCACTCTGCCCGCCGAAATCCCCCGCCAGGGCGCCGCCACCGCTTGGCGTCCCCCCCAAAAAAAGGAAAGCAGCGCGGCAAGACTTGGGGCCCCCCAAGGAGCTTGCTTCTTGGGGCGTTGCCGCACCCCCGAACGCAAAGCCAACCCCCGCTTGAGGCCCCTTCCGGAGGTGCGGCATCTTGCCGCGCTGTTGCACCCGGAGGTGACGCCAGGCGTGAGCAGGCGCCGCTGGCGCGGGAGGGATGGCCGCCACGCTTGCGTCAATTGTTTCGAAGGCCATCGAGAGCCATCGAGGGCCGTCGAAAGCCATCGGATTTGACAGGCGGCTTCCCAAAGGAAAAAGCCAACGCTTGCCCTTCCTTTTGGGAAGCCCGCGGGTTCAATCCGACGGCAATCGAAACCTCTGCCTCTCCCCTGCCCGCCGAAATCCCCCGCCAGGGCGCCGCCCCGGCATGGCGTCGGCCTGCATTCCGGTGGGCGAGGTGTCCCCACCGAGCCGCGTCCACCGTTTTGCATTGCGCCGCGCGGGGCGCGGCGCGAAACTCCCCCCATGCCCCCCGCCCCCGATTCCGCCGACCTCGGCTTCGCCCGCCTCGACCTGCAACGCCCCCGCCGCACCGGCCAGGGCGAAACCGTCTACGGCCCCGGCAAGACGCCCGCGCAACTCCTCGAAATCCTCCGCGCCTTCCTTTCGCACGGCTCCCCCGCCCTCGTCACCCGCGCGACCGAAGAACAGCACGCCTTCCTCGCCGGCGCCGGACTGCCCCACGAATACCACCCCTGCGCGCGGACCATCGCCGTCCGCCCGCCGCGCGCCCGCCGTCCCCGCCTTCCCGGCCTTGTCGCCGTCTGCACCGGAGGCACGGGCGACCTCCCCGTCGCCGAAGAAGCCGCCGACACCCTCGCCTTCTTCGGCGTGCGCGTCGCGCGCTTCCCCGACATCGGCGTCGCGGGCCTCCACCGCCTCCTCGCCGCCATCGGCGAAATCCGCCGCGCCGATGCCGTCATCGCCGTCGCGGGCATGGAGGGGGCGCTCGCCAGCGTCCTCGCGGGCCTCGTCCCCGCCCCCGTCGTGGCGGTGCCGACCTCCGTCGGGTACGGCGCGGGCTTCGGCGGCATCGCGCCGCTCCTCTCCATGCTCAACAGCTGCGCGGAGGGCGTGAGCGTCGTCAACATCGACAACGGCTTCGGCGCGGCTTCCGTCGCCTGCCGCATCCTCGCGGCGAAAACCGGAAAACGGAAAAACAAGGAACCCCATGCGTAGAATCCTCTTCCTCGACGGCACGAACGGCATGAGCGGCGACATGTTGGCCGCTTCCCTGCTCGACCTGGGCGCGAGCGAAAAAAAATTGCGCGACGCGCTCGCCCCGCTCGCGGCGGAAGGGCTCTCCTTTTCGGTCTCGCGCGGGAACAGCCACGGCATCGCCGGGACCGTGTTTTCGGTTTCGCTGCCCGACGGGGAAGCGCCCCTCCCCTATCCCGAAACGGAAACGCCCGGCCATCCCCGCCACCGGCACCCGGCCGACGTGCGCGCCGTCCTTTCCCGCCTGCCGATGGCGGAAGGCGCCCGCCGCCTCGCGGAAGGGATGTTCGACATCCTCGCCGAAGCGGAAGCCAGGGTCCACGGCGTGGCGAAGGAAGAGGTCCACTTCCACGAAGTGGGCGCGCTCGATTCGATCGCGGACATCGCGGGCATCGCCGTCCTCGCCGACGACCTCGCGTGCGACGCGTGCGCCGTCGGAGACCTCGTCGCCGGATACGGCAGCATCCGCGCGGCGCACGGGGTCCTCCCCGTTCCCGTTCCGGCGGTCGCGGAAATCGCCCGCGCGAGCGGTCTGGTCCTGCAACGCGGCCCGGCGGAAGGCGAACGGCTCACGCCGACCGGCATCGCGGCGGCGGCGGTGCTCAAAACCCTCGACGCCCCGCCGGAGCGCTACCGCGTGCTCGCCCGCGGCACGGGCATCGGCAAGCGCGATTTCGGCATGCCCAACGCGCTGACCGCCTTGCTCCTGGAGGAAGCGGCGGAAGAGGCGCCGGACGCGTGCGGCGAAAAGGAACTCGTCTTCGAGGTGGACGACGCGACGGGGGAGGCGCTCGCGGAGGCGGCGGGGAAACTGTACGCGGCGGGGGCGAAGGAAGTGCATTTCCTTCCGGTTTTCATGAAAAAAGGCCGTCCGGGCTGGCAGGTGCAGGCAATCGCGGGTGCCAGGGAGATGCGCGCCGTCGCGGAAGCCGCGTTCCGGCACACGACGACGATTGGCCTGCGCGTCCGCTCCATCGAACGGATCAAGATGGCGCGCGCGGCGGGCGAAGTGGCGGTGTGCGGGCATCGGATCGCCGTCAAGAAAGCGTCGCTCTGGGGCATCGAACGCACCTGGCCGGAAGCGGAGAGCGTCCGCGCGGCGGCGGCGGCGCTGGGCCGATCCTTCTGCGAAATCCACGCGCTCGCCGTCGCGGAAGCCGCGCGGGGCGGGCCTGCGGGGCTCACCCCTCCGCCGGACGGGTGCGCCGGACGGTGACGCGCACCGCCCGGGTGTGCGGCAGGACGGCGACCTTTTCGACGGTGACGGTGGCCGCGCGCACCTTGACGAAACGCAGGCACTTTGCGGCAATGGCCTCGGCGAGCGATTCGACGAGGAAGAAGGCGCCCTGCGCCGCCGTGACGCGGACGAGGGTTTCGAGCCCGCCGTAATCGAGCGTGGTGGAAAGCTCGTCCGCGGCGTCGCGCGGCCGCTCGACGACAAGCGCGACATCGACCAGCACCTCGCGCGGGGCGAGGCGTTCGGCGGGATGGACCCCCAGCACGCAGGGGGCGGAAATGCCTTCCAAGGAAATCCCGACTTCGTCCATGCGGCCGCTCCCGCGCGGGGTCAACCTTCGGCGAGGGCGGCTTCCAGCGCGCGGGCGAGCTGGTCGGGGCAGCTGGTCCCCTTGTTCCCGCAGGGGATGCCCTTGCACAGGCGGATCACGTCTTCCACCGGGCGGCCGACGGCGAGCTTCGCCACCCCGACCGTGTTGCCGGGGCAACCGCCTACGATTTCGCAGCTTGCGAGCTTCCCGTCTTCGATTTCGAAGCGGATTTCGCGCGAACAGGTCCCTTTGGTCTTGTACGTCCGCATGGAGTCTTCCTTCCGGTCACTTGGTGGAGAGGACGAGGGTCGGCGGCTCGTAGTCCTTGCCGCCTTCCGTCGAAACGATGGACCAGCCGCCCTTGTGGTCGCTTTCTTCGTCCGCCGTGACGACGAAGGTGATGCGGGGCGATTTCGTCGCCGCGATCGCCTCGGCCAGGCGTGAACCGGGGAAATCGAACGTCTCCCCGCCCGACGGGCGCACCGGCAGCTTCTTCGCCATCAGCTTTTCCGCCCCCGCCGCCATCCCGCCCGCGGACTCGGTGTCGTTGGCCGGGGCGTTTTCCCACGTGATGCCGTCGTTCCAGCCGTCGCCGTCGACGAGCCAGAGGATCGCCTTGTACGAAGCGTCCTTCTTCCGGTTCGTCTGGTTGCCCGCGGGCGGCAGGAAGGTCAGCCGCAACCGGGCACCCTTGATTTCCGCGCGGTCCACGCCCGAAAGGTCGAACGCGAGATACACCTTGCTCGCGGCCTTCGCGCCCTTGTTGCCCCCGCGCAGGAGCAGGATGTTCCGGTTGCGGAGCGGGTCGTCCTTGGGGGCGACGGAATCATCGCGGACCGCGCGGAGCGTCCAGCTCCCGTCCGCGGCCTGCGCCGCGGAAGCGGATGCCGCCGCTTCCGGCGCCGCGGCCGCGGCAAAGGGGTCTTCCGGCTTCCGCCGCGCGGCGGGGGCGAAGGGATCGGCGGCACCCGGCTCCTTGGAATCGACCGGGCGGTACTCCTTCTTCCCGTTGATGAAGACGACCTTGAGCCGCCCTTCGCGCACGTCGCGCTCGATCTGCGCCTTCTCCTCCTCGATGCGCTGCTTTTCCTTGGCGTGCTGCACCGCGAACCACCCGGCGATGCCCGCGACCGCGAGGAACGCGAGCCCGCCCATCACGATGCCGATGATTTTCGCGGCGTTGGATTTTTCCGCGGCGCGCGGGTCCTTGAGAAGGCCGCGGCGGATCTTGACGGCGGTGATGGCCTCGTCGATGGCGCCCGCGAGCGCGCGGTAGTTCGGGTACCGCCGCATCGGGTCGGCTTCGAGCATGCGCAGCACCACCTTCGCGGTCGCCTCGGTCAGCTCCGGCTTGTACCGCCGCGGGTCCGGCGCGGGTTCCTTGAAGCGCAAAAGCACGGTGTCGACGATGCTCTCCCCGTCGAAGGGCGGAAAGCCGGTCAAAAGGTGGAACAGGGTTGCCCCCAGCGAGTAGATGTCCGCCGGGGCGCGCGGAGAAGCGCCGCGGACGACTTCGGGGGCGACGTAGAACGGCGTTCCCCAGATTTCGCCGGGCTTGGGCTTCTGGCCCGCGAAGCGCGCGAGGCCGAAGTCGCTCACCTTGGCGTTGCCCGCGCGGTCGAAGAGGATGTTGGCGGGCTTGATGTCGCCGTGGGTCATGCCCGCGTCGGAGGCGGCGGAAAGGCCGTTGACCACCTGCCGGGCGACGGTGAGGACTTGCAGCTCGTCCAGGAATTTCTTCTTCGCGTGGATGGCGTCGAGGCGGCCGCCGTCGACGAGTTCCATGACGATGTACGGCTGGCCGGCCTCCTCGCCGTAGGAATACACCTGGACGATGTTGGGGGAATTGATCGCCGCGAGCGCCCGCGCCTCCTGGAGGAACTGCGCGACGAACGCGCGATCGCGCGCGACGTCCTTCTGCGTCACCTTGATGGCGACCGAGCGGGAAAGCGTCGGGTCGTACGCGCGGTACACCGCGCCCATCCCGCCCTTCCCCAGCTCCGCAAGCAGGAGGAACGAGGCGAAGCGCGCGGGCATCCGCAACTGCTCGCCGCAGTGCGGGCAGGAGAACACCGTGAAAGGCTCGATGGCGGCCGTGTCGATGGTCCGGTGGCACTTCGTGCACGCCATCGCCTCGATGCGCCCGAGGGCGATGTCGCAGGTCTTTTTCGCGGCGGGTTCGTCGGTCACGGGAACCTCCCTTCCCTTCAGGCGGTGAATTTTCCGAGCAGGAGGAGCATCAGCGCCTTGTGCACGTGCATGCGGTTTTCGGCCTCGTCGAAGACGCGCGACTGCGGCCCGTCGATGACTTCGGCGGTCTGCTCCATGCCGCGGACGGCGGGCAGGCAGTTGAGGAAGATGGCGTCGCGCGCGGCGAGGGCGAGGAGTTCCTGCGTGACCTGGTACGGCGAAAAGACCTTGACGCGCGCTTCCTTCTCGGAGGGCGGGATGTGGTAGCTCATCCAGCTGTCGGTGTAGAGCACGTCGGCGCCCGCGGCGGCCTCGCGCGGGTCGTGCGTGAGGAGGAATTCGCCCCCGGCGGCCTCGGCGTCGGCGCGGGCGCGCTCGGTGACGGCGGGGTCGGGTTCGTACTCGGCGCCCGCGGGGCAGGCGACGGCGAGGCGCATGCCCAGCTTCGGGCAGGCGAACATGAGCGAGTGGGTGACGTTGTTGAAGGCGTCGCCGAAATACGCGAGCTTGCGGCCGCGCAGGGTGCCGAAGTTTTCCTCGACGGTCTGGAGGTCCGCCAGGATCTGCCCGGGGTGGGAGAAGTTGGTGAGGGCGTTGATGACCGGGACGGAGGAGTACCGCGCCATTTCGAGGATGTCCTCGTGCTTGAAGAGGCGGGCCATGATGATGTCGACGTACCGCGACATGACGCGGACGGTGTCGGCGACGGATTCCTTGCCGGCGCCCAAGGGGGAGCGGGAGGTGTCGTAGTAGATGGCGTGGCCGCCCAACTGCGTCATGCCGGTTTCGAAGGAGAGGCGGGTGCGGAGGGACGGCTTCTCGAAAATCATGCACAGCGTCCGTCCGGCGAGGGCGGAGCGGTAGCGCTCGGGATGGGCCTTGACGGCGCGGGCGGCGGAAATGGCCGAACGGATTTCTTCGGCGGACCAATCTGCGAGGGAGAGGAGGTGTTTCATGGTGCAAAGAAAGGAGGATACCGCCCCCCGCCCCCGCGCGCAAGGTGCCGGAGGCACTTTGCTTGCGGCGGCTCCGCGCCACTCCGTTGCACGTGCCGCCGCTTCCGCCTCCAAGCCGCGCCGCCCGGGCATTTTGCCAATGTTTGGCAAATTTCATGTGTTTTTGCCAATGTTTGGCAAAACCCAAAGGTGGGGCGAGGCGTCCCTGCCGAGCCGCTGGTTCCCGATTTGCCAATGCTTGGCAAATTCGGGCCGTTTTTGCCAAACATTGGCAAAACTACCGGCGGCGGAAATCGGCGAAAACGAACGGACGCCCGTTGCGCGCGTCGGCGGGGCGGGGTTCGCGCGAGAGCTCTTCCCACTCGGCGGGATTCCATTCCGGGAAGAAGGCGTCGGCTTCGGGGGCGTCGTCCACGAGGGTGAGGTGCATCGCTTCCGCGAGCGGCATCGTTTCGCGGTACACGCTCTCCCCCCCGATGGCGAACACCGTCCCCTCCCCCGCCGCCGCGAGCGCGGCTTCGAGCGCGGAAAACGTTTCCGCGCCGGGAAAATCCTTTTTGCTCCGCGAGAGGACGAGGTTGCGCCGCCCCGGCAGGGCGCCGTGCGGCAGCGACTCGAAGGTCTTCCGCCCCATGAGGACGGCGTGCCCCGTCGTGAGCGCCTTGAAGCGCTTCAAGTCGTCCGCGAGGCGCCACGGGAGCTTCCCCCCGCGCCCGATGGCGCGGTTTTTCCCGACGGCGGCGACGAGGACGATGCGCGGCATGGCGGCGGCTCCTCTCCCCTACACCGAAACCGCGGCAGGGATGTGCGGATGCGGGTCGTATCCCTCGAGCGCGAAATCTTCGTACCGGAAGGCGAAGAGGTCCTTCACCGCCGGATTCAGGCGCAGGGTCGGCAGTTTCCGCGGCTCGCGGCGCAACTGCTCTTCCGCCTGCGGGATGTGGTTCCGGTACAGGTGCGCGTCGCCCAGGGTGTGGACGAAATCGCCGGGGACGAGGTCCGTCGCCTGCGCGACCATCAGAAGCAGCGCCGCGTACGAGGCGATGTTGAAGGGAAGGCCCAAAAACACGTCGGCGCTCCGCTGGTAGAGCTGGAGCGAAAGCCGCCCGCCCGCCACGTGGAACTGGAAGAGGGCGTGGCAGGGCGCGAGGTGCATCGCCGGGAGGTCCGCCACGTTCCACGCGCTCACCACGATGCGGCGCGAATCCGGGTCGCGGCGGATGAGGTCCACCGCCCGCGCGAGCTGGTCGATGGTGCCGCCCTTCCCGTCGCTCCACGCCCGCCACTGCTTGCCGTACACGGGGCCGAGCTCGCCGTCCGCATCCGCCCACTCGTTCCAGATGCGGACGCCCGCCGCCTGCAAACTCCTCACGTTCGTTTCCCCGCGGACGAACCAGAGAAGCTCGTGGAGGATGCTCTTGAAATGCAGCTTCTTGGTGGTGAGGAGGGGAAAGCCGTCGTCAAGGGAAAACCGCAACTGCCGGCCGAAGACGCTTTTCGTCCCCGTCCCGGTGCGGTCGTTTTTCGCCGCGCCGTGCTCGAGGATGTCGCGCAAAAGGTCGAGATAGGCCTTCATGCTCCCTCACGCGTTGCGGTTGAAGAGGCGGTCTTCCGTTTCCCCGCCGGCGAGGCGGATGCGCCGGACCCAGAGCGAAATTTTGTTGCCGCCGTCGAGCGCATCCCAGAGAGAGGAGGCGAAGGCGTCGAGGTCGCCCCCGTCCAGGGACACCTTTTCCGGCTCGCCCGCGAAGCTCGGAAGGGGCGTGCCGTCGCCTTGGTACGTGTGGAGGAACCGCCCCGTCCCCGGCAGGATGCCGGGATAGTCGAAAAAGGCGCGGACGGGGGTTTCCCCGCCGTCGTCGGTCTTCAAGATCGACATTTGGAAGGACATTGTCCCCTCCCCCGCGCGGACGAGGGCGGAAATCCGGGGCGTGAAGTTCGGCGCGTCCGGCTCGAAGGTGCGCGTGCGGAGGGCCTCTTCGAAAGTGGCGCCGCGGCGGAGGAAGTCCGCGACGGTGTCGGTCTGGTCGCCGTTGGTGACGACGGTGGCGCCGCCGGGAAGGACGCGCACGGGGAAGTAGAGGATGAGGCGCGGGTCTTCGACGCGCGATTCGTCGAAGGCCTTGGCTTCGAGGTCCGCGCCGTGCGGGACGAAGACGCGGTTCCGGGAATTGGCGCTCCGGCCCATGATGAAGTACGCGAGGAGGGCGTGGCCGCCGCTTGCGTCGCGGCCGCAGAAAATGCCGCGGCCGGGGTAGCGGGTGGCGGAGACGGCTTGGAAGAGATCGGGAATTTGCATGGAAAAGTCCTTCGGGATTTCGGGCTCGCCCGGGATGGTAGCCCCCTCCCGGCCTTTTGGAAACCACCAAAACAAGCCCCCGCGGGGGCGTCCGCCCCGGCAAGGCGTCGGCCTCCATTCCGGTGGGGCGAGGTGTCCCCACCGAGCCGCGTCGCAGCGCTGTCGCGGGAAAGATGGCCGCCACGCTTGCATCAGGCGTTTCAAAAGCCCTCGGATTCGACAGGCGGGGTTCCATGTCGTTCCCCCCCCCTCGCGAGGCTTTTTTCCCGCGGATGCGGAGGCGGGCTCAGTCGAGGGGCGGGCGGCGGAGGTGGTGCGCGGTCGCGTGCTGGTAGGCGGCGGCGACGGAAAGCACGGTGCGCTCCGAAAACGCCGGGCCGACGACGTGCAGTCCCGCGGGCAGGCCCGCGGGCGTGAAGCCGCAGGGGACGGCCGCGGCGGCGATGCCGGCGAGGTTGACGTTGGCGGTGAACACGTCGCCCAGGTACATCTTGATCGGATTGCCGGACTTCTCGCCGAGGCGGAAGGGCGCTTCGGGGGTGACGGGGCCGAGCAGCGCGTCGCAGGAAGCGAAAGCGCGCTCGAAATCCTCCCGGATGAGGGAGCGGACGCGCTGGGCCTGGGCGTAGTACGCGTCGTGGAAGCCGCTCGACAAAACGTAGGTGCCCAAAATGATGCGCCGCTTGACTTCGCTTCCGAAGCCCTCCGAGCGCGTCGCCTCGTACATGCCCTGCAACCCCGCGTCCTCCCCGCGGCGGCGGCCGTAGCGCACGCCGTCGTAGCGGGCGAGGTTGGCGGAAGCTTCCGCCGGGGCGATCACGTAGTAGCAGGCGATGCCGAGCGGCGCGTGCGGCAGGGAAACTTCGCGGATCTCCGCGCCGAGGCCGCGGCAGGTTTCGACCGCTGCGCGGACGAGGCGGGCGACGTCGGCTTCGACGCCTTCGGAGAAGTACTCCGCCGGAACGCCGAGGACGAGGCCGCGCAAATCCTTCGCCGCGCGCGTGCTTTCCAGCACCGGCTCCACTTCGCGGCGGGCCGTCGTCGCGTCCGCGGGGTCGGCGCCCGCGATGATTTCGTACACCGCCGCGACGTCTTCCACGGTGCGGGCGATGGGGCCCACCTGGTCGAGCGAGGAGGCGAAGGCCGTGCAGCCGTAGCGGGAGACGCGGCCGTACGTCGGCTTCAAGCCGCTCGTCGAGCAGAAGGCGCAGGGCTGGCGGATGGAGCCGCCCGTGTCGCTCGCGAGGGCCGCCGGGGCGAGCGAGGCGGCCACCGCCGCGGCCGAGCCGCCGGAAGAGCCGCCGGGAACGCGCGAGAGGTCCCACGGGTTGCGGGTCGGTCCGTAGGCGGAAGTCTCCGTCGAGCCGCCCATCGCGAACTCGTCGGTGTTGGTGCGGGCGATGAAGACGCACCCCGCCGCGCGGAGGCGCGCGATGACCGTCGCGTCGTACGGGGCGACGTACCCGGAAAGGATGCGGCTTCCCGCCGTGCACGGCTGGCCCTTGACGTTGAGAAGGTCCTTGATGGCGATGGGAACGCCCAGCCACCGGCGCGTGTCGCCCGCCGCGCGCGCCGCGTCGGCCGCGTCGGCCTGCCGGAGGGCGTCGTCGGCGTCGCGCCAGGTGTACGCGTTCAGGCGCGGCTCCAGGGCGTCGGCGCGGGCGAGAAGGGCGGCGACCAGTTCGCGGGAGGTCGTTTCGCCGCGCGCGAGGGCGTCGGCGGCGCCGCAGAAATCGAGGGAAACCAGTTCGTTGTCGGTCATCGGGAAAAGGGGGAAAGTAAGAAGTAAGAAGGAAGAAGTAAGAAGGAAGAAGTGTGGAAAGGCGGAAGTGAGGAAGGGCGAGAGAGGGACGCTACTCGAGGATGCGCGGGACGGCAAAATGACCGAGGCGTTCGCGGGGGGCGAGGGCGAGGGCGGCGTCGCGGTCGAGGCCGTCGCGCGGGATGTCGTCGCGCAGGGGCGCGGCTTCGGCAGTGGATACGGACGGGGCGACGGAAGACGTGTCCACGGCCTTGAGCTCGCCGACGAAGCGGAGGATGCCGTCGAGCTGGGGCTGGAGGGAAGCGGCTTCCGCGTCGGAGAGGGCGATGCGGGCGAGGGAGGCGACGTAGCGCACGTCGAGCCGGTCTGCGTTTTCGGTGAACTGCATGGGAAAACCTTTTGGAAAAGGGGAAACGGAAGATTTTTACCACGTCCCCCGCCCCGCCGCAACGCCGGGCGCGGACAAGGAACCGGCAAATCCTTGCCGCCGCGCCGTTTTGCATTTTGCCAAACCTTGGCAAAATCAGGCGAATTTTGCCGAACATTGGCAAAATGCCGCCGGGCGCGGCGGGTTGTTCATTCCGCGGCGCCGCCGGGCGGTTCGGAAATCATGCCCGCGCGGCGGGCGACGATGTACGTGCAAACGTTGTCCCCCGCCACGTTGCAGCAGGTCTCGAACATGTCCAGCACCGGGTTGATCCCCAGCGCCAGCGCCACGATCGTCGCCACCTGCCCCGCCTCCAGCCCCAGGTTTTCCAGCACCATGAAAAGCAGGAACACCGAGCCGCCCGGTATCCCGCCCGCGCCGATCGAAGCGAACATCACCGAAACCACCAGCACGCCGAGCTGCCCCGCCGAGAGGTGCAGGCCGAACATGTTCGCCGCCAGGATCACGAACACCGGCAGGTGCACGCAAACCCCGTCCATGTTCACCGTCGCCCCCAGCGGCAGCGAAAAGCTCGAAAGCGACCGCGGCACGCCCACCTCGTCCATCGCGCGGAACGAAACCGGCAGGGTCGCCGCGCTGGAGCGCGTCACGAAGGCCGTCAGCAGCGCCTGGCGGAGGCGGAAAAGCACCCGGTAGGGGTTTTCGCGGCAGAGCAGCGCCACGGCGAGCGGGTAGACCGCGAGAATCATCGCCGAAACGCCCGCGAGGATGCAGAAGACGATGCGCAGGTACGGCCCGAAGAGCAGCGTCCCGTTCTCCGCGAAGTTGCAGAAGGTCAGGGCGAAGACGCCGAAGGGGAAGTACGCCATCACCCAGTCGATGAGCTTGAACGCCGCGTGCTGGACGCCGTCGCAGGTGCGGAGCATCGCTTCGACCGACGCGCGGTTCTTCCCTTCGTCGAGCATCGTGCGCGCCGCAAGGCCGAACAAAATCGCGAAGACGATGATCGGGAGGAACCGCCCTTCCGCCAGCGCCGCGAACGGGTTGCCGAAGAGGCCGGTCAGGAACGCGCCGAAGCCCTCCGGGGCGGAAGAGGCCGACAGGGCCTTGACGCCGTCCATGTACCGGCCGGCCGTCTCCGCGGCCGCGGTCATGGCCGGATCGAGGGCAAGCGCCATCGCCACGCCGAACACCGTCGCGACAAGCGAGGTCGCGAAGTACCACGCGACGACCGCCCCGCCGATGCGCCCGGAACTGCGAAGCGGCATGCTCGCCGTGCCGAGCACCAGCGAGAAGAAGATGATGGGGTACACCACCATCTTGAGCATCGAAACGAGCACCGCGCCGAAAGGCGAGACGACGGCGAGCATCCCGGGCAGCGCCTCCGGCGCGAAACGCGAGGCGGCGAGGCCGAAGGCGATGCCGAGGAAGAACCCGGCGAGAATCCGCCGGACGAGGGGGAAGCGGGAGCGGGAAGGAGTCATGTCCGGGGAAGGAGGGGAAGTAAAAGGCTAGGCGGTGCGGCGGCGGGGAAGCGCGATGGCGACCAGGACGGCAACGAGGAGCATCCCCTGGTAGTAGAGCTTGCCGATGAGCGGGAAGGCGCCGACTTCGACGCCCGCGCCCGCGGCGAGCGACACCGCCATCAGCAGCTGCGCGCCGTAGGGGATGACGCCCTGGAGGATGCAAGAGCCCGTGTCGAGGATGCTCGCCACCCGCTCCTCCTTCGCGCCGAAGCGCTCCGAAAGGGACTTGGCGACGGGGCCGGCGACGATGATGGCGACCGTGTTGTTCGCGGTGAAGAGGTTGACGGCGGAGACGAGGAGGAGGACGCCGAGTTCGCATCCGCGCACGCCGTGGACGGTGGCGCCGATTTTTTCCATGAGCCAGTCGATGCCGCCGTTGTGGCGGATGAGGCCGAGGAGGCCTCCCGCGAGGAGCGCCACCACGAGCGTTTCGCTCATCCCGAGCGTGCCCTTGCCGACGAGGTCGAGCGCGTCCCAGCCGCCGATCTTGCCGAAGGCGATGCCGAGGACGGCGGAGAGGAGCGTGCCGCCGAAGAGAAGCGCCATCACGTTCAAGCCCGCGAGGGCGAGGAGGAGGACGAGGGCGTAGGGCGTGACGAGAATCCACTCGCGCCAGCCGATGGGGTCGGAAGCGAGTTCCGCGGTGCCGCGGCCGAGGAGGGCGTAGAGCGCAAGCGTCGCGAGCGCGGCGGGGAGGGCGATCCGGAAGTTCGCGAGGAACTTCGCGCGCATTTCGATGCCCTGGGTGCGCGTGGCGGCGATGGTGGTGTCGGAAATGAGCGAGCGGTTGTCGCCGAACAGCGCGCCGCCGCCGACCGCGCCGACCATGCGCGGGGGGTCCGCGCCGAGGGGGCCGACGCGGCCCGCGGCGATGGGGACGAGGGCGGCGATGGTCCCGCAGCTCGTGCCGATGGCGAGCGAGACGAGGGAGGAGACGAGGACCATGCCCGCGAGGAGGAAGCGGGCGGGGACGAGCGCGCGGGCGATGGCGACGGCGGCGTCCACCGCGCCGGAGCCCTTGGCGATGGTGGCGAAGGACCCGGCGAGGATGAAGACCATGCACATGATCATGATGTTCGGCTCGCCCATGGAGGAGGCGTAGGAGTCGATTTTCTCCTCGAGGGTCTTCGGGCGGCCGAGGCAGAGGGCCGCCGCGGAGGCGACGACGAAGGCGATGGGCATGGGGACCTTGTAGAAATCGCCGGCCTGGAGGGAGAGACCGAGGTAGAAGGCGACGAAAACGAGGAACGGCAGGAGCGCCCGGCCGTTGGGCCGGGGGGAATCGGGGACGGATTTCATGGGCCGGAAACGGTACCACGCAAGACGCGCCTTGCCAATGTCCGGCAAAACCACATTCGTCCCCGGGATTTTCGGGATAACTGTTTATTTGCGTTCCACATTGCCCCCTGCGCACGAGCGATGGTAAATTTCCTTCGTCCTTCCCATTCGCCATGCCATTCCTTGCTTCCCAGTCCCTTGGATTTCGCCGGTACGGATCCCGTTGCCTTGCACCACGCGATTCCCGTCCCGGAATCGTCCATCCCGTCGCGTGGCATTCCGGCCCGACCGGAACGCATGAGGCCCCCATCCGTGACTCCATCGATGAAGAAAAATTCTGATACCGGTTATTTCGTCATTTCGCCACAACATGAACACGTCGTTGTGGAGAAGGCCCATTTCTGCACATGGAATTTGAAGCACGGGCCGGAATTCCTCGAAATCGGCATGCTGATTCGGTTGAAAGAAGGATTCAAAGCGGACCATGCGGGGGGACAGAGTTTCCCGCGTCTGGAGTTCAAGGTGCATATCCCTTGGTATGACGGCCAGTTGCTTTCCGGTGATTTGTTTCCAAGTCTGAAGAATCCCGAGAACGCGCGTTTTGTTTTCAACGAACAGGTCGCCGGGACCGAGTTCATTTCCGGTGGGGGATCGACTCCCCGGGGGGTTCTTTTCTCGTTTGGCGACAAGCAGCGGTTTTGTTTGCTGCCGCTCACCCTGCGACGGGATTGCGACACCCCGAACACCATTTCGGCCGAGGTATCATTTCCGCAGGCCTCAAACGATTTCGAGCGAGTTGGCGAGCGGATCTACTTCCGTTTCTTCGTCAAGTCGAACGGCCGTTCCATCCCATGGGAACACGGCGGCATCGCAAAGACCGTTTTTTGCTACGACATCAAGGTCAACGAACCCCGCAACGCGCCGGACAAGTTCCCGTTGGAACAGATGGTAGACATTCGGTCCTGCTATTGCCTTCACATCGTTCCCTCCGCTTTTGAATGTGCCCTACAGGACCGGGCGGCCTTCAAGTCGATCCGGACGCTTGAATCATCCGGGGCCGTCACCTACACGAAGGATCTCCCGGGAATCAGCGCCACAATCGAACCGGGCGATTGCCTCGTCGTGTTCAACAAACTGAAACACGAGGACAATCAAAATCTTCCATTCTCGTTTTTCACTCTCTTCTCGAAGGAGCGCATAGGGCCATCCCAGCTGGCACTGGCAATTGGCGCCAACATCGTTTGCAGTCTGTTTTCCGGATGGTGGAGATTAGCCGCATTCGTGCTGTTCTCCGCAGTGATGTTTGTCGCTTGGTTCAGAAGCGGACACGGCCATCGCTGATTCCGCTTCGGCGGGGAACAAGGAGCTTTCCATGAACAAGCAGCAGCTTGCATCCAGGATCTGGGAATCCGCCAACAAGATGCGGTCCAAAATCGAGGCGAACGAGTACAAGGACTACATCCTCGGGTTCATCTTCTACAAGTTCCTTTCCGACAAGGAGGCCGATTTCCTCAAGAAGCGGGGCATGTCCGACGCGGAGCTCCGGGAGCTTTCCGAGGCCGACCGCCCGACGGTCGATTTCTGCAAGGCGAACCTCGGCTATTTCATCTCCTGGCGGAACCTCTTTTCGACCTGGCTCGAACGCGATGCGGCGAAGACGTTCGACATTTCGGACGTTTCGACGGCCCTTTCCGCCTTCGACCGGCTGGTCAGCGACCACCACAAGAAGGTCTTCGGGAAGATTTTCGACACGCTCCAGCTCGGCCTCCAGAAGCTCGGCGACACATCCGGTGCGCAGACGAAGGCCGTCGCGGGACTCCTGCACCTGATCAAGGACATCCCGATGGACGGCCGCCAGGACTACGACGTTCTCGGCTTCATCTACGAATACCTCATCGGCAATTTCGCCGCGAACGCCGGAAAGAAGGCGGGCGAGTTCTACACGCCGCACGAGGTCTCCGTCCTGATGAGCGAAATCATCGCCGACCACCTCAAGGACCGGGAACGCATCGGAATCTACGACCCGACGAGCGGCTCGGGATCGCTTCTCATCAACATCGGCCGTTCCGTCGCCCGGCACATGGCGGACCGCAACAAAATCAAGTACTACGCGCAGGAGCTCAAGGCAAACACATGGAACCTGACGCGCATGAACCTCGTCATGCGCGGCATCCTTCCCGACAACATCGAGACGCACAACGCGGACACGCTCGAGGAGGACTGGCCCGTTTCCGACGAAACGGCGGCGGGCGGCGGCTTCATGCCGCTCCGCGTCGATGCCGTCGTCTCCAATCCCCCCTACTCCCAGAACTGGACGCCGGACGAGACGAAGCGCTCCGACCCGCGTTTTGAATACGGGCTGGCGCCGAAATCGAAGGCCGACTACGCGTTTCTGCTCCATGACCTCTACCACCTGAAGCCGAACGGCATCATGACAATCGTCCTGCCGCACGGCGTCCTGTTCCGCGGCGACGAGGAGTGCGAAATCCGCAGGCATCTCGTCGAGGGGAACAACATCTCCGCCATCATCGGGCTCCCTCCCGACATTTTCTTCGGAACGGGCATTCCCACCATCGTGATGGTCCTCAGGAAAGACGGACGGGACGAGGGCATCCTTTTCGTGGACGCTTCCCGCGGGTTCGCGAAGCAGGGCAAGAAGAACCGGCTCCGCGCATGCGACATCCGCCGCATCGCGGACACGGTAGCCGCCCGCCCCGCGGAGGTTCCCGGATTTTCCCGGCTCGTTTCCCGGGACGAAGTCCGCGCCAACGGCTACAATCTCAACATCCCCCGATACGTCGATTCCTCCGGCAATCCCGAAACCCGGGACCTTTTCGCGACCATGAAGGGCGGCGTCCCGAATGCCGAACTGGACCGTTTCCAAGAAGCGTGGGGGGTTTTCGACGGTCTCCGCGAAGCCCTGTTCTCCGGCGACGGGTCGCCGTATTCCTCCCTCGCCGTCCCCGACATCGCCGCCGCGGCGCGCTCCCACGCCTCCGTCCGCGCCTTCGCGAACAGCTTCGCGGCCGCGTTCGACGGCTTCGGCCCGTGGCTCGAAGACCGCCTCGTGGCGCACTGGCGGGACGTCGCCGTCGCCAAGGAGGAGCGGCTCCTTGCGGACGAGGTCTTCCGCCGGCTCTCGGACGTCCCGCTCGTCGACCCCTACGCCGCCTACCAGCATCTGGACGACGCGTGGCTCGTCGCCGCGAACGACCTCGAAGTGCTGCAGGAGGAAGGATTCGCCGCCGTCCGCAAGGTCGATCCGAACCTGGTCCTGAAGAAGAAGGACGGCAAGGAGCAGGAGGTCCAGGACGGCTGGGTCGGACGGATCGTCCCGTTCGAACTGGCGCAGCGCGCCCTGCTCGGGCCGCAGACGGCCGCCGTCGCCGCGAAGGAGGCTGAGCTGCTCGACGCCGCGTCGGAGCTCGCCGCCCTCGCCGAATCGCTCGACGAGGACGACAAGGAGAAGCTGCTGGACGACGACAACGCCGCTTTCGACGCCAAGGCCGTCGCGGCGGCTGTGGACGACCTCTTCCTCTCCCGATTCCCTTCCGCGAAGGTCAAGAAGGGCGGTCGCCTCGACCACCTCGTCCGCAACGGCGGCTTCCCGGAGGGGTCGCCCGAGGCCGTCCTCATCCGCGCCCAGTCCCTCCTGCTGCGCGAGAAGGCGCTCAAGAAGGAAATCAAGGACCTCAAGGCCGAGCTCCACGTCGCGACCAAGGCCGCCATCGAGGCCCTGTCCGACGAGGACGCCAGGGCGCTTCTCCGCGCCAAGTGGATCGACCCGCTCCTCGACGCCATCCGCACCCTCCCCGGGCGCATCGTGGACGACCTCTGCGCCCGGCTCAAGGCGCTCGCCGCCAAATACGCCGAGACCTTCGACGGCGTCGAGGAGCGGATGCGCGCCGCCGAGACGGGCCTTGCCGTCCTGCTCGGCGACCTGCGCGGCGACGCCTTCGACGCGGACGCCCTCGCCGCCCTCAAGGCCGCCGTGGAAGGAGGCGGGAAATGAACGAACTCGTTGTCGCAGTCAAGACGATCAAGGCGGCGATTCTCCAAAGCCGCTACCAGGCGGCGCGTCTCGCGAACGCCGAAATGCTGAAGCTCTACTTCGCCATCGGCGGCTATGTCTCGGCGAATGTCCGCTCCGGCCGTTGGGGCGAAGGCATTATTCGAGACATTTCGGAACGACTGTCGAGGGAACTGCCGGGGCTGCGCGGTTTTTCCCCTTCGAACATGAAAATGATGCGGCAGTTCTTCGAGAGCTGGGCTGACAACGCAATTGGACAGCCGGCGGCTGTCCAATTGCACGGGAACTCGCATCGGATTGAAATTCGACAGCCAGTGGCTGTCCAATTGGGAAAAACCGATGCAAACGCCTTCATGTCGATTGGGTTCACCCACCACATGCTGATTCTCAATCGTTGCGCAACCGTGGAAGAGCGCCTGTTCTACATTCGGAAATGTGCTGCGGAGTTCTGGTCGAAGCGCGTTCTGCAACAGCACCTGAAGGCGGACGACTACGCGACGCAGGGCAAGGCGGTCAACAACTTCGCGCTTGCGATGCCGGACGACAAGCAGGTTTCCCGCGCCGTTCAGGCGTTCAAGGACGAGTATCTGCTCGATTTCGTCAACATCGTGGACGCCAACGACGACGAGGAGACGCTGGACGAGCCGGAATGGATGATGGAGATGGTTTCCAAGGTGCGGGACTTCATCCAGGCGCTTGGGCCGGACTTCTGCTTCATGGACGTAAAGAAGCGCTTCGTCGTCGAGGATGACGAACTCTTCGCCGACCTCGTTTTCTTCCACCGCGCCTTGAAGTGCATGGTCGCCGTCGAACTCAAGCGCGGCAAGTTCAAGGCCGCCTACCTCGGCCAGCTGGAACTCTATCTGGCCTGTCTCGACAAATACGTCAAGCGCGAGGACGAGAACCCGTCCGTCGGACTTCTGCTCTGCCGCGAAATGAACAAGACGATGGTCGGTCTTACCATCCGCCGCCACAACTCACCGATGGGCGTCGCCACCTACCGCACGGCGGAAGACGTCCCGGACGACTACAAGACCCTCCGGCCGCTTCTGGACGGGGCTCGGCAAATCCTGGACGAAGAGCAGGAAGCGGGAAAAGGAGGGGCGGAATGAACGGGACGGAGCCGCGCATTCGGTTCAAGGAGTTCGGCGGGGCGTGGGAAGCGGACAAGCTCTCCCGCCATCTTTCGGTTTCGGAAGAGCGGAACGAGGACAACCGCTATGGCGCGACCGACGTGTTTTCGGTTTCGCGCGAACACGGCGTCGTCAACCAAATCGAGTTCCAGGGCCGGTCGTTCGCCGGCGCGTCACTGCTCGGCTACCGGGTCATCCACAAGGGACAGGTCGCCTACACGAAATCCCCGTTGAAGGCGGCGCCTTACGGAATCGTCAAGGCCGACAAGACGAAGTCCGGCATCGTTTCCGCGCTCTACGGCGTCTACGACGCGATCGCGGACGCCGACTTCGTCCAGACCTTTTTCGAGAACGACGACCGTCTGAACGCCTATCTGCGACCGCTCGTCAACAAAGGGGCGAAGAACACGCTTCTCGTGAGCGACGAGGACGCGCTTTCCGGAGAGGTCCGCTTTCCTTCCCTTCCCGAGCAGCGGCGGATCGCGGAGCTGTTCCGGAATCTCGACGAGACGATCGCGGCGACGGACGCGAGGCTCGAAAAACTCCGGCAGTCCAAGAAGTCCCTGCTCGAAAAGATGTTCCCCCGTCCCGGTGCCTCCGTCCCCGAAATCCGGT
>JAFSUH010000163.1 GCA_017445365.1 Kiritimatiellia bacterium | reverse complement strand
GTGATGCGGCGGAACAGGTTCCGGGCGATTTCCGCCCGTTCCGCCAAATCCTCTTCCCCCAGCACCACCCCCGCATCAAACCCTTCCGTCTCCTGCGCACGGGCGCACGGCGCCCCGAACGGGAGCGCCACCATCCAAACGGCGAGCAGAACCCGCCGCAAGCCGTTGTCAAAGGCCGCGAACGAGCCGTGCTTCCGCTGGAGACGTTTTCCCATTACGCCGCCGCCTCCGTGTCTCCGTGCCTCTGAGTGATCCATCCCTCCCTCTCTCCGGTTCCAGAATCCTGTGAATCCTGTCGAAAAAACTCCGCCTCCCCGCGTCCCCGCGGCAAAATCCGAATCCCCTTGCGATTCATGGTTGTTCCTCCCCGTTGTGCCTCGTGCATTCTGCATTGTGCATGGCCTCCGGCGTTCGGATGTGCTGTCCCCAGTCGCCGCGCAGGAGGCCGGCGAAAGAGAGGTCTTCGTCGATGTCGGGCCAATGGAGCCCTTCGTCGTCCATCTCGACAGGGACGAGTTGCTCCCGGGTGGCCCGCTCGAACCGCCGGTTCCCCGCAATCGGGAAGGAGTAGAACACGTCGTTGGGCAACCGGACGAGGAACCGCCCGTCCCCGAAGGACACCGTTTTGTTTTTTTGAAGGAGAGCTTTCATGCCGCCCCCTCCTTCTCCGCGTCTCTGTGGGAAAATCATTTCTGCCCAGTTCGGAACCGTGCATTCACGTTTGCGCCCGTTCTCCGTCGGCAGACGGAAGCCTTCCGCCTCGGGAACGGCGGGAAGTTTGCGGCTGGATCGGGAGGTTTTGCAGGACATTTCGAAAAACGCGGATTGGGGGAAGGGGGTTGGGACACGGGCACGAAAAATTTCGCGCACGTGTCATATTGCAATTTTCCGTCTCCCCCGCAATTAACATTTTTCTCTTGCTTCCGCCCCTCGCGTCCCCCGTCTCTTGTCACTCGTCACTTCCCGGGCGGTCATTGGAAACGGCATTCTGCCTAAACATTAAAAAAAGATAGCCCATGGCGCGTTCCATCGGGAGTTGCATTGGAGTTTTGCAAAGGAATTCCCCAATCGAGCACACGCCAAAATGGTGCGCATTCATTAAACTTTTGAGTTGTCCCATCCCCTCTGTGCCTGAAATCAGTTGGGGGGCATGAGGTCGCCTCCCTTCGCGATGCCTGTTTCCTGCGACCCCGACAAGCAGAGGCACCCCGTTCCCACGGACATGCGGCTGAAAGCTGTATCCTCCCCGAATTCTGCAAATCCTGTCCAAAACTCTCCGTGTCTCGGTGCCTCTGTGTGAGATCCCTTGGCGTCCCTTGCGGACCCGACAAATGGGGTCCCCACGGAACCTGTTTCGTGGGGCAGAAGTGGCTCCCCCATGGACACGCGGCTGAAAGCTGCATCCTCCCCGAATTCTGCAAATCCTGTCCAAAACTCTCTGTGTCTCGGTGCCTCTGTGTGAGATTTCTTGCTGTCTCTTGGGGCCTTTGTGCCTCCCCGACCCGTTTCCCATGCCCGCGAAGCGAGTTCCGCCGGTCGCCGTCCGGTCTCCATCCACGCATACTTCCCGCTTCGAGGAGAGCGTTTCGGCGGAGTCCACATCGGTTGCCGCAGTGATTTTCTCCTCGCCGAAGATTTGGACGGCTTCGCCCAGGAAAGCCGGATCCGCCAGGCCGCTGTCGAAATGCGCACCTTCGCCGCTCCGGCAGCGAACGCCGTTCGGTGTCCGCCATCGACTTGATGCCGCCGACCGTGACCGGGATTTACACCGCCGCCGTCGCCCGCGAGAGCACATCGAAGAGCGTCCGCCCCCTTTGACGGTGGCCGTGATGCCCAGCGCCCCCGGCTCGTCGGCGCCGGATGCCTCGTAAGCCGCCGCGCAAGGTACGGAATAGCCCGGCATCCACGATGTCCCCGAAGGGGACGCCTTTGATGACCCATCCCGACTTCTTTACCCCGGCCCATCCATCGTGCCGTCTCCATTCTGCCCCGTTCCCGCCGTTCAGGACAAAAAAAGAGCCGGTCCGCGGAAACGGACCGGCTTAAAAGAAAAATCCGGCAACGTGCTACTCTCCCG
This sequence comes from Kiritimatiellia bacterium, assembly GCA_017445365.1. Lineage (GTDB taxonomy): Bacteria > Verrucomicrobiota > Kiritimatiellia > CAIQIC01 > Lenti-01 > RGIG3480. Next base: position 487 of record JAFSUH010000163.1, on the reverse strand, counting down.
CCCCCAAGTGAGGCAGTACCATCGCCGCTGCGAGTCTTGACTTCTGTGTTCGGAATGGGAACAGGTATTGCCCTCGCGCCATGGTCACCGGAAAAAAGGATAGAAAACATGAACAGTTCCGTCCGCATGCCGCATCGGCATTCCGCGGAACGAAAGAAAAACAATGGTCAAGCCTCACGGCTGATTAGTAGCGGTTAGCTCAATGCCTCGCGGCACTTCCACCTCCGCCCTATCAAGGTCGTCGTCTTCAACCTGCCTACAGTGCTGGCGAACCAGCAAGGGATATCCAATCTTGGAGACGGCTTGGCTCTTAGATGCATTCAGAGCTTATCCATTCCGCACATAGCTACCCGGCGATGCCGCTGGCGCGACAACCGGCACACCATGGGTGCGTCATTCCCGGTCCTCTCGTCCTAGGGAATGTTCCCTTCAAATCCCCTGCGCCCACGGCGGATATGGACCACACTGTCTTGCGACGTTTTGACCC
>JAFSUH010000162.1 GCA_017445365.1 Kiritimatiellia bacterium | reverse complement strand
GTCGCCGCGCTGGCGTGCGGGGCCGGGGCGGCCTTGCGCGCGCGGGCGGCAAAAATCCCGTGCGCGACCCGCCGCGTCGGCATCGTCCAGCCGTGGATCCCGCAGGACGACAAGTGGTCGGGGCTCCGCGTCCGCACGATCTACGAGCGGCTTCTCTCCGGCTCGTTCGCCGCGGCCGCGGACGGGGCGCAACTGCTTCTCTGGCCCGAGGCCGCGGTTCCCGACGACATCAAAACGGGCGAAACGAGCCTCGCCGTCGCCGCGGCGGCGCTGGAGGCGACGGGGGCGGACGGCAAGCTCCTCACCGGGTCGCTCGACACCGTGGAGGAGGCGGACGGGAAAGAAACGTACTACAACGCGGCGGTGCTCCTCGCGCGCGGCGCCGCGGTGGAGGGGACGTACGCGAAGCGGCACCTGGTCGCCTTCGGCGAATTCATCCCGCTTCTCGGGTGGATGGATTCCCAAACGCGCTTCCGCTGGGGAATCCCGCCGGACATTTCGGCGGGGCGGGAGGGGCAGGTGTTCCGCGCCGGGGAGATGGCCTTTTCGCCGCTCGTCTGCTTCGAGGATTCCTTCGGCGCGCTGGCGCGGCGCGACGTGCGCGCCGGGGCGCGGGCCCTGGTCAACCTCACCAACGACGCGTGGTTCGACGCGCCGGAGGAGGGCGGCAACCCCGCGCGCGTCCCGTGGTGGGGGCCGCAGGAGGGGAAGGCGCAGCACTGGGCCAACGCGCGGTACCGCGCCATCGAAAACCGCGTGCCGCTGGTGCGCGCGGCGAACACGGGGAAAAGCGGCGTCATCGACCTGACCGGGCGGGACGCGGGAAGCCTGCCAGACGGGCCGGGCGGCGGCGCCTTCGACGTGGCGGTGCCGCTGGCCGCGCCGCGCACCCTGTACGGCAGGATCGGCGACCTGGCGGGGATTTCCTGCCTCGCCGCCTCCCTCGCGGCGGCGGTTGCGGCTTTTGTCAAGAAAAAACGGTAGAACCGGGCCCGCGACCCGCCCGGGCGGACGACGGAAACGGGCGCGGCGGCGGCGCGGGGGGGAGGTGGGCGGCGGCGCGGGTGGTGCCGAGGCGGACAAGCACTTCGTCCAGGGTCTTGAAGTGGCACTTGACGAAACGGCCCAAGGCTTCCGCACCCAATTTCTTCGCCACGGCTTCCGCGGCCACCTTCACCTGCGGCCCGGCGCCCTTCGGCAAGGCGAGTCCCGCCTCTTCCGAGAGCGCTTCCATCCGCCGGAGGAAGGCTTCGCGCGCGAGGATCGACGCGGCCGCGACCGCGATGTCGCTTTCCGCCTTCGGCCGCGCGTCCAGCGCGATTTTCCGCCCGCGCGGCAACAGCGCCCGCTCGATCTGCGCCTTCGGCCCGAACTGGTCGCACAGCGCCCGCGGGCAGTCCGGCACCGTCTCCAGCAGGTTTTCGATGGCGCGCGCGTGCCCCCACGCGAGGAGGCGGTTGATGCTGCCCATCTTCGCGTGCAGGCGGTTGTACGCCTCCACCGGGACCGTCACCACGGAAAACCGCCCCTCCAGCACGCGGCGGATGTCGGCCGCCAACTTCTTCGCGGCGGCGTCGGAAGTGATGGCCTTCGAATCCCGCACGCCCATGCGGCGCAACACCGGCGCGGTCGCCGCATCGGTGTACGCCGAAGCGATCACGAGCGGGCCGAAGAAATCCCCCTTTCCCGACTCGTCCACGCCCATGTGCGGCTTCGCGTCTTCCGTCTCTTCCGCCAGCGCGGACAAGGCGGTTTCGGCGCGCTTGAGGATTTCCGGCTCCAGCGTGCAGGTGACGAACTCCTCCGCGGCCTTCCCCTGCACGACGAGCTTGCGCGAGGCGTACAGGACGATTACCACCCCTTCGCGCACGGCCGCGGCGCGCGCGTACGGCACTTCCTTCGGGAGGTAGTTCCCGGTGGCGAGCAACCGCTCGAGCGCCTGCGCCTCCTCTTCGGAAAGCGTGAAGGTGAAGCACGTCGTCGTCATCCGTCCCGTCCGAATTTGCGGGCCAAGGCGCCGCGGGTCATCACGAAGGCCGTCGCCCGTCCGCGCGGCGAGGCGAAGGGGTTGCGCGTCGCGGCGAGCGCCGCAAGGAGCCCCTCGGCTTCGGCGCGGGAAAGCACGCGGGTCGGCGCGGTCGCGCGGCGCGCGGCGGTTGCGGCGAGGAGTTCGCGCAAATACGCCGCCCCCGCCCGCGTCCCGCCGCGCGAGAGTTCCGCGGCCAAATCCGAGGCGAACGCCCCCGCCTCGCCGCCGGAGAGGAACGCGGGCAGGCTTTCGACCAGGAACGTGTCGCCGCCCATCGGGCGGATGTCGAACCCCATCGGGCGGATGTCGTCCAGGTACTTCGAAAGCGTCTGCGCCTGCGGCGCGGAGAGCGTCACCGTCACCGGCGGGAGCAAGCCCTGCGAGGGGACCGGATGGCCTTCGCGCGCCCGTTCGAGCTGGTCGAAGAGGATGCGCTCGCGGGCGTTTCGGATGTCGAGGACGACAAGTCCGCGGTCGGTTTCGAGCAACAGGAACTCGTGGCCCAGGGGCCCCAGGAGGCGGCCGTCGTGCGCGAAGGCGTGGGGGACCGCGCCGTCTTCCGCGGCGGCGTCCGCCGGTTGCGCGGCGGGCGCG
>JAFSUH010000161.1 GCA_017445365.1 Kiritimatiellia bacterium | reverse complement strand
GGCTGTCGCGGTAAAATCAAAACCGGAAAGCCGGATGCATCAAAACCGGAAAGCCCCCGGTTGGAGGACCTAGCGTCGGTTCGGCCAATGTCGATGCGGGCAATCCCCTCTTCTCCCCGCCCCCCCGGGGGGCGCCGCCGGTGTATGCTTCAAAACCGGAATCGCTTTCCCTGTCACGCCGCCTTCCATTTCAATCAATGTTCTTGCGGGCAAACCCCGCTCCTTTCCCCGCCGGAACGGTCTTTCCGCCGGTGTGCATTCCAAAACCGGAATCCCATCTTTCCGGCATGAAACAGCAAATCCCCCGTCGGCTGGGTCTCGCGCATCTCCGCGACACCCTCGAACAGTTCGTCTCCGCCTCCCTTTCCCGGGAACAGGCCATGGTCTCGCTCCAAATCGGAAGCTCCCGCCTCTACGAATTGCGGACTTCCTGTCTCGCGGCCCGTGCCGCCGGCCGTGCCTCCACCTGGTCGCCCGGCCGCTCCGGCGGCAACCGCAAGGGCGACCGGCCGCCCGAAGAGCAGGCCTTCCTCCGCCGGGTCCTCGTTCCGCCCGTTGGCGTCAAACCGTATTCCTGCGCCTTTGCCGCCAGCGAACTCGGCCGCCGTTTCGGCCACGACGTCAATCGCTCCCAAGTCCGCCTCTGGGCTCTCGAACACGGGTTGAAGACCCATCCGCCCAAACCCCGCCCGCTGGCGCACGTCCGCCGCTGGCAACGGCAGGCCGTCGGGGAACTCTGGCAACTGGACGCAACGCCGGACCGCTTCCTCGGTGCCGACGGTCCGGTCCTGCACCTGTTCGACATGATCGACGACTGTTCCCGCTTGCAGGTGGGGTGCCGCCTCTATTCGCGGGAGTGCATTCCGGCCTATCCGGACTTCTTCAAGCGGGCTTTCGAACGCCACGGCCTGCCCCTGGAAATCTACGTGGACCGGGCGGGCTTCTTCGTCTCCGGCAGCGGCAATCCGACGCAACTTGCCAAGCGGCTGAAGTTCTACGACGTCTCGTTCGTCACGGCCAACTCTCCCGAAGCCAAGGGCAAGATCGAACGCGTCCACCTCGTCTGGCAGGACCGCCTGCCAGCCTACTTCCAAGGCGAAGGCACCGGTTCCGGGATGACCTTCGAAATCCTCAACGAGCATGCAACAGCATTGGCGGAGTACCGGAACGGGCATGAAATCCACCGGGAAATCGGGATGACGCCGCAAGCTGCCTGGGACCGGGCCGTGGCGGAGGGGAGGAGCAAGTTGCGGCGGGTGCCGCGGGACGGCTGGTGGGAGCTGGTGTGGGCGGAGTGGACGAGGGGGGTGGCGGGGCCGCGAGGGCGGGTGGCGGTGGGAGACGGCTGCGTGCCGACGCAATGCGCGAACGGGACGAAAGTATGGGTGTGCCGGCATGCCGGCGGGGAGACGTCGGTGGTCCTGAACGCCCCCGCGCACGGGGAGCCACCGGTGGTACTGTTCACGAACCATCCGGCGCTTCTGGGTAGTTGCATGAACACCCCTGCGGGGAGGTGGGTACGAGCGTGAGTGCTTTCCGGTTTTGATGTATACACATTTTCCGGTTTTGAAATATACGCGACATTCCGGCACTTTTGGCTCGCAAAGGCGGGAGGAAGGGCGTAATTGCCGTGCAATCGTTTGCCAAAGGAATCCCGATGACCCCTTCCTCCGAACCCGACCTCCGTTCCGCCGTCGCCGAAGCCGTCCGCCGCGCCCGTGCCGAGACCCCCTTCGCCCCCTCCATCACCAACACCGTCACCATCGACTTCGTCGCCAACGCCCAGCTCGCCGTCGGCGGCTCGGCCGCGATGGTGTACCTGCCCGACGAAGGCGAGGCGATGGCCGAAGCGGCCAAGTCGATGTACCTCAACGCCGGCACGCTCTTCCCGTTCTACGCGGAGACCCTTCCGCGCACCCTCCGCCGCCTCGCCGCCCTCCGCCGCCCGTGGGTTCTCGACCCCGTCGCCGCCGGCATCGGCGCCCTGCGCACGGAACTGCTCCGCGCGATGAAGGATTCCGCCCCCGGCATCATCCGCGGCAACGCTTCGGAAATCCTCGCCCTCGCGTCCCTCTGGGGCGTCGCCGCCGGCGGGAAGGGCAGCGACCGCGGCGTGGACGCGACCGACCCGGTGGAAGCCGCGGAAGGCGCGGCCAAGGCGCTCGCTCTCCACACCGGCGGCGCGGTCGCGGTGTCCGGCGAAGTCGATTTCGTGACCGACGGACGGATTGCCGCCAGGAGCCGCGGCGGGTCGCGGTACATGCCGCAGGTGACCGGGTGCGGCTGCTCGCTTGGCGGCGTCATGGCCGTGTACGCCGTGGTCGCGGAGCCCTTCGCCGCGGCGGTGGCCGCGACGGCCGTCTACAACTTGGCCGGGGCGCGCGCGGAAAAGCTCTGCCGCGGGCCGGGCAGCTTCAAGCAGGCGTTTCTGGACGAGCTGTACCTCGCGACGCCCGAAGACGTCGCGGCGAACCCGCTCGAAACCGAAGAGGCGTAGGATGGCCTTCTCCCGCAAGAACCTCGACATTTCCTCCTACCTCGTCGTCGGGCCGGAAAACACCCTCTCCCGCCCGGTCCCCGACATCGTTTCCGCCGCGGTCAAGGGCGGGTTCACCTGCGTGCAGTTGCGCAGCAAAACCGCCTCCGCCCGCGAGATGATCGACCTTTGCCTCGCCTCGTCGCGCGTCATCCACGGCCTCGGCGCGGGGGAGCGCGTGGCGTTGCTCGTGGACGACCGGCTCGACGTCGCCCTCGCCGCGCGCACGGCCGGCGCCGACGTCGCGGGCGTCCACGTCGGGCAGGGCGACATCCCGCCCGCCGTCTGCCGCGCGTATCTCGGGGAAGACGCCGTGGTGGGGCTTTCCGCGCCGACGGAAGAACTTTTCGACTACGTGGCGACGGCGGACCTGGCGCCGCTCGACTATTTCGGCGCGGGCCCGTTGCGGGCGACGCCGACCAAGCCGGACTGCGGCCTGCGCGCGGACGGGACCATCCTGGAGCGGACCTTTGCGGACATCGCGCGGCTCGCCAAGGCAAGCCCGATTCCGGTGGTGTTCGGCGGGGGCGTGAAACTGCCGGACCTGCCGCCGCTCGCGGCGACGGGAATCGGAGGCTTTTTCGTGGTCTCCGCGGTAGCGGGCGCCGACGACCCCGAAGCGGCGGCTTCCGCCCTCGTCCGCGCCTGGCGCGGCGCGTAAAACCCACCCGCGGCAACCCGCCGCGCATTTTGGCCGTGCGGCTTGGAGGCGGAAACAGGGCCACGCGCCAGCGGAGGCACTGCAAGCAACGTGCCTCCGGCACCATTGGCAAAACGGTTCCGGCGTGGTATAGCGTCCGGGCATGGACTTTCCCCTCAACACGTCCCTTTGGAACAACATCTCGGTCTGGTGCGGCGTATCCGGCTGGTTCGCCGCCCAGTTCATCAAGCTTTTCACCTTCATGGTCCGCGAAAAGCGCTTCGATTTCGCCTTCCTCTTCCGGTTCGGCGGCATGCCCTCTTCCCATACCGCCGCCTGCGCCGCCGCCGCGGTCTCGGTGGGCCTCCGCGCGGGCTTCGGCTCCGTCGCCTTCTGCGCGATGTTCGGGCTTCTCATGACCATCATGATCGACGCGCAGGGCGTCCGCCACGAGGCCGGGGAACAGGCGAAGCTCCTGAACCGCATCGCCGACGAGTTCTACGCCTCCCGCAAGCTCCCCCGCGAGCGGCTGGTCGAATTCCTCGGACACACCCGCTGGGAAGTCTTCTGGGGCCTGATCCTCGGCATCGCCACCGCCCTCGCCTTCCACGCCGCCTTCCCCGCCGCCACCGCTCCCTGACCCGGCCCGGAGGGGAGGCACGGAGGACCGCCAAGGGACGAAACATGGGATGTCATTGAAACCCTTTCGCGCGAAGGGAGAGCGGGCCTGTCGTGTCCATGGGGAAAAGCTCACGCGAAGTGCGCGAAGGGTTGGACACTGAAAGTCATTGAATTCCGCCAAGGCGGGCAGTGAAAGACTTCAGGCCAAAAAGTCCGCGAAGAGTTGGGACATTGAAACCCATTGAAACCCGCTTGGTGGGCATTGAAATGACGCAAGAACGAGCCGTTTTTCCATAATCTCGCATAAAATTTTGTAATCTTGCGCTTTGTGGATGTAACGTCGGCGCTCCTCGTCACTCGCCACGCCCGCCAGTCGCGGATTCCGTCCTACTGGATTGCAAACGCCCCAAGGTTCTCGTACATCATTTCGTAGAACCGCTTGAAGTTCCCGGAACTGACGTTGCAATCAGGCCATCCTTCCATCATGTACTTGTTGCGCGCCCCTTGCACGTTTCGCATGGACTCCATGAAGTGCACGGCCGCCCCGGTTGAAATGCGCCTTCGCATCACGGATTTTGGCTTTTCCTTCCGCTTCGGAAAGCCCCTCCCTCCGCCTCGCAAACGCCGAGAATGCTTGAACGCACCTCGTCAACACACGCATGCAACTCGTTGAATCCCGCCCGTAGATGGGGATCCGACTCGAACAGCCTGTCGTTTTCCAACGATCGGACAAAGCGGTTGATGGCGACAAAAGCATCCGCTGCATGGGCAAGCGTTTCCAGGTCGTAGATGTTCAACGGGGAGGCCACCCGTACGGGATGGCCACTGATGTTGCGCAGCTTCGACGAAAATGACGCTTTCACATGAATTTTCATGCGTTCCAGCCCGACTCTGATGTCCGCCAGGTCTCCACCCGTTTCCATCAGCATCAAGCTCATGAAGTCCGTCGGTTCCGCCATTTTCTTCGTCCGTTTCTCATGCGCCGTATACCGGGCCGGCGGTTTCTTCTGGGCGGCGGGCTTGCCGTCCTCGCGCTTTGCTTGGGACGGAATCTCGAACAGGTGAGGCACCCCGGTGCCGTAGTTTTCGTTTCGCTAGGGCACTTTGATTTTCTCCACCCCGACAACATAGTTCATCCCCTGGCAACGCACTTTCTTCGCCACGAAATCCGTGTCGTCCTTTCCCCAAGCGTTGACGCCGACCACCAACCCGTTCGTGTTCACGTAGGCGCTCCCCGACGTTCCATGGTACAAGTCTGCGGAAATCCGCAACTCCTTGCGTTTCCGAAAACGGGAATTGAAGAAGCCCTTGTCCAGGATTTTTCCGCAGAAGGAAACAAATTTCACTCCTTGCGGATGCCCCAGCACGAAGACTTCGTCATCGACATGGATGTTTTCCGGTTTCCCGGGTGCCAAATGGGCGTAAGGCCCCGGCTTGACCTTGATTACCGCAACGTCGTTAACCTCCGAAGCCGCCAGCACGTAGTCCACAGGCAACTTCCGCCCGTCCGCGAACTCCACCTCCATCTTCAGGGCATCCTCCACCACATGATGGTTCGTCAGGATGTATCCGTTCGTGTTGACGGCAAAACCGGTCCCCAGAAATGTCCCCATGCCTGTTTTGGTCGTAATGAACACCGTACTGGCCTTCACATTTTCCTTGATTTTATCGGAGAAATGGGTGGCAATCGCCTTCTGCTCCGTGGTCAGGCTCGTGGGAACGGCAAATCCGCCCACGATCTCATAGTCCACGCTTTCATCCAGTCCTGCCCCCGCCGGAATTCCTCCCACAACGCATCCAAACGCCCACATGGCCAGCTTTCGTCTCCAGGCCACTGGCATTTTCGCCAGGTTTTCCCGTGGCCTGCCCCGGAATGGCTGGTTGCCTCCCGTTTTCGCCCTTCCCGGCCGATTCTCTTGCTGCTTCCCCATTTGCCGTTCCTTCTTCATGTTTCCGCCCATTGAAATGTGTTTTCACGATTTCGCGGGGTTGTTCCCCGTTGCAGGAACACGCAACGGGGGCGTCGACGAAAGTCGGTCGTTACGGCCTTTGCCCCCTTTACCGTTCCGCCCGGAATGGACCCCATTCCCGGCAACTCAAATGCAAATTTCACATGTTTCATACTCTCGGGTCCTTTCGTCCGGGCTTCCGCTCGGGAAAAGACCTTTCACGAAAAGAGCCTCTTCCCTTGCTCACCCGCTGGGCTCGTCGGAAATAGGCCTTGAGGAAACACGAAAAGAGGCGCGCACGCATGCGCACTTGTCTTGCACCATGACGTTCATGCAATCTTTCCAAGGATTTGGAATAAACGACTACTTGCAGAAAGCGAAAATGGACTGTTCGGGATTACTTCAGGTCAGGGGATGCCCTTCGGGGTTCGAGTTCGGGTTTCGTTGCGGCCGTCCGCCGGGAACGGCCCGTCACCCCGCATCTTGCCCTTTCATCCCGCCCCGTTGCGAGCCAGCTTCCTTGTCCGAAGAGATTTCTCGCCCCGCGGCGACCGGGGAGACGCTCTCTTTTTCGTAATCTCGCACCCCGTGTTTTCCGATTCCCTTGTGTTTCGTGCCTCTTTGTCCCCTTCATGTTGAACAGCATTTCCCCATCCTGTGAATCCTGTAAATCCTGTCCGAAAAACTCGCTGTAGCTCGGTGCCTCTGCGTGAGTTTTCCTGCCTCCTTTGCGTTTTTTGCGGCTCACATGTTTCAATGCCCGCCTTGGCGGGTTTCCATGGTTTTCAATGTTCCATCCTTCGCGCCCTTCGCGGACTTGGCGCGGGGTTGGTTCCCTGCGGTCGCGGCAAATGGCCTCCCCCACGGAACCCGTTTCCCGGGGCGGAAGCGCTCCCCTATCCCCCGAAAATCCCATCCCTCCTTGCAAATCCTGCCGAAAAGTCCCTGTCCGCGCCGCCGCGGGAAAGATTTCCATGGCGCGGCGGGCGTCGGGAGCCCCATGCGCTTGCTTCTTGGGGCTTCGCCGCACCGCGGAAACGGGCTGCAACCTCCGCCCATGCGCCCCCCCTTCCCCCCGAAGCCCGGCCGGTCGACCTCCTCTCCGTCCCGTACCGCCATCTCCCCTTCCCCGGCGATGGAGACCCCGTTCCCCAAAAGCGTTTCGGACGGGATTGGCGGGATGGACGGGACGGGATGGGACTTTCGGAGGCTTTTTTGCCCGGAATCAAAAGATTTCAGGGAGTTTGGGCGGAGCCGTCACGGGATTGGCGCCCCGTGGATCGGCCCGTGGATCGTGCTTCATTCCGATGTCGGCAACCGCCGCATGAAATCCTCCAAAACCTTCCCGTCGGCTGCATACAACACATGGTCGGCGTCCAAGGGGCTGTGCGGCACGTCTTTCCATTCCGGCCATGCTCCCAAAACCGCATGATGGACTTCCACCAACCAGAACACGCGCCGCTCCAGTACCCATTTTTTGAACGCATCCGCCCGGAAAAAGGCCATTTCGCCCCCCTCGATGTCCATCTTGACCAACGTCGGCTCCGGATAGGCTCGCATGGCTTCCGCAAACGTCATGCTCACGGCAGGACCGTCCGGCGCGAACCGCACCGAGTTCTTCGGATTCGAGGATTTCGGCGGGAAATACCGGATCGGCTCCACGGAAAAGGCGCGTTCCACCACCGTCACCGGCAAATTTGCCCGTCGCACCGTTTTCCTCAGCAAGCGGCAAGCGCCTTCCGCGCATTCGAACGCGACGACCGGATGTCCCGTCACGGCGGCTTTCACGGAAAACAACCCCACGTTGGCCCCGATGTCCCATACCACGGCCCCCCGCGGCAATGCATCGGGAACGGAAAGGATCTTCCCTTCCCGGTGTTCCAGATCGTGCCGGGAGCGCGTGATGTCATCCACGTTGTCCCGCAGGTTCATGCATACGCGCATGCCGAAAAAAGGCCGGGATACCGTCACGGGCGGCGCCAACAGGTGCCAAGCCCGGCCGATGGCGGAATTTTGGTGGCGGATTTTGAAATCGGACAACCAAGACATCTCGTCCGCTCCTTCATGCCTCCGGCCCGCCGTTCCCGGATGACGGTGGCCCCGTTCTCCGGGAAAAGGCTGTACGGCCCGTTCGCATCTGCCCTCCGGCCGTTCCCCGGGGCATGCCCCGCAAGGTCCGCCAGGATGGGCGGCATGCCTTCGGATGGTTCTGCTTGCCATGCATTGCACGTTCTCCATGCCCGGGGGCCGTCCATCCGGTTCCGTGGGCTTCGGGCAAAGAAAAAGCGCACTGACCCCGTGTCTTTCTGAAGGCCCTGAGAAGCCTGTTGGCAACACTTGGTGTGCGCATGGGAAGCGCGCCGCTCGAAATGCCAGCCAACTCGAAAATTTCTCAGGTTTTCAGAAACAGCAGCTTTGCGGGATGCAAAGGGTATGGAATTGTCTCGCCGCCCGTTCCGTTCCGCCTTCCGGCAGCCCTTCCCGGGCAACGCCCCGAGCTTCCGTCTTCCCTCCTCCCCCGTCAAGCTCCAATCCGCGCGGGCGGGGCATTTCTTTTTGTGCAAGGCGCGGCGGAAACGTGCTACAACCTCCGCCCATGCGCTCCCCCCTTCCCGCCGAAGCCCAGCCGGTCGACATCCTCTCCGTCCCGTACCGCCATCTCCCCCTCCCCGACGGCAGCGACCTCTACCTCACCCCCCACGGCGAGCCCTTCTGGGAGTTCCTCCTCCCCGAACGCTGGTACGAAAAACAGTGGTTTTCCGCCTCCCGCACGAAATTGCAGGGCACGTCGGTCGTCTACCGCGTGACGACCAAGCCCGTCCGCGGCGTCCAGAAGGACCTCGTGGTCAAGTGGTGCCGCGTGGGCGAGACCGTGCCGGTGGACACGTTCACGCTCCAGAAATTCATCGAAGCGGAATTCAACACGCCCTACGAGGAGTTCTCCCTCCTCTCCGAAATGCGGACCCACGCCGGGCACGTGCTCACCCAGAAGCCCCTCGCCATCTTCGTCCCCGCCAAGCGCTTCCAGCTCTGGCAGACGGGCCGCAAGCGCAGCAAGATCGAGCAGAAGAAGGCGAAATTCCGCGACGTGGAGCTGGACATCTCCCGGCAGTACATCATGATCTACGAATGGATCAAGGGCGTCGCCGTCACCGAGCCGCCCGCGCGGGAGGCCGCCGCGCGCGTCGGGCTCGACCCGGACGCCTTTTCCCGCGAGATGCTCACGCGCGCCCTGACCGAGCTCTGGCAGGTCGGCTTCCGCGTGCTCGACATCAAGCCGCAGCACCTGATCGTCCGCCCCCGGCCGGAGGGCGGCTTCCTCCGCGACGCGCGCGGGCGGACGGCGTACGCGATGGTGGATTTCGAGCTTTTGACCCGCACGCCGGACTACGAAGAGCGCGTCACCCGCCTCCGCCGCAAGTCGTACCTCGTCCGCCAGCGCGACCGCTTCGCCGCGGGAAACGCCCTCCCCGGGCACCTCGACCGGCGCGAAATCCTCGGCGTCGCGTACATCCACGGCCCCTGCGAAAGCACCAACGGCCAGCTCTGGGTCGTCGGCCGCGACCCGCAGCTCTTCGACTACTTCCAGCCGGAGCGCTGGCGCCGCACCCCTTCGACGAGCCTTTCGGAAACCGCGCGCGTCTGCCACACGCGCACGAAAGACGGCATCGAACTCGTCTGGAAGGTCGCGCACCTCGGCGAGAAGCCCGAGGATCCCGCGGCGGCGGGAAACGGGTACAATTCGCCCTTCGAGGAGTTTTCCTACGCGATGCGGCTTTCCGCGGCGGGCGTGGGGACGACGTATCCGAGGGCCATCTACATGCTGGGGCACGATTCGACCCTCCCCGGCGACGTGCTCGACCCCAGGCACTACGACGCGATGAGCGCCATCCTGAACGACGACGGAAAGCCCCTCCTCCGCCGCGACCGCAACTACATCGCCATCTGGGGATACTGGAACGGGCCGGACGAGGAGCTCGCCCGCGACGACACCGCCGGCAAGCGCGCCTTCGGCCGCAACGGCGACCAGGCGCTCGCGGACGGGGCGATCGACCGGGCGACGTACGACAAGCTCATGGCGAAGTACGAAGCGCTCCTCGCGGGCGCGGGACTGGAATGCGCCTGCCCGCGGGGTTCCCATTTCCTCCTGACCGTGTTGCCGGACGGGAAGTTCGCCCGTGATTTGGACGGGCTTCCGGCCCTGCGCATCTGCAATTTCGAGTTCCTCCGCCCGCGCCGCGACGCATGAGGGAAGACCTTCCGCCGTCGTGGGACGTCGCCGTGGTCGGCGCGGGCGCCGCGGGATTGTTCGCCGCGATGCTTCTCGCCCGCGCCGGGAAACGGGTCGCCGTCCTCGAACGGAACGCGGAAAGCGGCAAGAAGCTCCTGCAAACCGGCGGCGGGCGGTGCAACCTGGCGCGGGATCTGCCGCCGCGGGAGATGGCGGATGCCTTCGGCGTTGCCCGCCGCTTCGTCTCGCCCGCCTTCCACGCGATGCCGCTCTCCGCCTTGCGCGAAACGTTGGCGGAAGCGGGAATCGGCACGAAAACCATGCCCGACGGCGGCGTGTACCCCGCAAGCGAAAGCGCCCGCGAAGTCCGCGACAAACTGGAAGAAGACGCCAAGCGCCACGGCGCGCGCTTCTTCTTCTCCCGCCGCGTGAAGTCGATTTTGCTTGACAATTTCAAAGCGGCCTCCGGCGTGGAACCCGCCGACGGGGAACGGATTGCCGCCCGCGCCGTTCTCCTCTGCGGCGGCGGCGCCGCGCGCCCCGCGACCGGAAGCGACGGCTCGCTCCTCGGCACCGTGCACGCGTCGGGAATCCCGACCGTGCCGTTCCGCCCCGCCCTCTCGCCCCTGCCCACGCGCGAAAACCGGTTTTTCGCCATCGCGGGCTCGTCGCTCGCCGACGCGCGGCTGTGGGTGGAGGGCGCCACCAAGGCGGACGGCGGAACGCGCGGCTCCTTGCTCTTCACCAAAACCGGCTTGAGCGGACCCGCCGCGCTCGACCTCTCCGCCGCCGTGTCGCAACGGGTGGCGGAAACGGGCGGCCCCGCCATCCTGCGCCTGCGCGCCGAAGCGAACGCGGACGAAAACATCTGGCGGGAGCGCTTGCGGGCGGGCGGACGGACGGAGGGGAAAACCGCCGTCAAAAACTTTCTCGCGCGCACGGGCTTGCCCAAGGGGTTCTCGGAAGTGCTTTGCGCGGCGGCGGGCGTTGCGGGGGAAACGGCGATGGCGCAACTGGCGAGGACGGACGCGCAACGGCTGGCGGAAGCGTTGGGCGGATTGCCGGTGACCTGCGACGGGCCGGAAGGCAACGGCATCGCCATGCTTTCGCGCGGCGGCATCGCGCGGGAGGCGGTGGACGCGAAAACGATGGCCGTCAAGGCCATTTCCGGCCTTTACGCCGCGGGGGAAATGCTGGACGCGGACGGCCCGACGGGCGGGTACAACCTCTTCTGGGCCTTCGCCTCCGCCGCCCTCGCCGCCCGATCCTGCGCCCGCCGCTGATTCCGCGGGCGGGCTCCGTGCATTTTCATTGACGGGGATGCCCCATCCTCCTACAAGGGAAGCTTTCCGCCATGCTTTCCCCTTCCAGCCCAACGCCATGAGCTACGACGCCCTCCCCTTCCCCGCCGGTTCGCGGTTCCTCGTCACCGGAGGCGCCGGGTTCATCGGCTCCAACCTCTGCGAAGCGCTCCTCCGCATGGGATTCGCCGTCCGTTGCCTCGACAACCTCTCCACGGGCAAACCGGCCAACATCGCCGCGTTCAAGGGCAACCCCCTCTTCACGTTCGTCAAGGGCGACATCCGCGAAATCCGCACCTGCCGCGGCGTCTGCGAGGGCATCGACTACGTCCTCCACCAGGCCGCCTGGGGCAGCGTCCCCCGCTCCCTCGAAAAACCCCTTTCCTACTGCGTCAACAACGTCCTCGGCACCGTCAACATGCTGGAAGCCGCCCGCCAGAGCGGCAGCGTGAAGAAATTCGTGTACGCGTCCTCTTCCGCCGTGTACGGGGACGAACCGCGCCAACCGGCGGCCGAGGGCCGCGAGGGCGGGCTCCTTTCGCCGTACGCGGCGAGCAAGCGCGCCGACGAGGAGTGGGCGAAGCAATACGCGATGCACTACGGCTTGCCCACCATCGGCCTGCGGTACTTCAACGTGTTCGGCCGCCGCCAGGATCCCGAGGGCGATTACGCCGCGGTCATCCCCAAGTTCATCCGCCAGCTGTTGCACGGAGAACGGCCCGTCATCCACGGCGACGGCCTGCAAACGCGCGATTTCACCTACGTCGAAAACGTGGTCGAAGCGAACCTGAAAGCCTGTCTCGCCCCGGAAAAGGCCGACGGAAAGGCTTTCAACATCGCCTCCGGCGCGCATGAGTGCCTCCTCGACGCGTACCGCGCCATCCGCCGGGCCCTGGGCGTGGACACGGAGCCGGAATTCGGCCCGCCGCGGCCGGGCGACATCCGCGATTCCTCCGCGAACATCGCGAAGGCGCGGCGCTTGCTCAAATACAAGCCGGAATACGACTTCGCCCGCGGCCTCGCGGAAGCGATTCCGTGGTACCGCGAAAACCTGCGCGGGTAGGCGCCCGGCTCAAGCCCAGAGGTCGGCGGGATACTCGCCGCTTGCGGTGAGCGCCGCGAGGCGCGCGACGACGGCCGGCCGGTCGCGTTGGTAGGTGACGCCCGACCACTTCGCGTCGCAGGGCAGCACCTCCACCGCGTCGCCGCGGGCGATCGCGCCGTCCACGACCGAGGGAATCGTGAACTCCGCCTTCGGGTTTCCCGCCGCCTCCGGCGAGGCGAGGAAGGAAGCGAAATCCCGTTCGAGCGCGTCGAAAAGACCGGCGTCGAATCCCCAGCAGTTCATCGAAACCGGCGTGCCGTCGGGGAGCTCCGTCCCCGTGGCCGCATCGCGCATCGTCCCGTCCTCCCCGCGGGCAATCTTCGTGAATTCCTCGATGCCGGAGAGCATTCCGGCATCCGTCACGCGGCAGACGCCGCGGCTCACGGTCCCGTTTTCGGAAAGCGTGTTTTCAAGGCGGTACGCCACCATCGCGTGCCGCGCGCCTCCGGCGGCGGGCCGCAGGAGAAAGTCCGCCAGCGCGCGGAAGGCGTTGGCGCCGTAGAAATCGTCGGCGTTGATGACCGCGAAAGGACCCGCGATTTCATGCCGCGCGGCGCGGATGGCGTGCGCGGTGCCCCACGGCTTTTCGCGCCCGGCGGGAACGGAGAAGGGCGCGGGAACGTCGGAAAGCTCCTGGAAGGCGAGGGCGCAGTCGGCCTTGGCGCGCCAGCGGGAAACGAAGGCATCCTCGAAGGCGTCGGCGAGTTCGCGGCGGGTGACGAAGACGACGCGGGAGAAGCCCGCGCGCAGGGCGTCGAAGACGGAGTAGTCGAGAACGGTGCCGCCGCCGGGGCCGAGCCGGTCGAGCTGCTTGAGTCCGCCGTAGCGCGAGCCCATGCCCGCCGCGAGGATGAGGAGAGTCGCCTGTTTCATGGCCCCATTGTACCACGCCCGCCGCGCCCCGGAAGCCGGAAGTGCCGGAGGCGCGGGACGGCATTTCCGCCGCGGAACGGAACGGCTATTTCTTGTATTTGACGGGCAGGCCCTTCTTGTCGTACGGGCTCGTGTAGGCCTTGCCGTCCGCGCTGAGGCAGCGGACCGTGTAGGTGTAGGTCTTGCCGGACTTCACGGTCTTGTCGACGAAGCCCGTGGCGGTCGTGTCCGCGAGCTTCGCGAACTTCCCGGAACCGGTTTTGCGGAACACGCGGTATTTCGCCGCGCCCTTCGAGCCGGTCCAGACGAACTTCACGCCGTTTTTGACCTCTTTCACGCTCTTGGGCACCGGGGCTTTCAGGAGAATCTTGAAGTCTTTCGCCACCTTGCCGGCGTACTTCCCCTTTCCGGCGATCGTGACCGTCGCCGTCCCGTATCCGTTGTTGTTCTTCCAGGAAAGCGTGTAATCCGTCCCGTTCTTGAGGGTGGTCGACTTGCATTTGACGGTGATTTTCGGTTTCACCGCCTTCCCCTCGTAGTACAGGGTGGTGGCCGACAGCGCAACCGTGCACCGGCCCAGCGAGATGCGGGTGCCCGTCTCGGTGTACTTGGCCGACGAATGGGCCGCGAGCCCCCGCGTTCCCACCGTGTTGTTCTTCGCCACGCAACCCGTGCAGTACTCGCCGAAACGGATGTCGGCCGTCCCGGCAGCCGTCGAACCGCTCACGGAAGCGTTCCCCTCCAGCGTGGCCGACGTTTTGCGGGCTTTTTCCCCGGCGGCGTAGATGCCGTGCCCCTTGCTGTCGGAGACCTTGTTGCCTTGAATGACCGCCTTGGCGCAAGCGATGACGGCCATCCCGATTTCCTTGGCGCTCTTGACGGTGTTGCCGCTCACCGTGCCGTTGTCGGAGCGGTAGAGGAAAATCCCGTGCTTGCCGGGCGAGACGACCGTGTTGCCGTTCACGGCGGGCTTCGAGCACGCATTGGCGACGATGCCGTTTTGCCCGGCCTTCCGGACGGAGTTCCCGGAAATCACGGCGTTCGCGGTCCCGTCCGCCATGATGCCGCATGCGGGCGCGTTGGTGACCTGGTTGCCCTGGATGGCGATGCCGGAGCCGCCGGTGACGAAGATGCCGTGCGTCCCCGCCGCCGCCCCCGTGCAGTCGATTCCGTTCCCTTGGACGAGCGCGACGGCGCTTTGGGCGATCCGGATGCCCGGTCCCTTCGCGCCGGAAATGCGGTTGCTTTGGATGCTTCCCGCCGACGACTGGTCGACCTTGACGGCCGTGTCGCCCATGCGGGAAACCGTGTTGCCCCGGATTTCGCCCGCGTTGCTCCCCCCGGTCACGCAGATGCCGTTGGGCCCGCCGGAAATCCGGTTGCCCGAGATGGAGGCCTCGCTCCCCTCGCCGAGATAGATGGCGATGGCCGAAAACCCGAGGATGCGGTTGTTTCCGACCGTGGCGGAACTGCCCATGCAGTTGAGGAATTCCTTGGCCTTGTTGGCGGCGGTCGCCGTGTTGCCGCGGACGGTCGCGTTGGTGAAGCCGAAGAGGTTGACGCAGTTCCCTTCGCCTTCCTTGATTTCGAACGTGCTGTCGAGGACGGAGACGTTTCCGGCATGCAGGCCCTGCACGGAATAGTTGTGGGCGCCCACGCCCGCGTAGACGTTGCGGAACGTGCATCCGGAAATCCGGATGTTTTGCGACGGCGTCCCGTCCAGCGGATAGGCCTTCCCTTCGCCCGCCGGGTCGAGGTAGTCGGTGTGCACGGCCTCGAGCGTCGCGTACCGGCGCGAATCGCGGCTGTTCTTGTAGACGCCCCAGAAATCGGGGTCGTCGCCCGTGTAGGTCGCGGCGTTTTCGCAGGTGACGTTCTCCACGGCGGCGTTGTCCGTGCCGCTCAGGTTGAGGAAGTGGTTCGCCGCGTTCCGGCACGTCAGGTTGCGGATGGCGATGTTCCTGCCGTGGCGGAACTGGAAGACGAGGTGGTTGCCCTGTCCGCCGCCGTCGTTGGCATTCCACGTGCCGCCTTCGATGGTAATGTTTTCGAATTGGGAATACCCGCCGTGGGGACAATCTTCGGCGAGTCCGCAAAGCCAGCCGTTCCCGTCCAGATGGGCCCCGAAAACCATGACGCCCGCCCCGCCGGTGTCCGTGTTGACGATGGTGGCGTTCGTGGCGGCCAGCAGCTTCGTGTTCGAATAGATGGGAACGTTGCTTGCCAGGTGGTAGGTCCCCGCCGGGACGTGGACTTCCACCTCCTTGCCCAATTCGATGGCATTGTCGCGTGCGGCCGCAAGCGCCGAACGGAACGCGCCGGAGTCGTCGGCCCCGTCGTTGGCAACCGCGCCGAAATCGCACACGTCGAGGACATCGTCGGGCGGGTCTTCGGTCGGGTCTTCGGTCGGGTCTTCGGGCTCCTCCCCATTGCGCGCCGTCTTCTTTCCCTTGGCCGCCGCCGCTTCCGCCACCCGGTAGAACGCCGAGGCTTTCGCCTCCCCGTCGCGCACGTCGAACGAGAAAGCGCCGTCCGCCTCCGCCGTCGCATGGCCGACCGGCTCCCAGTCCGCGCCCGTCCCGAGCGTATCCGACCGCATCAAATCGTATCCCTTCCCCGCCGCCCCTTCCCCGCGCACGGTCACCTGCATCCCTTCCGTTCCTTCCCCGCATGCCGCCACCTGCGGCCCGCCCCGCAACTCGATGCCGGTCACGAGCACCGTCCCCCCCCCGCCGGATTGCACCGCCAGGACCGCGGCGGCGCCAGCCGCCAACATCAACCGGAGATTCTTGTTTTTCATGGGGAGGGGTCCTTTCCTTGCGGGGACGGGAACGTTCGGGCGTCCGCCACGGCGGACGCGTTGACTCCCATCTTGCCCCACGCCCCCTCCGGGGGCGAGAGAAAAAAGAAGGCGGGGAACGCCCCCTCGTTCCCGTCCTGCCGCGTTTCCGCCGCCGCACGCTTGACATTTCCCGCAAAAAGCGCACGTTTCCGCCTGCCCGCCTCCCGCGCGGGCGATTGGAGACTTTCCCATGAACGGCACCATCCTTCTTCTCGGCGGCACCGCCCTTTTCTTCCTGGCGTACTTCCTCTACGGACGCTTCCTCGAACGCGTCCTCGGCGTCGAGCCCGCCCGCCCCACCCCCGCGCACACCCTTTCCGACGGCATCGACTACGTCCCCGCCCACCCCGCCGTCCTCTTCGGCCACCACTTCGCCTCCATCGCGGGCGCCGGGCCCATCGTCGGCCCCATCGCCGCCGCGTACTTCGGCTGGGGCGCCGTCGTCGCCTGGGTCGTCCTCGGCTGCATCTTCATCGGCGCCGTCCACGACATGGCTTCCCTCTTCCTCTCCGTCCGCCACGAGGGCCGCTCCATCGCCTCGGTCATCGAAACCGTCTTGGGCCGCCCCGGCAAGCTCCTCTTCCTCCTCTTTTCGTGGTCCACGCTCGTCCTCGTCTGCGCGGAATTCACCCGCCAGGTCGCCGCGACTTTCGTCGGCTCGCCCGAAGTGGCGACCGCGTCGCTGCTTTTCATCGCGCTCGCCGTGGTCTTCGGCCTCGCGACCAACCGCGCGAAGATGCCCGTGTTCGCGGCGACCCTGGTCTTCGTCCCGGTGATGTTCGCGTGCATCTGGGTCGGCACGCGCTTCCCGCTGGACCTCGTGGGGAGCTTCGGGCTTTCCGCGCAAGGCGCGCAGACGGTCTGGACGTGGGTGCTCGTCGCCTACTGCTTCCTCGCCTCGACCCTGCCGGTGTGGCTCCTCCTCCAGCCGCGCGATTACCTCAACAGCTACCTGCTCTACGCGATGATGGCGCTCGGCTTCGCCGGCGTCTTCTTCGCTTCCCCCGCCATTTCCCTCGACCCGTTCACCGGCTGGCATGCCGCCAACGCCAAGGGCGTCGCCCAACCCCTCTTCCCGATTCTTTTCATCACCATCGCCTGCGGCGCGTGCAGCGGATTCCACTCCCTGGTCGCGTCCGGCACCACCGCCAAGCAAATCGCAAGCGAAGGGCACATCCGCCTCGTCTCCTACGGCGGGATGCTCCTCGAAGGCGTTCTCGCCCTCCTCGCGCTCCTCGCGGTCGGCTCGTTCACGCAGGGCGAACTTCTCGCGAACCTCGGGAGCAAGACCCCCGTCCAGCTTTTCGCGGGCGGCCTCGCGGGCTTCTGCACCAAGTTCGGCCTCCCGCAGCAGGCCGGGTACACGTTCATGTGCCTCGCCGTTTCCGCGTTCCTCATGACGAGCGTGGACACCGCGACCCGCCTCGCGCGCTTCACCTGGCAGGAGCTCTTCGTCCCCGCGGAAGGCAAGGCCTGCCCCGCCTGCGCGCCGGCGAAGGCGCTGTCGAACATGTACGTCGCCACCGGCCTCGTCGTCGCCCTCGTCGCCGCGCTCCTCCTCGGCGACCCGGAAGCGGCGAAAAACCTCTGGAACGTGTTCGCTTCGGCGAACCAGCTGCTCGCGGCCCTGACCCTCCTCACCGTTTCGATGTGGCTTTTGAAGCACCACAAGGCGTGGTGGGTGACGTTCGCCCCGATGCTCTTCATGCTCGCGGTTTCGTCGTACGGCCTGTACCTGCTTTGCACCGGCTCGTGGAAGAGCGCGAACCCGCTTCTCGGAAGCGTCACCGGCGCGTTGCTCGCGCTTGCCGTCGTGCTCGTCGCCCTCGCCATCGTCCGCTTCCTCCAGGCCCGCAAGGCGAAGGAAATCGCCTAGCGCCATGCGCCTCCCCCGCCGCCCAGCCCTCTCCGCCGTCCTCTGCACGCTCCTTGCCGCCGCGGCGGCGGCGCGCGCCGACGAGTTCCGCGACGGCGAGAAGGCCTTCGCCGCGACGAACTGGACGGCGGCGCGCCAGGCCTTCCTCGCGGCGGCGACCAACGCCGCGGAAGACGGCGACTACGCCGCGCGGTACAACGCCGCGCTTTCGGCCCTCGCCGGCGGCGACAGCGCCGCGGCGGGCGAAGAGTTGGGCGGGCTCGCCGACGCGCGCGGGATTGATGCCGACTGGCGGGCCCGCGAGGCGTACAACCGCGGCTTGGCCTTCGCGCGGGAAAGCGAAAAGCCCGAAATGGCCGAAAAGCAACAGGAACTGCTCGCCCGTTCGGTCGGCGAATTCAAAAACGCCGTGAAACTCGTCCCCGCGTACGACGACGCCCGGGCGAATTACGAGATGGCCCGCCGCCGTCTGGAAGAACTCCAGCAGCAACAGCAGCAAAACCAACAGAACCAGCAGCAGAACGACCAAGAGGACCCGTCCGACGAAAACCGGGAGGACCAGCCGCAACAGCCGCAGGACGGGCAGGACCAGCAGGGCGACGACCAGCAGCAGCAACAGCAGCAAAACCCGGACGAGGGGGAAAACCAGGAACAGCAGCAGGATGCCGGGGAACAGGAAAACCGGCAGGACGCGCAAGAGCAACAACAGCCGCAGGACGGTCGCGACGAAAAGCAAATGACCGAAGAAGAAGCGAAGCGGCTGATGGACGCGATGAAGGAGCGGGAGGAACAGGACCGCTCGCGCCTCTTCCGCCGCTACGGCGCCCCCCAACCCGTCGACCGCGACTGGTAGTGGTGTCGCGGACACCTTGTTTGCGGCGGCTCCGCTTCGCGTGCCGCCGCCTCCGCTTCCAAACGGCGTTGCAACCATCCCGCCTGCGCGTGCCGCCGCCGCGTCCCCCTTTGTCGTTTTTTCTTGACTTTGCCGATGTTTGGCAAATTTCGCGCGATGTTGCCGATGCTTGGCAAAATCCGAAGATGGGGCGAGGCGTCCCCGGCGAGCCGATTGCCAATGTTCGGCAAATCCGCCCCGTTTTTGCCGGACATCGGCAAAACGTCATTTTTCTTTTTCCCGCGGGCGGGTTGGCTTACCCTAGCGCGCGTGATCACCCGCGAACCCGAGTTCCTTCCCCCTCCCGCCCCGCCTTTCGGCGCGTTCGGCCGCATCCTCGTCTCCGCGTGCCGCGGGACCGGCCGCGCCCTCCTCCTCCTCCTCGGCGCCCTCGCCGCCCTCCCCTTCGCCTTCTCCAAGCGCAACCGCCGCGATGTCCTGGAACAGCTCTACACCGTCGGCTTCAAGTCCCTCCCCGTCGTCTCCGTCGTCGCCTTCTTCACCGGCATGATCCTCGCCCTCCAGGTGGGCCTGGAACTCCGCCGCTACGGCCAGGAAACCAACATCGGCATGCTCGTCTGCATCGCGATGCTCCGCGAAATGGGCCCGTTCATGACCGGTCTCGTGGTCGCCGCCTCCTCCGGGTCGGCGATCGCCGCGCAGATGGGCACCATGACCGTCTCCGAGGAAGTCGCGGCGCTCGACGTGATGGGCATCCCGCCCGTCCGCTACCTCGTGATGCCCCGCCTCGCCGCCCTCGCGGTCATGATGCCGCTTTTGACCGTGTACACCAACATCCTCGGCATCCTCGGCGGCGCCCTCGTCGGCTCGACCCAGCTCGGCATCTCCACGACCGCGTACTTCGACAACGCCTTCCGCTACGCCGAAAACAAGGACCTCTACGTCGGCCTTTTCAAGGCGTTCCTCTTCGGCCTGATCATGGTCACCGTCTCCTGCCACCAGGGCTTCTCCGCGCGCGAAGGCGCCGTCGGCGTCGGCCGCGCGACCCGCCAGAGCGTCATCGTCTCGTTCCTCCTCATCCTCGTCATCGGCTACTTCGTCACCCGCCTCTTCTACCAGTGATCCGCTTCTCCCACGTCACCAAACGCTTCGGCGACCGCAAGGTCCTCGACGACCTCGACTTCGAAATCGCAAAGGGCGAGACCTTCGTCGTGGTCGGCCCCTCCGGCGCGGGCAAGTCGGTCACCATCCGCCACATGGTCCGGCTCCTCACGCCCGACAGCGGGCGCATCTACGTGGGGGACGACTGCATCACCGAAGCCCACGGCCGCACCCTCGCCCGCGCCCTCGACCGCTTCGGCGTCCTCTTCCAGTCCGGCGCGCTCCTCCAGTGGCTCTCCGTGCTCGACAACGTGTGCCTGCCCCTGCGGCAGAAGACGCGCCTCGCGGAAGGCGAAATCCTCCGCATCGCCCGCGAAAAGCTCGCGCTCGTCGGGCTTTCCGACGCGGAAGACCTCCTGCCCGCCAACATTTCCGGCGGCATGCGCAAGCGCGCCGGGCTCGCCCGCGCCATCGCGACGGAACCGGAAATCGTGCTCTACGACGAGCCGACGAGCGGCCTCGACCCGATCGGCTCGCGGCAGATCGACCGGCTGATCGATTCGCTCCGCCAACGGCTCTCCGTCACCAGCGTCGTCGTCACCCACGACCTCTATTCGGCGCTCGGCATCGGCAGCCGCATCGCCCTCCTCCACCAGGGCCGCTTCGTCACCTGCGACCCGCCCGAAGAATTCATCCGCTCCCCCCACCCCGCCGCGCGTTCGTTCCTCCGCGCGCAGGGAATCGACTCGATGGACGACGTACGAAAGGCATTCGAAAAATGAACCCGAAGACCCGCCTCCTCTGGATGGAAAGCATCGTCGGCCTCATGGGCTTCGCCCTGATGGCGGCGCTGTTCGTGCTGACCGTCATCCTTTCGAGTTCCGACCTCTTCCACCGGCCGCAGGGCATGCACGCGGTGTTCGACGACGTGATGGGCCTGCGCGTGGGCGACAACGTGACCTCCCGCGGCATGACCATCGGCAAAATCAAGGACATTTCCTTCGCCGCGGACGGCGTGCACGTCTCCGCCGACCTCGACCAAGCCGTGGATTTCCGCGAGGACTACAATATCGTGGTCGAGCCCTCGTCGCTCCTCGGCGGCCGGAACCTCGCCGTGGACGCGGGGCGGAGCGAAAAGCGCCTGCCGGAAGGGACGCAGCTGCGCGGCCACGCCCCGCAGGACATGATCGTCTCGGCGACGGAAGCGATCGCCGAACTGCGCGCGGCGCTCAACGGCGGGATCATCGACGACATCAAGGCGTCCCTCGCCAACATCCGCAAGATCACCGAAGACCTGCAGGAGGGGAAGGGAACCATCGGGATGCTCCTCAAGGACGAGGAAGCCTCCGGGAACCTCCGCGAAACCTTCGCGAAACTCTCCGGGATCGGGGAGAAGATCGCGAGCGGCGAAGGGACGCTGGGGCGGCTCATCTACGAAGAAGACGTGTACGCGGACGTGCGGGCCATCGCGGCGAACCTGAAAGGCGTGAGCGAGTCGGTCGCCCGCGGCGAAGGCACCATCGGCAAGCTCCTGAGCCCCGACGAGACCGTGTACAACGACCTGGCCGAAGCGATCAAGAGCTTCCGCACGGTGGGCGAAGGGCTGGCCCGCGGCGACGGCGCGCTCGGCAAGATTTTGACCGACGACGCCTTGTACAACGACCTGCGCGCGATTCTGGCGCAGGGGTCGGCGACGCTGGACGACCTGCGCGAAACCAGCCCCATCACGACCTTCAGCTCGGTACTCTTCGGGGTGTGGTGATGCCGCCGCTCGCATTCCGGCGCGCACGCGGGGCAAAGGACCGCGAGACCATCCGGCGGCTGGCGGAGGCCACGTGGCCGAAGACGTTCGAAGGAATCCTCGCGGACGGGCAGATCCGCTACATGCTCTCCTGGATGTATTCGGACGAAGCCATCGAAGCGGACGAAAACGCGGGTGCGCGGTGGGATTTCGCCTTGGACGAAACGGGGGAACCGGTGGGGTTCGTGGAGTACGACGGCGAGCCGAAGGGCGAAGAGAGGGCGCTCGAACTGCACAAGGTGTATCTCGTCCCGGAGATGTGGGGCGCGGGCCACGGGCAGGAGGCGTTGGCGCGGGTCCTCTCCCACGCGCGGGAGAAGGGCGCGAAAAGCGTCTGGCTCCGCGTCAACCGCCAAAACGTGCGCGCGCAAAAGGCCTACCAACGCGCCGGATTCGGGATTGCAGCCGAAGACGCGAAGGACATCGGCCACGGCTTCGTCATGGACGACTACATCTTCTCCGTCGCGCTCTAGGCGCGCCGCCCGTCTCCACCGGCCCTTTCGGAACGGAAGCGCTCGAGGAGGGCGTCGAGTTTGGCAAGGGATTTGCGGCCGGGGGAGAGTTCGAGAGAACTGTTGAAGTCGAGGACGGCGCAACCGGTTTGCGCGGCGGCGGGGGCGTTCGCCTCCCCCAACCCGCCCGCGAGAATCGTGAAAACGCCCTTCGCGGCGAGCTCCCTTGCCCGTTCCCAGTCGGCTGTTTTCCCCGTTCCGCCGCGCTTCGCGCCGTCCCGGCCGTCCACCAGAATGCCGTCCGCCTCCGGCGGTGTCTCGCCGCCTTCGTCGAGCATCCAGACGCCGAACCCCGCGGCCTTCGCGAGGCGGCAGTCGGAGGCGGTGTATCCGCCGTGCAACTGCACGATGTCCACGCCCGCCTCCAACGCCATGGCGACGGCCGCCGCGATCGGCACGCCCGCGAACACGCCGACTGTTTTTGCCCGCCCCGCGAGGCTTCCCGCGATGGCGCGCGCCGTTTCCGGCGAAACACGCCGCGGCGAACCGGGCGCGAAGACGAACCCGAGGCAATCCACTCCACGCGATTCCGCGGCCTTTGCAAACGCGGCGTCCATGATGCCGCACACTTTTATCTTGACGCGCTCGTTCATGACAGAGACGGAGGCGCGAGCTCCCCCTCCTCCATCAGCCGCTTGACCAAGGCGGAGCCGACGACGAAGCCGTCGGCATGCCGCGAGACTTCTTCGGCCTGCGCTTTGGTCGAAATGCCGAACCCCGCGGCGACGGGCAGTTTCACGGCCGCGCGCAACGCGTCCAGCCGCGCCGAAAGCTCTTTCGGAAGCTCCTTGCGCGCGCCGGTGATGCCCTTGACGGTGATGGCGTAGAGGAAGGTATTGTCCAGGCCTTCGGCGCTGGCGACCACGCGTTCGAGCGGCGTGTTCGGCGCGATGAGGGGGACGTATCCCACCCCGTGCGGCCGCAGGTGCGCCAGAAGCTCCTCCCGCTCTTCCAGCGGGAGATCCACCGCGAGCACCGCGTCGATTCCGGCCTCCGCGGCGGCGGAAGCGAAGGCCTCCAGCCCCATCGAAAAGGCGGGGTTGAAGTACGTGAAAAGCACCAGCCCCGCCGCGGGATGGCGCGCGCGGAGGCGAGAGGCCATCGCGAGGACGCCTTCCAGGGTGATGCCCTGCTCCAGGGCCTTGTACGCGGCCGAACGGATGGTCGCGCCGTCGGCGAAGGGGTCGGAGAACGGCACGCCCAGCTCCAGGATGTCGGCTCCGCCGGCGAGCAACGCGTCCGCGGCCCTTTCGCTCGCTTCCGGGCTCGGAGCCCCCATCGTCAGATACGCCACGAACGCGCCGCGGCCTTCTTTTTCCGCTTTTTCGAAACAATCGGTGATTCTCGTGCTCATGCCTGTTTTTCCTTCTTGTAGCGGAGGATGCTCTCCATGTCCTTGTCGCCGCGGCCGGAGAGGTTGACCAGAAGCAGCGCGTCGCGCGGGAGCGCCGGCGCGCGCTTGATGGCTTCGGCAAGCGCGTGGGACGATTCGAGCGCGGGGATGATGCCCTCGTCGCGGCAGAGCGCGTCGAAGGCGGCGACGGCCTCGTCGTCGCGGACGACGGCGTATTCGGCGCGGCCCGTGTCGTGGAGGAAGCAATGCTCCGGGCCGACGCCGGGGTAGTCGAGACCGGCGGAAATCGAGTACGTGTCCAAGATGTTGCCGTCCTCCGTCTGGAGCAACATCGTCTTCGCCCCGTGCAGGACGCCGATCCGCCCGCCGTTGATGGAGGCGGCGTGTTCGCCGGTGGCGATGCCCTTGCCGCCCGCTTCCACGCCGACAAGCCGCACTTCCGGATCGTCGAGGAATCCCGCGAAAAGCCCCATCGCGTTGCTGCCGCCGCCCACGCAGGCGATGGCCTGGTCGGGAAGGCGGCCGAACTTGTCGAGGCACTGGCGGCGCGCCTCCCGGCCGATGACGCTCTGGAAATCGCGCACGAGCGCGGGATACGGGTAGGGCCCGGCGACCGTGCCGATGACGTAGAGCGTGTCGTCGCAGTTGGTCACCCAGTCGCGCAAAGCCTCGTTCATCGCGTCCTTCAAGGTGGCGCTCCCCTCCTCCACGGCGTGGACGGTGGCGCCGAGCATCTTCATCCGCTCGACGTTGGGCGCCTGCCGGGCGACATCGATTGCGCCCATGTAGATTTCGCAGGGCATGCCGAAGAGCGCCGCGACGGTGGCGGTCGCGACGCCGTGCATCCCCGCGCCCGTCTCGGCGATGAGCCGTTTCTTGCCCATGCGCTTGGCGAGCAGCGCCTGCCCCACGGTGTTGTTGATCTTGTGGGCGCCGGTG
>JAFSUH010000160.1 GCA_017445365.1 Kiritimatiellia bacterium | reverse complement strand
GTTTCGGGAACAGGAGGGGCGAAAGATACAGCGTGTCGATGGCCGGTTTGCCGCGGATTCCCGGAACGGGACCCGCCAGGTACTTCAAATCGTGGTGCACGATGTTGTGCCCGCAGAGAAATCCGGCGCCGGC
Source organism: Kiritimatiellia bacterium (assembly GCA_017445365.1). Classification (GTDB taxonomy): domain Bacteria; phylum Verrucomicrobiota; class Kiritimatiellia; order CAIQIC01; family Lenti-01; genus RGIG3480. The sequence goes on along the minus strand of JAFSUH010000160.1, from coordinate 2,799 downwards.
CGTGAACCGCGCGAACTCCGCCGCCGAAGCCGTGTGGACCTCCCGGTTCGCCCCCTGGCACGCCCCGTAATCATGGATCCGCCCGTCCGCCACCCCGACTTCGACATCGATGAACGCGACCTCGTCGAACCGCCCGCCGCCGTCCCCGCCCAACGCCTTGTTGCCCTGCACTACCATGTCGCACCCGTCCATTCGCCCCAAGAAGCTACAAGGAGAGCCCGCCCCCCGTCAACGCCATTTGCCCCGCTTTCGCCATGGGGCCAAGTCGACCTCGGAAAGGAAGGATGCCGGAGCGCGGGCGGCCCGCCCGCTTTCCTTTTGCAAATCGACCGCATCCCCTCACTATCCCCTCCCTTCCGCCCCACTCCCAAGGCCCCATGGTTTTCCATGGTCGTGAGGATGCATGGAATCATGGAGAAAACAAGGGGTTTCCCGTAATTGCAAATGAGTCTCCCCGGCCTCCGTTTTGTGGTCCGGGAGGCAAGCGGGAGGAAAGAACCGACATGGATGTCTCGAATGCCGCTGCGCGGACACGAATGGCTTCTACGAGGAAGGGTGGATTGTGTAAGTGAAAGCGGGCGGGCCGCCCCCGCTCCAACGGGTTGTTCGTCGGGCATGGCGGCTCCGATGCGGTTGTCGAAGCGGGGGTAGTCGGCGAAGATGTTGAGGCGGCTTGGACGAGTTGGGCGTGGTCGGAGACGCCAAGGCGCCCGGTGGAGAGGTCTTTGGCGGAGACGTGGCAGGATACCACAGTCCCCGGAAGGCGTGAGATTACGGAAAATGTTGGTGTTTTTGTGTGTATTCCATTCTGTGGCACAAAAGGGACGGCGGGCTCATGGGGCTTACCATTCTGCATGATAGTGCATAATTATCTTTACCGTTCTGCAATAACATAAAAAATGTTGACACAGGAGAGGGGTCGGGCGCAAGATGCCAGGGATGAGAAAACGGGTGTACGAAAGCATCTTGGAGGAGCATCTGCGGGAGAACCGGCAGATGGCATTCCTGTCGGGGCCCCGGCAGGTGGGGAAGACGACATTGGGGAGGAAGTTCGCGGGGGCCTATCTGGGGTGGGACAACCAGGACTCGCGGGATGCGATATTGGCCGGGCCGGACCGGGCGGCGGAACGGGCGGGTCTGGGGGCGGCGCGGACGGAGACGCCGGTGGTGGCGTTCGACGAAATCCACCGGTATTCGCGGTGGAAGACGTTCCTGAAGGGGTTTTTCGACGAGTACGAGGGGAGGTGCAGGGTGATCGTGACGGGCTCGGCCCGGCTGGACGTGTACCGGAAGGGCGGGGACAGCCTGATGGGGAGGTATTTCCCCTACCGGGTGCATCCGTTCTCGGTCGGAGAGATTGCCCGCCAAGAGGTGCCGCGGGAAGTGGTGCAACCGAGCGTCCCGATACCGGACGGGGACTGGGAGGCGCTGAAGGAGCACGGGGGATTCCCGGAGCCGTTCACGCGGCGCGATGCGGCTTTCTCGCGCCGATGGCGCCGGTTGCGGGCGGCGCAGCTGGTCCGGGAGGACGTGCGGGATCTCACGCGGACGGCGGAACTGGACCAGATGGAGGTTTTGGCGCGGCTGCTGGCGGGACGATCGGGCTCGCCGCTGGTGCATTCCTCGCTGGCAGGGGAGGTGCGGGTCGCGGAGAACACGGTGAAGGCGTGGATCGCGACGCTCAAGGCGCTGTATTACGGGTTCACGGTGCGACCGTGGTACCGGAACGTGGAGAACTCGCTGCGGAAGACGCCGAAGTGGTATCTGCGGGACTGGTCGGGCATCGCCGACACGGGGGCGCGGTTCGAGACGATGGTCGCCTGCCACCTGCTGAAGGCGGTGGAGGGATGGACGGATCTGGGACTCGGCGAATTCGAGTTGTTCTACCTGCGGGACAAGCAGAAGCGGGAAGTGGACTTCCTGGTCGCGCGCGACGGGGAGCCGTGGTTCCTGGCGGAAGCGAAGACCTCGGATGCGGTGCCGACGAAGGCGTTGTCCCATTTCCAGCGTGCGACGGGAGCCCCGCACGCTTTCCAGGTGGTGGCGGAGCTGCCGTGGCAACCGCTGGATTGCTTTGCGTGGCACGCCCCCGTGGCCGTCCCGGCACGCACGTTCTTGTCTCAACTGCCGTAAAGGCGCGCCTGGGAGGGGCTTTCCCCCACGCGGGCCGTACTCGTCGGGCATGGCGGCTCCGATGCGGTTGTCGAAGCGGGTGCAGTCGGCGAAGAAGTCGAGGCGGACTTCGCCGGTGGGGCCGTCGATCCCGGCTTGGGTTTTGCACAATCCGGTGGCCCGGCGGGGGAGGGCGGGTTTTCCAATGATTGGAAACTTTTTTTCCAATGGTTGGAAAAATGGGCCGGATTTTCCAATGATTGGAAAAGTTTTTCGGGTCGTTTTTGGGAAACAAAAGGAACAAAGGGGGCAACAAAACAAGGGGTGGACAAGGAATGTCAGACAATCATGACCATGTCCGGCAATTCATCGAGAAGGCAACTTGGACAACTACAAGAATGTCTCGAATGCCGCTTTGCGGACTTGAATGGCTGGGAGACGGGAGGAATGCCTACATGAAAACAAAGAAAACCGCTTGGCGGACAGGAACGCTTGGAGGGTGGATGGGGGGAGACAACTTGGAGACGGAAAGGGGCGGAGCCTTTTTCCCTGGGCGCGGCTGAAAGCCGCTCCTCCCAACCGCGGGCGGGACGCCCGCGCTCCCAGTGAGCGCGGCTGGAAGCCGCACATCCGGAGGCGGGGGGTGGGAGGGATTTCAGCCGCAAAGGACACAAAGGGCACAGAGGG
>JAFSUH010000159.1 GCA_017445365.1 Kiritimatiellia bacterium | reverse complement strand
TTATCGGGTGTCTCCCACGAGGACAGCAGTTGGTTGACCGACCACCTGCCGCCCGCATCATACTCCAATGCGAGACAGGCTTGTAAGACCCTCGCAAGGCGTTGTTTCTGGTGCCACATTACCGACAAGGAACGCAAAGAAAGCTTCCGCCATTTCCGTAATCTCGCACTTCGTGGATGTAGCGACGGCGTCCCCGCCGTCGTTCGTGAAAAAGTTTCACGGAGGCGCAGAGAGTTTTGGACAGGATTTACAGAATGGACAGGATTGAAAATGGGAGAACGCAAAAGGAGCACAGAGGAATGCAAAGAGTTTGGGGATGCGGGATTGCGGGGAACCGGGAGGGCGCATGTCCCCATGTGCCGCGGGACAGAGGATGCCGTGCCCGCCGCGGGGCGGGAGCGAAAACGGCCGCGAAGGGGCCGCGGGCATGCAACGCAGAAGGATTTTCATCACGGAAGGAACGCACGGCGCGGAATGCCGTTGGGCATTTTCCCGCTTGCCGGAAGGCGGCGGGAATGCGAAAATGCGTTTGTCATTTCAAGCCATGCGTTCGTCGCATCGGTGGTCCCGGTGAAACTGCGAAATTCTTCCGAGAGGGCCACGAAGCGCGGAATGCGTCCCCCGAAGGGCGCGTTTCCTTCCGTGATTTCTCTCAAGGTTTTCGCAGACCGCACCGGAAATCCGGCGGGCAGTCGCGCCCTTTCTTCTCGCCGGATCGGTTCCCAAGGGCGGCTCCCACGGAGAAACATCCCATGATTTCGAATCTCATCGACCAACCGGCGCGGGCGGAAGAGGACAGCCTGAACATGAAGGCCTACGGGGCCGCGCTGACGGAGTTCATCGCCAACGCGCAGTCGCCTCTGACCATCGCGTTGCAGGGGGAGTGGGGGAGCGGGAAGACATCGCTGATGAACACGCTGGAAGAGCGGTTGGTGAAGAACCCCGGCTCGCCGTATTTCGGCGTGTGGATCAACACGTGGCAATACGCGCTGCTGGCGGACCCGGAGGAGGCCATCCTCAAGATTCTCGCGGGCATCGTGTCGCAAATCTCGAAGGTGGCGGGGACGGGGGACGAAGAGCGCGGGCGGGTTTTGAAAAAGGTGTGGGCGGTTTCGTGGAGCGTCGTCTCGCAGGTGGTCGCCAAGCAGACGGGCGTCGACGGCAACAAGGTGAAGGCGGAGTGGAACGCCGGGGAGGAAGCGGCGGGCGCGCCGGGGGTGGAGGAACTGAAGAACGCCATCAAGTCGCTGGTGGAGAAAGCCCTCGCGAAGGAGAAAGGGAAGCGCGGCTTCCTGTTTTTCATCGACGACCTGGACCGCATCGACCCGCCAGTGGCGGTGCAGATCCTGGAGCTGCTGAAGAACATCTTCGACCTGGAACACTGCATCTTCGTCTTGGCCATCGACTACGGCGTGGTGGTCAAGGGCCTCAACCCCAAGTTCGGCGAGATGACGGCTGCGAACGAGCGCGAGTTCCGGTCGTTCTTCGACAAGATCATCCAGCTGCCGTTCTCGATGCCGGTGGGCGCCTACAAAATCGACGATTTCCTGGTCGGTTCTCTGGAGAAAATCGGCTATCTGGACGGAGAGGAGCGGAAGGACGCGGCGATGTGCCGGGCGCTGACGGACTACGCGCTGGAATCGGTGGGGACGAATCCGCGGTCGCTCAAGCGCCTCGTCAATTCGCTGTCGCTGATCCGGCTGCTGATCGAGCGGACGGTGACGACCGCGGACGACGGGGATTTCAAGGCGTGGAAGGACGTGATGTTCGCGCTGGTGTGCCTCCAAATCCAGTATCCGCGGGTTTACGACGCCTTGCGCACCGAACCGGACTTCCCCGGCTGGGACGAAAAGAGCGCACAGTCAATGCACCTCAAGGAGCTTCCGGCGGACGAAAAGAAGAAGCTCTCCGAAATGGCGGAGTTCGACGAGGAGTGGGAGCAGGTGCTGTTCCGGCTGTGCCGGGGCGACGCATTCCTGGAGTCACGGGCTCTCAAGATTTCGCAAACGCTCAACCGCGTGAAGGCGCGGATTCTCGCGAAATTCCCGGAACAGGAAAGCGGCAAGGTCGGCGAGGTGGTGGATCGCCTGTTGAAGCTGTCCGCCGTGACGGACGTGAAGCCGTCCGGGGCGGAGGCCGGAGCGGCCAATGGCGATTTCTACCGGCCGACGTTCTTGCACGCCCTGCGCGAAAGCGCACTCGAGTTGCGCTGGGCCTCGGGGGTGAACGCCTGGGAATCGCGCCTCGAAAACGGGGCCGTCCTGTCGAGCACCCGGTCCCGCCTGCAAACCACCTACGATTGCGCTTTGTGGAGCGGCAAGGGAGAGAATGGTGGCAATGGAGACTTCTTGACAGGCATTGGCTTCCGCATCGACCCCGACGGCACGGGATTCGTGTTGCGGATTGGGGGCGAAGTTTGGGGCAATCATCCACAGGAGAAATACGCGGGTCTGGATTTGGCGGCGGAGGCCGCGCAAGCCGACGTCGCGAAGGCCGAAGAAGGCGTGCGCGGCGCATGGTGGGCGTTCAACGCGACGGGAAACTGTGCCCACGACGGAACCCACCTTTGGTGGAACGCGGCGATTCCCTTCGCGTCGCTCCGCGAACTGGCAGGCAACATGTTTTCGCATCATCTTCGCGGCTCGTTGGCGAAGCTGGCGGAAGCGCTGGAGCCGCTGCTGGCGCACAGGAAGAAAAGGCAATGAAGGTTTTGAACAACTCCCACAACAAACAAAACAGGAGAAATCACGAATCATGGACAACACACTCTCAAATTCATTCGTCGAGCATGTTTCGGGCTTGCGTGTACCGGAATTGCTTGTTGATCCCATGGACGCAAGCAGACCCGTTCTTGCAATTCCCGATTACCAGCGGGGGTATTGCTGGGGCAAAAAGCAAATAGAAGGCCTCCTGGAGTCCATTTGGTATTTCGACTGGAAGGACGGGCGGACATTGCATTTGGGAACCGTCGTCGTTCACGAGCATGACGGCGAGCGCGGGACTGTCTGGGATGTCGTCGACGGGCAACAGCGCCTTGTCACCCTTTCCATCCTGCTGGCCAAGACGAAGCCCAATGGCAATGCCTTGCCGCCGCTGCTCGAATGCGAGACTGCCGACGAAGACGTGCTGAAGCATGTCCGCTGGGCGGCGATGACCATAGGCGAGTGGATCAAGAATCACCAAATCCCGAATGGCGTTGCCGATATCCCGTTCGACCGGATTGCCGTCGATGTCATTGCCATCAAGGGGCAGGACAAATTGCAATTGGCCTACACGTTTTTCAACGCGGTCAATTCGGCAGGGAAGAAACTCTCCGATTACGATTTGCTGAAGACCCACCATTTGCGGTTCCTGGAGAACAGCGACCCGCAGGGCTGGGTAGCCGGCGAATGGGACGCCCTCATCCAGGAAAAAGTGAATTCGTTCAACGGCGAAGAGGCTTCGCTGGTCGAGGAGGTGCTCGATGCGTCTTTGTATCGCCTCCGTCGCTGGATTCGCAACCGCGGCATCCGAAACGACCGCGGGCATGTGTTCGACCACTATTCCTCCTACGAAAGCATTTCGGGGAAAAGCCCATTCGTCGGCGGAAACGCCTACGATGCCGGCATTGTCGGAGGAATGTGGTTTTTTGGCTATGCGAGAAAATACGCCGACGTATTCAGGCGATTTGCCGCCTCGGATGCGGTGCGGGGTTTGCATGGATTCGACAACGCCCCGCGCCACATCCGCCTGCTGCATGTCATCAGGGCTTTGTTGTTCCTATATTACTGCAAGTTCTGCCTTGACGGCGAGATGTATCTGAACGATGCATTGATGTTCATCATTCAGCGCATCGGCCGCCTGCGCAACCAATACAAAATCACGGAAACCCTTTTCCAAGACCCGATTGTATTGCACACGGTGGAGGCCTTGGACGAGTCGCCGACTCCCGAGCACTTCTTCAAGTATTGCGTCCTGCCCACCAATCTCTACGCACGGGACTACGGCGCCAACCGGAAGGGCGAGGAATACCAAGCCACAAGCCCGAGAGGTATCCGTCCCGCTTTTTGGCAGGGGGCATATCATTTGTTCGAAAAGCTGAAACCCGGGATGGTTGACGGATGGTTCGACCCGGCGACGACCTTCGTCCGGGATTTTCTCCCGGCAACCTGATTGATCACCACAATTGAAAAGAGAGGTTTGACATGACTGAAAACAAATTTTTCTCCCAGCCTCGGGGATACAATGTCGAGGAGCTGTTTTCTTCGTTTTCCTTTGAAGTCCCCATCTACCAGCGGGTCTTCGCATGGGGGGACGAGCAATTTGAGCGACTGTTCAAGGATTTGAGCGAGCATTTCCGTTCTGCCGAAAGAAACGGACGATACCATTTGGGCATCATCACGGTTGTGCGCCCGGAGACTGGCGGCAGATTGATTCTGGTGGATGGCCAGCAGCGCCTGACGTGTGTCCTGTTGCTGGGGGCCTTGCTCGGGTGGAACCTGGATCCAACCAAATTGTCCTATGCCGCCAGACCCGCAGACAGGAAGGCGCTGGAAGACGTCTATGCGGTTTTCGAAAAGGGCGGGACTCCTTCCCTTGACGGCATTTCGAAGGTCGGGAATGCCGCGATGGCCGGATTCCTGCGCTTTGCATTGACCCCCGGAAAAGGGCTTGAAATGTTCGAAGCGTTGAAGGGGAAGAGCGATACCATCAAGGAGCAATTGACGCTGATGGTTTCTTGCCTGCCCGATGAGCCGTATCGGAAGGACATCTTCGAACAAAACCGGTATTTCGAGAAAATGAACAATGGAGGCAAGCAGCTGGAACCCCATGAAATCCTGAAGGTCCAAATGTGCAAGGGCCTCGACGGGCTGTGTCTGAGAACTTGGAATTCCGTGTCGGATTTCGGAAGGTTTTCCAAACTTGAAGAGGGAAGCGACGATTCGTTCGCGGGAGAACGTCATCCGCTTTCCTCCGTTCTCGAAGAGGAGTGCCCTCCCGCCGGGAATGGCGAGAACGCCCTTCTGGTCCGGGTGTATGAACATTGCCAGGACAAAAACCAGTTGCGCCATTACGAAATCGGGACCGAGGGGAAGGACGATTTGCGCAAGGGTCTGGTTTCCTTCCCGACCTTCCTGCTCCACGTCCGGGTCTTGTTCATGAAGAAACACATGGGACGGGCGGACGAACCAATCGGAGACGAATCGCGTCTGCTGGATTTGTTCCGCGAGTTGACCGCCCTCCCGCCGGAGCAACGCAGGGCGTTCATTGACATGATGTGGGAATACCGGAAGTTCCTGGACGCAGAAATTGTTCATTTGGTCTCGGCTGAAAATGAATCGCAGTATTCATTTTATGTTCGGGAGAGCGACGGTACCGTCCGGGATGCCGTGCCTGACGAGAAGAAGGCTTTGATGCAGTTCCAGTCCATGCTCTATGCCTCTTCCGGTCCGGATCAGAAATGGCTTCTCGACGCGTATGGGACATACCGCGACAATCCCGAGGCGTTCGGGTTGGAGAGTCTAAAGCATCTCCTCAAAACCGGCGGGATGCTGGACACTCAAGCCAAGGCGTGCATCCTCGAAAGCAAGGAATGGCCCGACCGTTGTTTGGCCTATGGAACGGAGAACCGCAGATGGTTCGCCCTTCTCGACTATTTGCTGTGGGAGAAGTTCTGCCGCAATGACGACGGGTTCCGGCGTTTGCTGGAGTGCGGGAAATTCGATTCCTGCAAAAGCGAAATTTCCAGCGCAATCCGAAATTACGTCTTCAGGCGAAACCGCTCGGTCGAACATCTCCATGCACAGACGGACACCCATGCGACGGCACCCGGCGAATGGGACAACGGCAAGGACATCTTCGGCAATTTGGCTTTGATTTCCGCCGGCAGGAATTCGGAATACGGGAATCTGTCCGTTGGCGGCAAATATGACCGGGTGGTCAAATTGCTCCAGGATGGCAGCGACACAGGCAGCCGGATTGAAAGCATCAAACTGCTGTTCATGCTGGCCAAGTGCAATGGCGAAGATGACAAGTGGACGGTCGGCAAGGCCCGGCGGCACGCCAATGAAATGCTGGTGGTGCTCCAAGATTTCCTTCGTCAAACTGGCCAGGATACTTGACAATCTGGAAACAGAAAACATGACCAACAGGAGAAATGAGATGAGCAAGGAAGACGAACTTTTGAGGCAACGGCACGGGGAAGTTTACGGGCCGCGGGTGGACGAATTTTTCGGAAGCCTCGAGCGCGAGGGCTACACGGATGCCGAACTTGCGGCGGTACCCGAGCTGTTTTTGCCGGCGTGCGGGCCATTGTATGCGACGTCGCTGGTCAAGGTGGCCGTCATCGGGCAGGAGACGTTGCGGTGGGGCTGGGACAGCGAAGGCCTTGCCGCCAACCGGCGGGCGTGGAAGGCGGGGACGTTCGACCCGCAGATGTCGTGGCGGATTTTCCGGGACACGGGGCCCGTCGAATGGCAGAACCGCTTCTGGCAATATCATTTCGCGGTGCTGGAAAAGGTCTACGGGCGGCCCGGTCTGCTCGCGGGACACAACGCCGTTCTCGACGGCATTGCGTGGTCGAACCGCTTTGCGGTGGAACGCAACGGGGCCAACGTCGGCGACGGAGAGGGGCAGATTCGGGAAGAGAGATTCTGGAAGTGCCGGGGGCTCTCGGAAGCGGCGGGACTCACGTCGTTCCGGGCGTTTTGCGACGTGTTTGCGCCGGATGCCATCCTCTATTCATGCCACAACGACGCGATGGGGTCGGATTCGGCGTTGGCCGGAGCGGAGCGGGTGGAAACGAAGGAGTGCGACGGATTTAGGATTTGGACGTGGAAGCTGGGGAAGACCTGGATTTTCCAGACGTGGCACCCGTCCTACCTGGCCCAGTGGAAAGGCGTGGGCGTGGAGAAATTTGCGGACGCCCTCCGCGACGCCATGCTGGACCGGGGCGTGTTCGCACCCATCGGTGCGAAAGCCCATTACGCTTCGGATGGCGACCGGGCGATGGAAACGTTCGCGCGGTGTTTGGAGGAGGAAGCCGGTCGCATCGTCGCGAGCGAACCCGGCATCGGTGACAAGGAGCTGTCGTACCGGTTGCTGGGCGCGCTGGCGCTGGAACTGGGCAAGCAGCGCGCGACCATGACTGCCCGGCAGGCCGGGAGGCTGCTGAACCGGCTGGGGCGGTTCAAGCAAAACGGCTATCTCTTCGCCTCCGAGGGACACGGGCCGTGTGCGGTCGTGGCCGCGGCCTGGCGGTATTTCAATTTCCGGGAAACCGACGAATCCCGGCAAACAGCCGAGTTTGTGGCGGCGGCCTATACGACGGTTCGCGGGACTTATGCCTATGAAGAATAGAAAACCATGGCCGGACCACCCGATTTTTCGGAAGTCCGTAGAACAACCAACAACCCAACACTAAACCAACCAACAGGAGAAATGAAATGACATGCTGGATGCACCGTTGCAAGCATTGGGGCGACTTTTGGGGAGGCCACAAGATTCTCGACGAGGAACATCGGTTGCTCGTCGGCTTCTCGGACTGTGCGAACTCGGAAGAGATGATTGCCGCCGTGGAGAAAAAGGACGGCAACGCATTCCATGAAATCTATCGCACCATTTACGGTGACGAGATTTGGCGGAACCGCTGGTCGTTGTGGTATTTTGCCTGCGAGATGAAAGATGGGGACGTGGTGGTGGTTCCGAGGGACGGTGGCTTTACTGTCTGCCAGTTGAAAGGGAAGGCCCTTCTTTCAGAGCGGCGAAATGAGGCGGACATCGGATGGGAGTGGGATGTCGAAATGCTCGCTCCCATGTGCGCCCCTCGCGAGGCTTATGCATCGGCGGCGCTTTTGAGCCGGATGAAATGCCGTCAGACCACGCTGAACATTGACGATCTGACCGAGGACGTCGCAACAGCCGTCAAGCGCTTTCGTTACGGCAAGCCGTTTTCCCTTCCCGGCGAGTTGGCGGACATGTGCCACAAATTGCTGGCGCGGGACGGTTCTCCGGATCAGTTCGAGCGGCTTGTCCGCGACTATTTCGCCAGGCTCGGGGCCCAGAACCCGGAAATCCTGTCCAAACACTACGATGGAAAGACGGGGGATTGCGATGTGGTCGCCGCGTTCCCCGCGCTGAGGCTGGAGATTTCCGTGCAGGCGAAATTCCATGCGGGCCAGACGGATGACTGGGCGGTCCGGCAGATTGCGGAGTACGCCGCGGCAAAAACGCCGGAAGAAAACTGGACTTACACAAACTGGGTCGTTTCTTTCGCCGACGGTTTCAGCGAGGATGCGAAAAAACTGGCCCGCGAAAAAGGCGTCATTTTGATCGACGGCAAGGAGTTCTGCTCCATGCTTGTCGCCGGGGGACTTGGCATAGGCTGACAATGTCAGGAAAATAGACAAACAAAAACCACCAACAAAATCAACAGGAGAAATAGACATGGACATCAAAATAACCCCGAACTTGATTCACGACATCTCGGAAAACTGGGAAGACCCGCGCAAAGGAGAAGAGACACAAGAAATGATTGAGGCAATCGTGGCCGAATTAAAAAGAGACTATCGGGATTATCAGCGGCGACATTATAACATGTCGGACGAGGAGGCTGCTCACTGGGAAGGCCTGATTTCAGATGTTACGAACAGGGACTTTTGGGACAAAATCGATCACTTGCTTCAGTTCCGCTTCGAATATTGACGGAGAGCCGAGATGAGCAAGTTCAAATGCCGTTATTGCGGGCAGGAGTTTTCGAGCGAGAGAAGCCTGTTGTCGGGCAGTTGCTCGAAACATCCTGCCGGATGGTGCAAGGGGAAGCATTCCTTGTACGAAGGGGCTGACGAGGAAAAATTCATCTGCGTGAATTGCGGGGAAGAATTTTCCTCGCTCCGGTCTCTGACAACCGGGAGTTGCTCGAAGCATCCTGACGGGTGGTGCAAGGGACGGCACGTTCCCTACGAGGGGAGTCTCAAGAGCGAATACACCTGCAAATATTGCGGAAGCAAGTTTAGGAGCATCCGCTCAATGGTGAGTTCCAGTTGTTCAAAACATCCCGATGGGTGGTGCAAGGGCAAGCACAGTCCGGCACGGTAGACGAGCGCGGAGGCGTCCGCCGCGGCAGGGTGGCGGATGCCACATTCACATGGTAAAATGAGGAGGAAAGGACATGGGCAGGAGAAGCAGTAGTAGCGATGCCGCGATGCAGGCGTGGGCATTCCGGGTTTGGTTCAGTCTGGCGATTGGTATCATCAGCCTGTTGTTTTTCAGCAGGAGCAAGTTTGCCAAGACCGTCCGTCCATTTGCCTGGACAGTTTTGTTGGCTACAGGTCTTTGGGCCTATCGCGAAATGACGCGGCCGGTGTTCTACGAGTGCGAGGCGTGCGGGCTGGAATACACCTGTGAGGATGAAGAGGGGCGGGAACCGCATGGCTACTGCGAAAAGACTGCGTCGCACAGGCACCATGGGGCTGTGGTCGATCGATATGATTTCGCGCGAGGAGCCAAATACGCCGTCATTTGGACGCTGGGCGGCGCGGAGAACGCGAAGAAGATGCTTGCCCCGGACGGGAAGGTCGGAGAAAAGGCGACGAGGGCGGGAAACAACGGCTGAAAGGAGATTAGCATGTCAAACGACACCAGAGAAATTGCACTCAACGCGCGCCGGGCCCGTTTCATTGCCGACCACTGGGAGGACGAGCAACCTGCCCCTGGGTACCCTTTTGAGATGCCTTTCAGCTCCGCAATTGCGGGCGAGATTGGGTTGATGGATGTCGTCATTCAAGGATATTGGAAAAAACTCCACCCGGATATGGCAAGGGAATTGGAAGAACTCCACCAGCAAATGACAACAAAGGAGTTCTGGGAATACTTGGCGAGATACATGGAGGGAACGCGGTTCGATGCCTGTGGCCTGACGTTCAAAGAATTTACCTATCGCAGCGCCTTGCAACCCCTTTGGCGGCTGGAGGAATACGCTCCTCGTCCGGTAGCGGAACCGCCCTCCGCCGCATACGCGCCGCCGCCACCGCCTTCTCCCGTCTCCGCTCCTGTGCGGCACAAGAAGTGGGGGTGTCATCCAATTGGTTGTCTAGGCCGGACATTCAAGTTACTCTTCAAGTTGCTGTTGCCGGTATGGCTCATAGTGTACACAGTGAAACTCTGGCAACCGCCGTATGGGGATGCGCCGAAACCGGAGGATGCGGCGACAAAGGCCATGGAGACGGAAGCTGTGGCAAAGGCGAAAGAGAAGAAAGGGGCGGAGGTTCAGGGAGGGACATTGGCGGTGGGGACGCGGGTGGTGGCGAAGAAGGTGGTGCCGGTTTATCGGTTGAATGTGGAGAAGAAGCCGGTGGTGGCGGGGCGGGTGCCGCCGGGCGGGGTGCTGGAGGTGACGGGGGTGGTGAACGCGAAGGTGGTGCGGGTGTCGGTGGAGTTGCCGAACGGGAAGAGGGGGAAGGGGCTGGCGAGGTTGGCGGACTTGGAGGAGTGAGGTGGGAAAAGAGAGCGAGAAGAGAGAGCGAAAAGCTGCGGAGGGTTTGTGTTCGAAGGGCGGGAGGCGGGCGGCCCGGAGACCGCCCGGCCGAATTCGGACGGCGGGGGGAAAGCATGGTGCGAAGGGAGGATGGGCGTGAATCTGTCGAGGGTGCGGGTAGCGTGGAACGTGGCGCTGGTGCGGCTGGGGGTGCGGAAGGTGCTTCCGAGGGAGGCGGTGAACCGGGTGCGGGTGGAGGAGTGCGGGGAGCCGTTGGTGCCGTGGGGCGGCAAGTGGGTGCGGGAGGGCGTGGCGCGGCGGCTGGAGGAGGCGGTGCGGGGGCTGCCTGAGGGGTTTTCGCTGGAGTTGCTGGATGGGTGGCGGAGCCCGGAGGAGCAGGCGCGGCTGAGGGAGGATGCGCGGGAGGCGGCGAGAAACAAGGGGCTTGAGGGAGAGTCGCTGGAACGGGCGGTGGCGCGGTGGGCTGCGAACGACAGCGGGCACCGCACGGGCGGGGCCGTGGACGTGCGCCTGACGTTCCGGGGAGCGGAGGCGTTTTGCGGGAGCGGGTGGAAGGAGTTCGGGGCGGGGACGGAATCGGGGGCGCGGGTGGGGGAGGAGGCGGCGCGGAATCGGGGGATTCTGCATCGCGCGAGGCGGGCGGCGGGGTTCGCGAACTATCCGGCGGAGTGGTGGCATTTCGCGTTCGGGGACCGCCTCTGGGCCGCCTACCGCGGGAAGCGCCGCGCCATCTACGGCCCCGTGGAGGCGCCGGGCGGCGGGGAAAACGCGGAGAAGAGGCCCGAGGCGATGCCATGAAAAAGACGCTGAATCTGGAGTTGCTGGAATTTCACGTGCGCGAGGCGTCGCAGGAGTTGAAGACGCTCCTGGAACGCATCGGGGCGGCGTCGGGCAAAGGCGGGGACGGGAGCAGGGCATGGAGCAAGTGGCCGTTCTCCGAGGGCGCGCTCGAAGCGTCGCTGGAGCATGCCTACCACCATCTCAATTTCGCGTGGAACGTCCGGTTCAAGACCTGGGAAACCGCCGACGCGCACTTCGACCGGGACGAGAAGTTCCCGAAAGCGTTCACCCGTTTCTGGCCGAAGAGCTTGCTCAAGAAGCGGAAACGCCGCAAGAAAACTACCGGGCCGCGGGGTGGCGGAGACGGGGAAGCCCACCCCTGAAGCCGACGGCTGCCGCTTCTTCCGCGTGGGCGTGTCCTTGCCGGAAGAATAGGGGCCGACTGGCAGGGATGCCTGCCAAAAATCCTGTCCATTCTGTAAATCCTGTCCAACATTCTTTGTGTTCCTTGCGTCCTTTGTGGCTAACATTTTTCAATGCCCGCGAAGCGGAGTTCAATGGGTTTCAATGTCAAAACTTTGCGGACGTAGCGCACTTCGCGCGAGGTGATTTCCTGCGGACGCGACAAGCGCTCTCCTTCCCCACAGACACGCGGCTGGAAGCCGCATCCCCCAAAATCCTGACCATCCTGTCAATCCTGTGTCCGAAAACTCTCTGCGTCTCTTTTCCTCCGCGGGAAACATTTGATTCACGACGGCGGGGAACGCCATCGCCACATCCACGGAGTGCGGGATTGCGGGTAGCGGCCATTTTCAAGCGGGAGTCGAAAGCGCTTTGGTTTGAGGTAGATAACTACCGGATTCGAAAATGGAATTGACAAGGGTGACGGGCAACCTGAACGCGAAAGTGGCACGGGTGGAAGTCGAACTGCCGAACGGCCGGAAAGGAAAGGGGCTGGCGCGGCTGATGGATTTGCAACAGCGAGCCGAATCCGCGGATAATGATGTCCGCGACCCCAATCCTGACCATCCTGTAAATCCTGTCCGAAAGAACCTCCGCGGGAAACTTTTCTTTGATTGACAAGCACGGCGCTCCGTGCCGCATCCACACTTCTTGCTTCTTCCTCCTTTACTTCTTACTTCCCCTTTCGGGAATCCCGCCCCTCCGGCAAATCCTGTCGGCACCCCCCTGCGGGTCCGTGTCTCCGCGGAAAGTTTGATTCCCGGCGGCACGGGTTGACCGGAAAACTTCATCCCGCGGCGTAAGATTCCGGGAAAAGCGGCGAACAAAGGGAATGGAGAGCGGGCGGACGCGCCGCGCGGCGTGGCGTCCCGTTCCCCGTTTCCCGCGGCGTTGCCCGCGCGCTGCCGGGAATCCCGGACCCACCCTTGGCGGAGCGAAAAGGAGTCTTTCCCGTGAAAAAGATTGCAATGTGGCAAAACGCCGCGGTGGCGGCGGCTTGCGTGTGCCTCGCCGCCGGATGCAAAACGCCGAAGGCGCTCTCGTCGGGCCTCATGGCCGCCGGAGTCGCGACGGGCGCGGCGGCGCTGCAGGCGGGCTTGAGCGCCCCGTACAAGGATGAGAAGGCCGCGAAAGAGAACCCCTCCTGGGTCGCCGTCGCGGAAACGCTGACCCCGGCACAGAAGAAGGCTGTGCTCGCGCGGCTCCACGACGATCCTTGGCGGGCATGGAAACACTGGGAGCAATACAAAAGCGTGAAATCCGGAGATTACACTCCCGAGGTCCACGCGGAAGTGTTGCGGGTCTGCGAGGAAGTGAGGCAGACGAAGGTACAGCCCTGTTTCCAATGGAATCCGCCGGATCTGGAAAAACGCTGGGAACGGCGTCTCGCTGAAGCGGAGGTCCTTTCGACGGCACCGCGGACGGAAGGGGCGGACGCCGCCCGCGGGGAGGCGTTGCTCGAAAAATTCGCGTCATCCCGCATGCCGAAGTCTTTTGCGCGCTACCGCGCGGCGCGCCAAAAGGCCGTGGAGCTGGAACGGGTGCTGAAGAACGATTTCCCGCAAGGCAAGGAGTCGGATCCCTCCGGCGGGGAAATCTACGAACGGACGCGGAAGAACGCGGCCAGGGCCATCGGGGAAATGTTCCGGCGGCACGACGAACTCTGCTTCTTCTTCCTCATGCGGAAGGGCGGCATTTTTTCCGACGACGCGTTGAAGAAACAGGACGATCGCGGCGGTGCCGTCTGGCTGGAAGGCCCTTCGGCCACGGCCGCGGGGAAGGCCCCGGGGAATCTTCCCGCCCTCGGGGAAGAGGACGCCGCGTTCGCGCGGGAGCATCTTCCCGAAAGCTGGCAGACGGTGCAGGCGTTGCTTCCCCTCTACCAAACAGGAGCCGTGCAATACCGGGAATTGCGGAAACTGGCGCTTGCCTTGGACGCGGGACACGCGGAGGGGACGCTGGCGCTTTTCCTGAACCGATTGGCGGCCATGGAAGACGCTCTCGGAGAGACCTATCGGCAATTCGGCGTCTTCCGCTTCCGGAACCGGATCGGCGAACTGGACGGGGCGGCGTTGGGTGCCGAAGACCGGGAAACCGCCTCTTCGCTCCATGCCTTGCGGGAAGAGGTCGCCCTGGGGCGTTGGGTATCCCGGAAAGCGAAGATGGGCGTCCTGCAGTTGCCCGGCGGGGAGACGATGGACATGGTGTGGTGCCCGCCCGGCACGTTCCAGGCGGGCAGTCCCGAAACGGAGAAGGGACGGGGCACGAACGAGGTGTTGCGCGAGGTGACGATTGCCAAGGGGTTCTGGATGGCGAAATTCGAAGTGACGACGGCGCAGTTTTTGTGCGCGCTGACCCATGGGACCAAGGAAGAAGCGGAAGGCGCCGCCATGGTGGCCGGAATGGGCGAGACGAAAGCGAAAACCCCGAAAGCCGGGGAGCTGGCGGGGGCCCGGATGAAAGATTTTCTCGCAGTATCCCTGCTGGAACTCCCCACGCCGGAGGAATGGGAATACGCGTGCCGGGCGGGAAGCACGGGGCCGTACGGCGGGACGGGGAACCTGGACGAGATGGGCTGGTACGCGGCCAACAGCGGTGGTGCCATCCATCCCGTGGGAGGGAAGCTTCCGAATGCATGGGGGCTTTGCGACATGCACGGGAATGTCTGGGAACGCTGCGCGGGCGAGGACACGCCCATCCGCGGTGGTAGCATCCGCGACCGGGCGGCAGATTGCCGGGCGGCTTTCCATGATTCATTGGATCAACGGCTCCAAAACAAGGTGGAGGGAGACCTTCGAACCATGTTGCGCCGCCTGCGGGAAGAGGGCATCGACGAAGTCGACTTGCAGCGGGACTACGAACTCCTTCCGCCGTGGAAACGCGAAAAACTGCGGCGCTTGATGGAAGAAGGCGTCATCGTCAACCCCGCAAGCGTCGGCAACTCCGTGATGAACAACGTCGGCTTCCGGCCGGTGTTCCGGCCCTAGACAAGGTCCGTCAAGTTTGCCGCCAATCCAAGTCCGTCCGCTTGCGGTTGGCGGCATTCTTTCGGTCGCGCGATGCCTCCGCCATCCCGCGGACTTGCTGTTGCGAGAACGCCCTCGCTACTCCTAACCTTTTTGCCAAACATGGGCACAACAACTTCGGTGTGGCATGTGGTTGCAGGTGGGAACGAAATGGCGTGCGAGATTGCGGAGTTCCGTGCGAGATTACGGGAAACAGGCCATTTCGGGCCTTTCCCAATCCCCGCGAAGCGGGATTCCATGGCCTTCCATGTCAAAACCTTGCGTCCTTTGCGCGGGGCTTTTTTCTTTCCTCCTCCATCCCACTCGCTTTCGCGGCGCTTGATTTCGGAAAGGGGGGCGGGTACAGTCCGCGCCATCCATGAACGCGCGCATTTCCTTTCCGTTCTCCTTTCGATGGGCCCGCCGGTTTCCCGGCGAGGCCGCGCCCGTTCCCTCCTTCTGACCCGTTTTCCCGTTTTCCGTCGTTTCCGGCTTCTTGGAGGGATTCCATCCAAGAAGCCCTTTCTTTTTCCCCTTTTCCTTCCCCCGACACCACCCCATGAGCGAATCCTTCGGCGAACACATCCGCTTGACCCTTTTCGGCGCTTCCCACGGTCCCGCCGTCGGCGCCTTCGTGACCGGTCTTCCCGCGGGCGAGGCCGTCGACCCGGCCGCCCTCCAGCGCTTCCTCGACCGGCGCGCGCCCGGCCGCGGCGGCGCCGCCTCCACCGCCCGCAAAGAGCCCGACCACCCCGAATTCCTCTCCGGCCTCTCCCCCTCCGGCGTTCTCGACGGCACCCCCCTCTGCGCCCTCGTCCGCAATCTCGACACGCGAAGCGGCGATTACGCCGCCCTGGCCTCCGTCCCGCGCCCCGGCCACGCGGACTTCCCCGCCCGCGCCAAATACGGCGACGCCTTCGACCCGCGCGGCGGCGGCCACTTCTCGGCGCGCCTGACCGCGGGCCTTTGCATCGCGGGCGGCATCGCGAAGCAACTCCTCGCCCGCCGCGGCATCTTCGTCGGCGCGCACCTGCTTTCCGTTGGCCCGCTCTCCTTCACGCCGTTCGATCCGGTCGCGGTCTCGCGCGAAGACTTGGAAGCGGTCGAGCCCGCCAAGTATTCCCTCTCCGTCGCCGATGCCGCGCGCGCGGAGGAATTGACGGCGCTTTTCGAGCGCGTCCGCGCGGTGGGCGATTCCGTCGGCGGCAGCATCGAGTGTTGCGTCCTCGGTCTCCCCGCGGGCCTCGGCGAGCCGCATTTCGGGGGCCTCGAGAGCCGGATTTCCGCGGCGGTGTTCGGCATTCCCGCGGTCAAGGCCGTCGCCTTCGGCGAGGGCGAAAACGCGGCAAGGCTTTCCGGGAGCGAAAACAACGACGCGTACTTTTTCGACGAAGCGGGCGCCGTCCGCACCCGCACCAACCACGCCGGCGGGATTCTCGGGGGACTTGCCACCGGGATGCCGCTTCTCTTCCGCGCCGCCGTCAAGCCGACGCCTTCCATCGCCCTCCCGCAGGAATCGGTGGACTTGGCCAAGCGCGAAGCGGCGACCCTCTCCGTCCGCGGACGCCACGACGCGTGCGTCGTTCCCCGCGCCGTCGCGTGCGTCGAGGCCGCCGCGGCCTTCGCCATCCTCGACACCCTCAACCCCGAAGGAAACTGAACATGGACATGGAAAAAATCGCTTCCCTCCGCCGCGAAATCGACGGCATCGACTCCGGACTCGTCGCCCTCTTCAAGAAGCGCATGGAAACGGCGCTTGCCATCGGCCGCGAAAAGGCCGCGGCGAACCGCCCCGTTCTCGACGCGGGCCGCGAGCGGGAAATCTTCGCGAAGGTGACCGAAGAAAGCGGCGAGGGGCTCGCGATGTACGCGAAAATCCTCTATTCGGTTCTGCTTGACATCTCCCGGTCGTACCAGACCATCCGGAACGGGCGCGAAACGCGGCTTTCGCGCGCCATCGCCGCGGCGCTCGCGGAGACGCCGAAGACCTTCCCCGCGAAGGCCGTCGTCGCCTGCCAGGGCATCGAGGGGGCGTACTCGCAGCAGGCCTGCGACAAGCTCTTCCCGCTCGCGAGCATCCTCTACTTCAACCGCTTCGAGGGCGTCTTCCAGGCGGTGGCGAAGGGCCTGTGCCGCTACGGGATCCTGCCCATCGAGAACAGCTCGTACGGATCGGTCAACGAAGTGTACGACCTCATGCGGCGCAACAGCTTCTTCATCGCCCGCTCGATCAAGATGAAAGTGGCGCATTGCCTGCTCGCGAAGCCGGGAACGAAGCTCGAAGACGTCAAGGAGGTGTACTCGCACGAGCAGGCCGTCGGCCAGTGCGGCGCGTTCCTCAAGTCCCGCCCCGGCCTCAAGGTGACCGTGTGCGAGAACACGGCCGTCGCCGCGAAGACGGTCCGCGAAAGCCCGCGCGGGGACGTGGCGGCGATTTCCTCGCGCAACTGCGCGGAAATCTACGGGCTGGAGGTCCTTTCGGAGGGCATTTCCGACTCCGACAACAACTACACGCGCTTCATCTGCATCTCGAAGAAACTCGAAATCTACCCGGGCGCCGACAAGGTTTCGCTGATGCTCGCCCTGCCGCACCGGCCGGGCGCGCTGTACACGATGATCTCGAAATTCTCCGCGCTGGGGCTCAACCTGACCAAGCTCGAAAGCCGTCCGATCCCGGGCAGCGACTTCGAGTTCATGTTCTACTTCGACATGGACGCTTCGATCTATTCGGAGGAAGTCGTCCGCCTCTTGGGCGAACTGGAGGAGCGGAGCGAACTCTTCGTCTTCCTCGGGGCGTACGGCGAGCGATGAACGCGCCCTTCGGCCTGATCGGTTTCCCCCTGGGCCACAGCTTCTCGCGCGAAATCCACGAGCGGCTCGGCCGGTACGCGTACGAGCTGGTCCCCCTCCCGCCGGAAGAGTTGGCCCCGTTCCTCCGCGCCAGGGCGTTCCAGGGCCTCAACGTCACCATCCCGTACAAGCAAGCGGTGATTCCGTTCCTGGACGGACTCTCGCCGCGTGCCCGCGCCATCGGCGCGGTCAACACCGTCGTGAAGCGCGCCGACGGCTCGCTTTTCGGCGACAACACCGACTTCTACGGCTTGCAGCGCCTTGCCGTGCGCGCCGGCATCCCGCTCTCGGGGAAAGTCGTCGTCTTCGGAAACGGCGGCGCGGCGCAGGCCGCCCGCGCGGTCGTGGAGGCCGCGGGGGGAAAGCCCCTCCTGGTCTCCCGCCACGGAGCCGACGCGACGTACGCGGAGCTTCCCGCGCATGCCGACGCGGACGCGGCCATCAACACCACGCCCGTCGGAATGTACCCGGACACGGAAGCGCAGGTGACCGACCTCGCGGTGTTCCGCAAATTGCGCGGATTCATCGACGTCGTGTACAACCCCGCCCGGACGCGCCTTCTCCAGCAGGCGGAAGAGCTGGGCATCCCGCGCGCCGGGGGATTGGGGATGCTCGTGGGGCAGGCCTGCGCCGCGTGCGAGCTTTTCACCGGCAAGCCGCTGGAAGAGGGCGTCGAAGAAAAAATCCTGGACGACATCGCGCGCAAAACCCGCTCGCTCGTCCTGGTCGGCATGCCCGGCTCGGGAAAGACGACGCTGGCGGCCGCGTGGGCCCAGCGGCTCGGACGGAAGGCGTACGACACCGACCGCGAAATCGTCGCGCGCGCCGGAAAGAGCATCCCGCACATCTTCGCCGAGGACGGGGAACGGGCTTTCCGCGCGCTGGAAAAGGAAGTCGTCCGCGACTTCGGGAAGGAAAGCGGCATCGTGCTTGCGACCGGCGGCGGCGCGGTGCTCGACCCCGAAAACCGGAAGAATTTGCGGCAGAACGCGCTCGTCGTGCGGCTGGTGCGGCCGCTGGACGCCTTGCCGCGGGTCGGCCGGCCCCTCTCGCGGGACCGGGACGCGCTGGAAGCGATGGCCGCGGCGCGCGAGCCGTTCTACCGCGCCGTGGCGGACGAAACGGTGGAAAACCGCGGGACGCGCGACGAAACCTTGGGCAAACTTCTCGCCATCCAGTCATGAAAAGAATCCTTGTCGTCAACGGGCCGAACTTGAACCTCCTCGGGATCCGCGAGCCGGAAATCTACGGGAAGGGGACCTACGCGGAGCTTGTCAAGCAAATCCGGGACCACGCGGCCGCGCGCGGCGCGGAGGCGGCGGTGTTCCAGTCGAACCACGAAGGGGCGATCGTGGACAGGATCCAGGAGGCGTACGGCGCCTTCGACGGCATCGTCGTCAATCCCGCGGCCTACACGCACACCTCGGTCGCCATCGCGGACGCGTTGAAAGCGGTCGCGATTCCCTACGTCGAAGTGCATCTGAGCGACATCGACGCGCGCGAACCCTTCCGGAAGATTTCGTACGTCGCTTCCGCCGCCGCGAAACGCATCACCGGCCGCGGCTTCGCGGGCTACCTCGAAGCGATCGACTTCCTCCTCTCCCTTTGAGGTGCCCTCCGGGCACGTTGCTTCCGGATTCAATCCGTGCCGTCCCAAGCGCGGACGGCGGTCAGGAGGGGCGGCGGACGTCGCCGGGATCGGAGACGATGCGGTAGCCCGCGGCGGCGACGCGGCGGGCGAGGCACCCCGCGCACTCCGCCGCTTCCTCCCCCGTGCAGATCTTGCTGTCGTAGAGCGAATACGCCTTGCGCACCCGCACCGGCGAGAGGTTGGGCATCAGGACGTTCGCGCCCGCCTTGAGCCCCATCTCCCGCCCCTGCGGGTGGATGGTTCCCAACGCCGTCGTCGCGGGCAGCAGCACGTGCGGGAACATCAGCCGCAGCACCGCGAGCAGGCGCAGTGTCAAATCCAGCGAACCGTTCGGCTCCCGCGCGAAAGGCGTCTCCGCGTGGTGGATGAAAGGGCCGATGCCGACCATGTCCGGGTCGAGCTTTTGGAGGAAGCGCAGGTCGTCCACGAGACAGTCGAGGGTCTGGCCGGGGCTTCCCACCATGAATCCCGCGCCGACCTGGTAGCCGATGTCCTTGAGGTCGAAGAGGCACTTCATCCGGTTCGCGAGGCTCAGGCCCGCCGGGTGCAGAAAGGCGTAGTGCGCTTCGTTCGCGGTCTCGTGGCGGAGGAGGTACCGCCGCGCGCCCGCCGCGAAGAACGCCTCGTACGCCGCGCGCGGCCGCTCGCCCACCGACAGCGTCATGCGGCAGTCGGGATGGCGCGCGCAGATTTCCTTGACAAGGTCCGCGAGCCGCGCGTCGCTCCACGCGGCGTCCTCGCCGCCCTGGAGGACGAAGGTGCGGAACCCGAGGGCGCGGCCGGTGGCGCAACAGGAGAGGATTTCCTCCTCGGTCAAGCGGTACCGCTCCGCGCGCGCGTTGCTCTTGCGGATGCCGCAGTACAGGCAATCGTTGCGGCAGAAATTGGTGAATTCGACGAGCCCGCGGACGAACACTTCGTCGCCGTACGTCCGGCGGCGGGTCGCGTCGGCGAGGGCGAAGAGTTCGGCGTCGTGCGCGCCGGAGGCGAGCAGGGTCTTCAGCTCCGCGTCGGGAAGCGTGCGATCGCGCGCGAGGCGCTCCGGAAGGGAAAGGCTCATCGCGGGCGGACGTGGACGCGGTGGATGGGAGGGGCGTCCGGGTCGTCGGGGTTGATGACGATGAGCCGCTTCCCCAGGACGACGCAGTTGAAGAGCGCCCGGCCGATCTGGTCGAGGGTGACGTAGAGGTTGCTTCCGGGCATCTGGTCGTGGGTCACCAGCGCGTTGCGGAACACGTCGTACGTCTTGACCTCCACCTCCTGGTACGGCCAGAGGCTTTCGTCCTCCAGGTCGTCGTCCGCGGAAAACCGCATGAGCAGGCTTTCGTTTTCGACGAAGACCCAGACCTCGTTGGCGACGGCCGACATCGGGGCGATGTGCATCACCTGGTCGCCGGCCTCGCGCGAATCGGGGTCGAGGCGCATCTCGCGGCGGCAGGCGCGGCGGAGGCGGTCGGTGAGGCCGGGGGACGGGACGACGGCGTCGTCGAGGGAGTCGAGGAGGCGGGCCATCATCCCGTCGAGGGGCAGGTCGATGACCGTCCACCCGTCGCCGGACGCGGGTTCGAGGTCGGAGAGGCGGAAGACGTTGACGATGCGGAAGAGGTCGCTTTGGATGGCGATGCCGAGTTCTTCGATGCGGTAGTCGGGGCGCTTGACGGTGACGCCGATGTTCATCTGGGGGACGCGGATCTCGGCCCATTCGCTCGCGTCGCCTTCGTCGGAAGCGCGGTGGAGGCGGCGGACGAGGAATCGGAAGCCGTCGCCGGCGATGCGGTCGGCGTCGAGGTCGGATTCGTCGAGATACCAGCGGTAGAGGTGCCGGGCGAGCTGGTCGAGGAAGGCGGTCTCGCAGACGGCGGGAGGCGGCGCCTCCGCGGCAGGAGGCGGCTCCGCCGCCGCG
>JAFSUH010000158.1 GCA_017445365.1 Kiritimatiellia bacterium | reverse complement strand
TTGTCGGCCTTCTCCAGGAGCGCCGCCAAACGCTTCGCCGCTTCGGACGTGTCCGCCGCGAACGAGCGCAACAGCGCGTTTGGAGACACATCATGGACAGGATTTACAGGATTGGCCACCCCAATCGAATCTTGTGAATCCTGTGAATCATGTGTCGAAAAACTTTCGGAGCCTTCGGCCTTTGGAGACACATCATGGACAGGATTTACAGGATTTGTCCCACCAACCGAATCTTGTGAATCTTGTAAATCATGTGTCGAAAACCTTCATTCCCCTTCGCCAAGCATTGGCAAATCCCGTCCGGGCCTGGGCGGACGGGTTTGCCAATCCTTGGCAATCCTGGCCCTCGTTTGCCAGACATTGGCAAATGCCGGTTGCGCCACGGAATCGCGCATGGACGGCCTCGTCGCCGGAATGGGCGCGCACCACGCCGCGCTTCTGGAGGCCGCCGAATGAGCACCGCCGCCGCCCTCGTCCCCCTCGGCCGCGCCATCCTCCGCCACACCGCGAAGGAGGCGGCCCGCCGCGCCGCGACGGCGCTTCCCCGCTCCCGCGGGACGTGGGCGGGCTCGTACGTCGCCGAAAAGGTGCGCGGCGGGTGGCGCGTCGCCAACGCGCCCGACACGCCCTGCCGCCTCGCGGTGGACGGCGCGGGCATCGACTACGCGTTCGGGACGGAGCTCTTCTTCACCGACGGCGGATCCATTCCCAAGCCCGTGCAGGGCGTCAAGCACCTGCGCCTCGCGCCGGACAGCTTCCCGAAAACCTACTTCCTCCACGATTGGTGCTACGCGCACGCCGCGGTCCTCGCCCGGAAGACCGGCGGGGACGGTCCGTGGCTTTGCCTCCCGGTGACGCGGCTCGAAGCGGACACGCTTCTCTACTGCGGGCTCGTCGCGGAGGGCGCGACCGCCCTCGAAGCGCGCCTGGTCTTCCGCGCCGTCCGCATGTTCGGCCGCCGCGCCTGGGCCAAGTGCCGCAAGAAGGGAGGCGCATGACCGTGACGACCGACAACCTCGCCGGGGCGGTCCTCGCCCTCCTCGTATCCGTTTCGACCGTCGCCAGCGCCATCGCCCTTTTCCGCCGCAAGCCGCCGGTCGCCGAAGAGATGGCGAAGCTCTACGCGAGCAAGTCGGAACTGTCCCGCGAAATCGCCCGGCTCGAAGCGCGCATGGACGCCGACCGGCAGGAAATCCGCGGCGCCATCGGCCGGCTCACCAGCACCTTGCAATCTTTCGCCCAATCCGTCGAACGCGCCCTCGGCCGCATCGAGGGCAAACTGGAGGACAAGAACCCGTGACACCCGAACAACGACAGCAGCTCCGGCAATCCATCATCGAAAACCTCGCCCGGCAACCCGCCGTCGCGTTCCCCGCGGACGCCATCCGCCGCCGCATCGAACGCTCGCGCGACGTGGACGGCGCCGTGGGAATGGGCGACGTGCTCGACGCCCTCGCGTTCCTGGAGGGCTACGGCTTCGCCAAGCGCGTCCGCCGCCCGCTCTCCGGCCTCCAGGACTGGCAAATCACCTCCGAAGGCGTCGCCTATTGGGAGAGCAATCCGTGAGCGCAACCGTCCCGCTCGTCCGTCTCCCGTTCGAGTTGCGGGAGGAACTTTGCCAGCGGCTCCGGGACCGCGTTCCGGCGCCAAAAATCGCCGCGTGGCTGGAAGGCTTGGGGCACGGGCGCTACACGCCGCAGCAAATCTCCAAGTTCCGGCACTCGAAGCAGGGATACCAGGAGTGGCTTGCCGAGCAGCGCAAGCTGGACGAACGCCGCGCCCGCTCGGAATCCGTCCGCCGCGAGGTGAACGCCGCGGGCTGGAACCTCCTCGACAAAAACATGCTCGACCTGGTCGAAATGCTCTCGGACCCGGGCCTCGACCCCATCAAGGCCACCAGCGCGCTTGCGACCATCAAGAACGCCGTCACGGCGGAAAAGCGGCTGGAACTCGAAAAGGAACGCGTGGCGCTCGCCAAGGACGACTCGAAGCGCGAGTGGGAAAAACACCGCTACGCCGTCGCCAAGGACGCCCTCCGCATCTTCGAGGACCGGCGGGCCCGCGAAATCGCGGAAGGGTCCGGCACGCAGGAAGAAAAGCTCGCGGCGCTGGTCGCGTACATGGACCGGCTCGAACGGGAGGCGGCCGGATGAGCCGTTGCGGCCGGGAATGCCTCTCGCGGGCCCTCGCGGGGGCCTGGAAGCGCTTGGGAGCGCTCGGGCGGGGAAATCCCGCCCCGGGGCGGAGAAACGCGCCAGAGGGCCGTTTTGCCGGGGTTCGGCAAATCCGGCCCGGGTTTGCCGGACATTGGCAACGGGGAAGGGTCGCATGAAGCTTTTCAAGTACCAGGCGGCCGGATTGCGGCACTTGCGGGAGAACCGGACGAGCGTTTTGCTTTGGCGGCGGCAGGCGGGCAAGTCCACCCTCTACGCCTGGCACGCCCTCCGCGAACTCGCCCGCCTCCGCGGGGCGACCATGACGCTTGTTTCCGCGTCGATGGCCGTCGGCGCCGAAATCCCGTACCGCGTCGCTACCCTCCTCGACGACCTCTTGCGCGCCATGCGCGAGGCGGGCAAGGAGCTGGGGCTGGGAGCCGAAGTGGCCACCAACGCCGCCGGGCTTTCGGACGACGACGTGCGCGAGCTTTTCAAGCAGGGCAAGCTCGAAGTGACCGTGCGCCACTCGGCGACCTCGGTCTCGCGCTTGAAGGTCATCGCTCCGAACATCGCGACGGCCCGCGGCTACTCCGGCACCGTCCTCATGGACGAAATCGGTTTCATCCGCGATTTCCGGGGGCTGTACGAGGCGATGGAACCGATCATCTCCTCCGACCCGTCCTTCCGGCTCGTCATGGCGACCACGCCGCCCAACGACGACGCGCACTACTCCTACACGCTTGCCGCCCCGGAACCCGGGACGGAGTTCGCCGTCAACCCCGCGGGCAACGTGTACGTCTCCGCCGCGGGCGTCCCCGTCCACCGCGTGGACGCGTGGGACGCGGCCGCCGCGGGCCGCGTGCTCTACGACGCGCAGACCGGCGCGCCCCTCACCCCGGAGGAACACCGCGCCCAGGCCCTCGACCGCGACGCGTGGGACCGCAACTACGGGCTCAAGTGGCTTTCCGGCGGCACCGCCGCGCTTTCGCTCCTGGGCCTCGCCGCCGCGCAGGACTGGGGCGCGCGGCTCGGCTGCACCGCCGCGGAAGGCGCGCCGCCGCCCGGCTGGGCGGAAAAAATGACCGACGCCCCCTGGGCGGTCGGCTACGACATCGCCACCACCGAAAAGGGCGCGAGCAACCCGTCCGCGATTGTCGTGACGCAAGAGGTGGGCCCGAAGCAGTACGCCGAGCGCCTCGTCCTCCGGTTCAAGTCGGCGAACGACGCGGAGGCGAAGGAGACCTTGCGGACGGTCCTCGAAGACGCGACGGCGGCGACGGGGCGGCGGCCCCGCGGCATCGCGGTGGACGCGACGAGCGAACGGTATTTCTGCGTCCAGCTCCGCCGGGAGTTCTCCAGGTTCGGCCGCGTCCTCCTCGTCGTCTCCAGCGAGGCGACGGAGTACGGCGGCGAAAGGATGCTTTTCAAGGCTAGGCT
>JAFSUH010000157.1 GCA_017445365.1 Kiritimatiellia bacterium | reverse complement strand
TTGTCGTCGGATTCATGCGGGGGGCATTCATGGGGCGGAAACGAATTCCCCCCATTGAATACTCGCCGCCGAATCCGGAATCTGACCAATTTTTGTCCACTTTTTTGTCCGCCCCGTGTCCTTCCCACCCCCGTCGGCGGGGGTTCGCGTGTCGTTTGGGTGTTGTTCGGATAGTTTCCATGGTTCTCGGGGAAACCGCTTCGCGGCTTGCATGGAAACGAAAAAGCGCGTTCCCGAATCCATGCCCGCTTCGGAGGCCCTCGCACAGGCCTGCTTGCTTCACATGGGAGAACGCGCCCGGATGGGCGCGGTCTGCAAATGGAAGCAAGCAAGGCGGTGAATGGCCTTGTCAAAACGACTCTTTGAAAAATGTGCGAGGTTTTCCGAAGCGGCGTCGTTTAGCAGTTCGCTTAAATCGGTTGTTTGCGGGGGATTTCCGGGTTGGGCGGTTCTCCGAAGGGGTGGACACAATGCGCGGGACGCACCCGCGCTTCGACAACCCCACTTTGCCACACCGTCCCCTCCCGCGGCAAGCCGCCATTCCGCCAGCGGTTCCCGTTTGCCAAGGGTTGGCACTCCGCGTCGGATAGAGCTTCCGCTCGTTCCTTGCCCCGCGTTCGCGGGTCAAGGCTCGAAAATCGCGAGCACCCTTCGCCTCTTGGGCTCGGGCTTCCGCTCTTTTCGTGGCAAATTTCCCGCAATTTTGCCGATCTTTGGCAAAACTCGAAAACCGCGCGGCGGGAGGATTTGCCAATGTTTGGCAAAATGTAACGCGACAAGATGTCGCATCTCCCAACACGCGGCAAGATGCCGCATCTCCGAAAACGGCGCTCTTCTTACTTCTTCCTTCCCTTACTTCTTACTTTCCCCCTTGGGAATCCTGTCCATCCTGTAAATCCTGTCCCAAAACACATCTCTGCATCTCCCTCTCTCCGCGACTCCGCGTGAGATTGTTTGTCATCACGACGGCGGGGACGCCGTCGCTACATCCGCGAAGCGCGAGATTACGGGAATCCAGGGCATTTTTGTGTTCTTTGAGGCGTGGAGTTTTTCAATGCCCGCGAAAGCGGGTTTCAATGGTTTTCAATGTTCCAATCCTTCGCGTCCTTCGCGAACTTCGCGCGAGGTGGTGTTTTCCTGCGGACGCGACAAGCGCTCTCCCACAGACACGCGGCTGGAAGCCGCATCCCCAAAAATCCTGTCCATCCTGTAAATCCTGTGTCCGAAAACTCTCTGCGGCTCCGCGCCTCTGCGTGAGATTTCTTTGTGTCCCTTGTGTCCTTTGTGGCTCCAACCCTTTTCAATGCCCCCGCAGGGGGCTTTCAATGGTTTTCAATGTCCCTTCCTTTGCGGACCTTGCGAACTTCGCGCGAAACTTTTTCCCGCGGAGGCGACAAATGGCCCCCCCACAGGAAAGGGAGAAAATGAGAGATGGGGAGAGTTTGGGGGATTTTGAGGGGAGTTTTGGGCGAAAAACACGCAAAAGCGGGCGGAAAAGCGGACGAGGGCGGCAAAATGGGAGAAATGGGTTGCGGGGCTGGATGCAAATGGGTGCGTCGGAGCGGGCACAAAAAACCTCCGCCTGGGCGGAGGTTCGCAAAAGACGGGCTTTCACGGCGCAACCCTGACGCCACCCGCGGAGGGGTCGCGGGAGGGGCGCAGGGGGTTCGCGGGGGTCTCGCGGGAGGACGATTGCCCGTCCGACAACTCGACGCGTCCGCCGAGGCGCAACACGAAATGCTCCTCGCCCGCGACTTCGCCCCATTCCGGGTGCGGGGCCGGATAGCGGCGGAACACCTCCCGGACGGCAAAGGCCATGCGCGGGGCGTCGGAGGCGTATCCCAAACGGAACTCCACCACCTTCGCCACCCCCGCGAACGGATCGAGCCAGTTGGCAAGCCGTTTGCCCCAATACTGCGTCGCGGCACGGTATTCCTCGCGCTTCTCTCCGCGCTCGATCATGCGGAACCACCGGCCTGTGAGGACCAGCGGAAGAATGGCGCACTCGCTGCGTTTGAGACTACTCATGGCGTGTTTCCTTCGCCGGACCCGTTGCAAGAATGGGGCGAAGAAAGTCAGAACATGCCACCCACTTCTCGCATCGGCCACTTCTGCCATCGTCGTTGTAACAATAGTGGAACTCTGAACGTTTTTTGAGACATCTGATGCTGTCATGGCCTATGTAATCATGCCGGAACGCGGCGCTCTTGCAGGTGCGGCACGACACGGCAATCGTCGGGAACGGGCGAGCATTCTTGATTTTCCGTTCGAATTCTTCGATTTTGGCGACGCGCTCGCGGAAATCGCATTCGTAAAGGCCGAGACGGAGCATCATGACGTGGAGCCTGTCATCGTCGATTTCGATTGCCAGCTTGGCAAGTTCGGCAAGCAACCGTTTCGTGATGTTGATCGGCAACCGCAAGATGCTGCACGGCGGGTTGTTCAAGACCTCGCCAAGCAGGCCCGGGAGGCAAACATCGAACTTTGCTTTTCCTGAGGCTGTCATTCCGCTCATCCTTCCACCTCGTAAGGCTCCGTTGCCGCAACGAAGGTCCCGCGCACCGTCTTGTGCAAAATCCGCAGGAAATCCAGCCCGTCGGCGGGAGTGTAAATTCGGCCTTTCCACTCCATCCGCCGGAATTGAGACGCCCATCCGTCCAGCTCGACAATCTTCTCCCCGTCCCACTCCCAGCAGGGAATCCGACGTTCTTCGAGCGTCGAGGGGTTGATGTCCACGAAATCCACGCGCGTTTTCATTCCAGGTATTTTCCTCCCGTTTTGGGGTCAAGCATTGTTTCAACACGTTTCTTCATTGCCGAAATCGCTTTCGGTTCCAAAAGGCCTCGCAGCCGTCTTTCGACCTCCCCGAAGTTTTCGAGAAAGCGCTTGAGCATGTCAAGTTGCCGGGGCGGGATCGTTTTCCCTTCCACTTCCCAAATCCGCAAGCGGGCATCCGCATTGGACGGGAAGCTCAACCCGTGGTCGATGGCCCACACCCGGTTCTGCCGATCAACCAGCGCGTTCCCCCCGTGGCGGTCGGTGTTGCCGATCACGCTGTCGAGCAGGCCCATCCGGTTCAGGGCGTCGCTTCCGCGGAATTTCTTGGCGTAGCGCGCCGGTTGCTTGTCGAAAACCTCCCAAATGCGCTCGGTTCCGTCCACGAACAACTGCGCCGATCCGCGCTGCCCGCGGTATTCCACTTCCACCGTCGGCGGCACGAGGTCCGTTCCGAGCAACTCGTCCACGATACTCGCCGCCACCTCGCGTTTGCCCTGTGTCCCGTCGGGGATTCCGGCGCTTTGACGCAAGTCCGTTGCGGAACGCTCCTCCGCGAAGGGTTTGAAAACGACCGTCTTCCCGTTTCGGAGGATGTGCGAGCCGTTCACGCCGCCGCCCAACGGCGTTTTCCGCTTGTACTTCGCCTTCTCGATGGCTTCGCGCACTCCCTTGAAGCGGCTCCACGCCCAAGTGCCAACCTCTTCCGGCGCGCGCGGCGGGGGCGTTTCTGCGCGCGGCGGGGCCGGCTGCGGCGCCGGTCGCGGAGCTGGTCTGGGTGCCGGTTGCGGGGCCGGAGGCGGGGCCGGTTGCGGAACCGGGCGCGGGGCGGGCGCGGGGACGCCGTTCATCCATTCCCAGACGGTGCGGCCGTCGCCGATGTCCGTCGCCTTGGCCTTCGCCTCGAAGGCGGCCCAGTCTTCCGGGTCGTATCGGTTCTTCAGCTCTTCCGCCGGGATGGCGAGGTCGCCGGGCTTGAACATTTCCTTGCTTTCGACCAGGACGCCCTTCGGGTTCGGCCCGCCGTCGAAGAGGAGGTTCTGCTCGTGGAGGACCTTCAAGCCCTCGTCCGGGAGGGTCCAGCCCTTGGTTTTCTCCTCGAACACGGGGTTGAAGTTCCCCGCGGTGCGGAGGCGCTTGATTTCCGCGAACTCCTCTTCGCCGACGTTGACGACCTGGCAGCGGCAGCCCCATTCCCAGGGCGGGAAATGGTCGCGCCAGAACGGGTCGTCGTGGCGGATGGTGAGGCCGTGGAGGGCGGCGTGGCTTTCGCGGACGGCCTCGTCGCCCATGGTCCGGTACTGCCAATACGGGAACGTGTCGGCGGTTTCCTTCATGTGCCGGAAGTCCTGCGCGGAATACGCGGCGAACCCGTTGTGCCGCAGGATCAGCTCCGCGCGGCGGGCGGCGCTTTGTTCGTTGAAGTGGGGGGATTGGAGGAGCTTTTCGGCAATCCGGTCCTTGAGCGCGTAGTAGTCCGCGCCCTCGGGCAGTTCCGAGGCGATGTCGCGGATTTCCTGCAAGAGGTTCAGGTCCTCGATGCCGGTGACGAGGAACGCGCGGCCGCGCAGTTCGGGGAGCATCGCGTCCCACGCGGCGCGGGTGACGGGGGTTTTGCCGCGGATCCACGCCGCCGCGTCGGTGAAGGGGACCGGCTCGAAAAAGACGCCGCTCTTGAGCTTGCTAGGCATGGGCGGCCCTCCGCGACTCTTCCGCGAGGGCCTCGCGGATGCACTCGCGGAGCATCCGCGAACCCTCCGCGCCGTAGGCGTCGCGCGCCTTGGTCTCGATCAGGTGCTTCTCCTTCTCCGGGTCCTCCGGGCCGCGGAGGAACCGGCCGGTGTCGCCGAGGGGGACGGGGGCGGGGTTGCGCTGCCAGCCGTCGGCGACGACCCACTCGCGGGCGTAGCGGGCGACGACCTCGCGCATGCGCGCTTCCGCCTCCTTGCGGCGGGCTTCCTCTTCGGCGCGGGCGGTGGCGACGGCGTTCATGCCCCGCTCCGCGTCCATGCGCCGCCAGTTGCGGACGGCGGCCTGCCAGTTTTTCATGGGCCCGTGGTTGGTGCGCCAGCCGCAGGTTTCGTAGTAGTCGCAGAAGCGGCCGGGGTCGGCGGCGAGCTTGTCGTATCCGATTTCGCGGGCGTACGCGGCGACCTGGTCGGGGGTGGGAGGAGAAAAGGCTTTCTTCATTCCGGGTCTTCTTCCAGTTCGGGGAAAAGGGAGGGGGTGGGGTTGGCAGCGGTCTTCCGCGGCACGGCGGGTTCGCCCCACGCCCGGGGCAGGGGCTCGTACTCGGCGGAGTCGTGTTCCGCCTCGTAGGACAGGATGTCCTCGGGGGAGAAGCGCATTTGGGCGCCGATGTACGTGGCGCGGAGGCTGCCGTCCTTGACGCGGTTGCGGACGGTCTGTCCGGAGACGTGCCAATGCGCCGCGAGCTGCTGCACCGTCACCAGCCGCGCCGTGGTGACGGGGCGGACGGTGACGCTCCCGTCGGGGTTGGGCGTCTCGTGGAAAATCGCGGCGAGGTAGCGGCTCACGGCAGGTGCATCTCCATTTGCGTGGGGCCTTTGGGAACAAGCGCCTCGCGGGCGGCCCGCCAGGCGGCGACCTGGCCGGAAAGCCGGCCGTCGTCCGGGGCCGTCCGCGCCTGTTCCCCGGGGTCCCCGCGAAGCTTGCCTTCGCGGGGCAACTTCGCGGCGGCCTTGCGGGACGCGGCGCGCCGGAGGGTGAAGACGAGCTGCCAGACCTGGTGGGAGGTGAGGCCGCGGGCGGTGTCCTGGCCGAACTTTGCGCGGCAGAGGGCGCGGGCGTAGGCGACGGGGTTGCCGAGCGCGCCGCGGGATTCCGCGAGGGTGGCGTTGAGGGCGCGGAGGGCGTGGCGGAGGGGCTCGGACTGCGCGCGGGTGCGGTAGCATTCCGCCGTTCCCTGCCGCCCGGCGAGGGAAGCGAAGTGGGCGGCGAGTGCGGCGTAGTGGCGCTGGTCGCAGTGGGTCAGGTGGGCGATGCCGACGGCCTTGCGCTGCTCTTCCTGCCGCCAGGTCTCGCAGGCGAGGGAGCGGGAGAGGGCGAAGGGGCGGGTGTCGGCGGGGTCGAAAAGCGGGCGGCCCAAGGCTCGCCAGGCCTCGCGGGCGAGCTTGCAGAGCGTGCGCTTCTGCACCCGCGAAAGCCCGGCGGCGAGGCTGCCGGATTCGGCGTTTGCCAATGCTTGGCAAACGTCGGGCGTTTTTGCCGAACCTTGGCAAAACTCGCTCATCCGGGCTTCTCCTCCGTTGCCAATGCTTGGCGAATTGCAGGCTGATTTTCCGAATCTTGGCAATTCAGGAGCGCGTCCACAAAGACGTACAGAATCTTCGCCCTCTCGATTTCGCCCCGCGTCCCGTTGTTGGCAACCACGCGAAGCTCCAAGTCGAACGATCCGTCGCCCGCGTCCGAAAACTTGGCACTGAAAGTTGCACTCATTCCGCACCGCCTTCCGCGTTGCGCGCCCACTGCCTGCCGTTGCGCTGGATGTCGAGGACGATGCGCTTGCCGTCCACGGCCACGGAGAGGTACTCGCGCCGTCCGCGCTCCGTCTCCGCCGCCTTGATCAGCTCCACGGCCTTCAGCCACTTCGGATGCCGCACGTTGAGCTTGCAGATGTCGTGCAGCCGCGAGCGGTCGAGCGCCCGTTGCTTCCCGCGCGGCCGGAACGCGGCTTCGACGATGGCCTTGAGGTCCCCGGACGCCTTCCCGGCGAGTTCTTCGATGGCCTCGGCCAGAAGGTCCTTGGCGAGGGAGAGCCGCTCGTCGTAGACGACATCCGCGGCGGAGTCGTGGCGGACCTGGATTCTCCCGTCGAAGCTGAAGAACGAGAAGTTGCCCTTCAGCCCGAGGGCGATGCGCTCGCGCTTTTCCGCGGCCTGCCGGACCTTGGCAACGCGCGAGAGGGTGTTTTGCCAGACCTTGGCAAGGGCGGCTTCGGCCTTCCGCCATTCGGCCTCGATGGCGCGGGCGGCGGCGTCCTTCTTCTTGTCGTAGTCGGAGACGTACTTGGCGGGGACGGTGTTTCCCTGGGAATCGGTGTAGAGTTTCTGCTTCATCGGAGTTGGGTGGTTAGGTGGTGGGTTGGGTGGGTTCGTCCGTTGCCAATGCTTGGCAACCGGGGGCCGTTTTTGCCGGACCTTGGCAAAACGGGGGAAGGCCGCGGCGGACGCGGCTCGCGTGGTTGCGACGCTTGTGGACGCCCGCCTTGACCAGCGCCTTCGCCCCGATCAGGCACGCAAGCGCGCCTTGGGAGTCGCAGCACCGTTCCAGCATGATCCGCGCGCCTTCGAGCAGCTTTTGCGCCGCCTCTTCCTTCGTCATTTCTTTGTCGTTCATGGGGAAAATCCTCACTTCTTGCTTCGTACTTCGTACTTCTTCCTTCGCGCGTCAGCGCGACTCCTGCTCCGCCTTGACGGCGGCGACGAAATCTTCGAGGGAGACGCGCGTTTCGCTCCCCGCGAGGGCCACCGGCCGCCGCCCGCGGGCCATCGCGGTGGACGCGACGAGCGAACGGTATTTCTGCGTCCAGCTCCGCCGGGAGTTCTCCAGGTTCGGCCGCGTCCTCCTCGTCGTCTCCAGCGAGGCGACGGAGTACGGCGGCGAAAGGATGCTTTTCAAGGCTAGGCT
>JAFSUH010000016.1 GCA_017445365.1 Kiritimatiellia bacterium | reverse complement strand
GGCGCCGCGGGCGCGTCCGCGGAGGCGGCGGCGCCGCAGGACGCGGAGGAGGTCTCGCGCATCCTGGGCCTGTGCGAAAGCCTCGACTGGAAGCCGCCGCGCACCGTCAAGGGAAAAACGTACGACGACCAGGAGTTCTACCGCTCGCTCAAGGAGCAGTTCGACCGCTCGCACCGGCTGACCGACCGGCAGCTGCGCGCCCTGAAGCGCGTGATCGCGGCGTACGCGAACCAGTTCCCGGATTACACGCGCCTGATCGCCGAGCTCGGCCTCGAAGCGCCCCGCCCCTTCCGCCGCCGCGGCGGGAAGGACGCCGAATAGCCAAACGGAAGACGAAGGAGGAACCACCATGGCCTGCAACGGAAACTGCGGAACCTGCGGAGAAAACGCCACCTGCACCCCCGAAGAGAAACAAGCGGCGCGGAAACCCCCGAAAACGGCGTCCATCCGCCGGAAAATCGTCGTCATGAGCGGCAAGGGCGGCGTGGGGAAAAGCACCATCGCCGTCCAACTCGCCCGCGCGCTCGCCGCGGGCGGCGAGCGTGTCGGGTTGCTCGACGTCGATTTGCACGGCCCTTCGGTGCCCATTTTGATGGGCGCGGAAGGGGCCCGGATGACCGGAACGGGCGAGATGATGGACCCGGTGGTCTCAGGCCCCATCAAGGTCGCGAGCGTCGGGTTTCTCCTGCAAGACCGCGACGCCGCCGTCGTCTGGCGCGGCCCGCTCAAAATCGGCGTCATCCAACAGTTGCTCGAAAACGTCGCGTGGGGCGAATTGGACACCCTCGTCGTCGATTGCCCGCCGGGAACGGGCGACGAACCCTTGACCGTCTGCCAGTTGCTCGCCGGGGCCGGGACCGGGGCGGTCATCGTCACGACCCCGCAGGACGTGGCCGCGGCGGATGTCGCCCGGTCCATCCGCTTCGCGGAGGACGTGGGGTTGCCCGTCTGGGGGCTCGTCGAAAACATGAGCGGCTTCGTCTGCCCGCATTGCGGGAAAACGACCGACGTGTTCGGAAGCGGCGGCGGGGAGAAGCTCGCCAAGCGCTTCGGCGTGCCGTTCGCGGGGAAGGTGCCGCTGGACGGGGCGATTTGCGCGAGCGGGGACAAGGGCCGCTCGCTGCGGGAAACGGAAGGCTCCCCCGCGGCCCTGGACGCCATCCAGGCCGTCGTCGCGAACATCCTCGCCGTGGCCGGATGAGGTTGTGACCTGCCGTTCGATTCAAAACTTCTGCGGCCGCCATCCGTATGCCTTCCGGGCCATCGAGTTGCTCGCCGCCGCCGGCGCCATCGAGGCGTGCGAGGCATTCTCGCTGGACGAGGCCGCGAGCCTGGTTGCGTTCCTGGTCGGCCTGATTGCCCTTGCCTCCCTCCATCTCGTGCTCTCCGGCCTCTTCCGGGGCCGCGCGGTTCCGCGCGCCGTCACGATTGCCGCCGCCGTCCTCTGGCTCGCCTTCCTCGCCTACGGCTTCGCCACCCACGCGCTCTCGTTTGCTGCCTTGTGCCTCCACCTTGCGCCCGCCGTTTCACAGTGGGCCGCTTTGGTCTGGGCGCCCTGCGTCGCGCTTTGCGGTGCCGCGGCGTGGTTGCGGGCGAAGGGACGGCGCGCCGCCGCCGTCATCCTGCGGACGCTGGCCGCGCTCGCCGCCGCAACCGGGCTTGCGGTGGTGTTCCTTGTTTGGACCCCTTTCGCCCCGTGGCACGCATGCATGGAGACGGGCAATCCGCTGGGCCCGGACCCGGACCGCGACATCGTGCAATCCCTCGCCTGGCGCGGATGGGACCGCTGCTTCGACATGCGCCTGTACACCCGCCGCGCCGACGGCGACTGGGGTGCGTGGATTCTCCGCTGGGGATTCCCACCACGCGAGCGCCTCGTCGTCGAATTCGACGGGGACCGGCCGAAGGTGCTGGCAATCGGTGCCGGGCGGTATGTCGAGCCGGAGCAACCGGCCCCGGACGCGCCGGAGGCAGAGGGCCTCGCCGTCTATCCGGGCGACCTCGCCCCCGCCGACCTCCACGCCCTCCACCAATCCCTCGTCCACCCCTGACCCTTTTGCCAAGGGTTGGCAAAACCGGAAGGTGGGGCGAGCCGTCCCCGGCGAGCCGTTTTGCCAATGTTCGGCAAATTCGGCCCATTTTTGCCAAACATTGGCAAAATCGGAAAAGCGCGCGGCGTTGCCGCGCATCCTCCTCTTTTCACTTTTCACTCCGCCGCGGTGGCGGCGGGAGCCGCCAGCGCGGCGGTCGCGTCCGCGAAGGCGATTTCCACCTCTTCCGCGCCGAGACCCTTGGCCAGCAGTTTCAGGGTTTCTTTCGCCGAACTGCGCGCTTCGCTCTGCAAGGACCGCGCGAGCCGCTTCGCGAGCTTCTCCGCCTCGCCCCGCGCGTCTTCCAGCAAGCGGTTGCGCTCCTCTTCCGAAAACCCGCCGCCGAGCAGGTTGCTCACGACTTCGGGCACGAGCAGGGGCAGGATCTTCCCGGCCTGTTCGTCGTAGAACGAAATGTCGCGGATCAAGATGCGCGTTTCCATTTCCGGCAGGGTGATGCGCGCCTTTCCTCCGCCCAGCGCTTCCGCGCGGAAGGCGGCGCTCCTGAGGTCGTAGCGGAAATCGATGTCGAAGGCGAAGATCATCGCCATCTTCCGGCTGGTCACGAGCCACTGGAGGTACTTCGCGCCGACCTTGCCGAACGCGTGGTCCTTGGCCGTCACGATTTCCTTCGTCACCGCCTTGAGAACCGTGAGCTCCCCGACCTGCCGCAGTTCTTCGAGCGAAACATGCGTTTCGGTTTCGCGCGCGGCGCTTCCCGCGGCGCGCGCGTTCTTCCCGCGGCGGAGGCTCAGGAGGAGCAGCGCGAGGAGGAGGCCGCAGAGGAGGGAGAGGACGACAAGGGCAAGCGTGGTGGACATGCCGCCAGTCTCGCCCATTTTCCGCCGTTTGGCGATTTTCTTTTCGCGCCGCTACGCGGAAGGCGGTTCCGCCTTCGCGGCGGGCGCTTCCGGCGCGGGGGCCGGGGCCGCCGGCGCGTGCTGCTGCG
>JAFSUH010000156.1 GCA_017445365.1 Kiritimatiellia bacterium | reverse complement strand
TCGCGGCGGGCGGGGTTTCCAGCGCCGCGAGCCAGCAGGCCACGCCCGCGGCGAGCAATCCCAGCGCGGGAAACAGCATCCGTTCCAGTTGCAGGTTGGCGCGGAAGAACGGGCCGAGGAGCGCGACCAGCGCCAGCCCCGCGAACGGGATGGCCAGCGAACGCCGACGCAAGGGACCGGGCTGGAGCGGCAGGCCCGCAAGGCCCATCGCCGCAAGCAGGGGATGGATGCCGGCGACCGGAACGCCCAGCACCGGGCGGACCTTGGCGAGGATGGCGGAAAGGGTCGCGCGCGCGGCGGGGGCCTGCGAGGTGTACGCCATCAAATCCTCCGAGCCGGTCGAAGCGCGGAGGAGCGGCAGGAGCAGGAGGAGCGCCGCGCCCCCGGAGGCCGCCAGCGCCGCGAAGCGCTTCCCGCTCCACCAGTCGCGGGCGCAGGAAAGCGCGCCCAGCGCGAGAAGGGCGGCAAGGAGCCCCAGGGGAAGCCACTGGAGCAGCAGGACGAAGGAGAGCAGGAAGCCCGCCCAGACCCACGGCGAACGGCTCCGGCGGGAGGTCGCCGCGTGCAGGAAGAGGAAGGCCGCCGGGGCGCAGGACATCGCCAGGGCGCTGCCCACGGTCCCGAAATGGAGCAGCCACATGAGAAGGAAGCGGGAGGAAGAAAAGCAGACCGTGCCGCCGATGGCCGAAACCGTCCGCGAAAAGCCCGCCGCGCGGAAGGCGGCGTACGTCAAAGCCGGGAGGAAAACGGCGAAAACGAAGAGGAAAGCCGCGTTGTACCCGAGGTGCGGCGTTGCGGCGAACGGGAGGAAAAAGGGCGCGCCCAGCAGGGCGAAGGCGGGCGTTCCGCTCGAGGCGAGGACGGAATTGACCACCCCGGCGTTCCAGTGCGGGACGTGGTTTTCCAGGTGCGGGAAGGCGTGGAAAAACTCCGCCACGCGGAAGAAGAAGGACGGGTGGTCGTCGGTGTAGACGGGATTCGCCCAGCCGCCCGTCGTGCGGAGGAACGCCGCCGCGCAGACGGCAAGCGTCCCGCAAAAGAGAACCGCGGCGGAAAGGCCGAGCGCCTGCCGGGCGCGGCGCGGCGGGAGGAAAAAGAAGAGGCAGAAGAAAACCGCCATCGCCGCGGCCGTGCGGGCGGAGGAACCGGCAATGCCGTCCGGCAGGAGGAACGCGTTTCCCCGGATGAAGCGCGACAGGAACAGGAACGCCGCCGCCAGGGCCACCGGCGCGCAGGCGCGGCGGAAGGCCCCCTCCGCCCCGCGGGAAAGCCAAAGGAGCGTCCCCGCGAGAAACGCGAAGAACGCGCCGCCGGGCAGGAGCAAGTCCGGCCGGACCGCCCGAAGTGGAAGGGCGGCGAGGAAGAGGAACCCCGCCCACGGAAGCGCGGAGGGAATGGCGTGCCGGAATTTCACGGGAAAGGGAATCGCGCGGGGGAAGAAGGGAAAAGCGGCGCCGTCCGGGAACGCCGCCGCTTTTCCGTCTCCACGGGAAGCGACCTACTGCGGCTGGGCGGCCATGGCGCCCGAAAGCGGGCGGACGCGCTTGGTGCCGCTGCGTTCGTCGGTGAGGATGCGGACCTGCTGGCCGACGTAGAGGGCGTCCTTGCCGGGTTCCTGGACGATGGCTTCGCATTCGTTGCTTCCGGCGTACTGGACGGTGATTTCGAGGCCCTTGCGCTGGGTGATCTTGTGTTCGAGGGCGGATCCGGCGATGGCGCCGCCGACCCCGCCGGCGGCCGCGCCGATGGCGTGTCCGCTGCCGCCGCCGAAGGCGCTGCCAATGGCGGTGCCGAGAACGGCGCCGCCGATGCTGCCGGCCATGCCGCCGTCGCCTTCGATGAGGACCTCGTCGATGGAGAGGATGGTCGCGATGCGCACGGCATTGCCGGAACGCGCGCCGCTGCGGGAGTACGCGTCGCCGGAGAGCGATTCCTGCATCATGCAACCGGAAAGCGCGAGGGAGAGAAGGAGGGCGGGGAGGAGGAACTTTTTCATGGGAAAGCCTTTCGTGGCGCCGCGGACCTGCGGCATGGGCGGATTAATGGCCCAGCGGGGGAAACACGTCAAGCGCCGGGTGCCGCCGGACGGAGGCAAACGTCATGCGGGGGCGCTTCCGGGGGTGCGGCAAAGCCCCAGGAAGCAAGCTCCTCGGGGGCCCCAAGTCTTGTCGCGCTTTTTCTGCGAGCGCCAACCGGAGCAGACGCCCTGACGGGGGGATTCCGGCGGGCATCGGAGAGGCGGGCGGTGTCGGGGAACCGGAAGACCGGTTGACCGGAAGACCGGATTGAACCCGCGGGGTTCCCGAAGGGAAGGACAAACGGGTGCTTGTCCCGTTGGGAATTCGCCCGTTCACACCCAGTCAACCGGTCAACCGGTTTGCCGGTCAACCGAAAACTCCTGTTGCAAGCGTGGCGGCCTTCCCTCCCGCGCCAGCGGCTCCCGCCCCCGCAAGGCGTCACCTTCGGGTGCAGCAGCGCGGCAAGCGTGGGGTCCCCGCGAAGCAAGCTTCGCGGGGCTTTGCCGCACCTCCGGAACGCGAGGCAAACGTCATTTGGGGGCGCTTTCGGGGGTGCGGCATCTTGCCGCGCTGTTTCTTTTTTTTGGGGTGACGCCCAACCGGGGCGGACACCCTGACGGGGGGATTCCGGCGGGCATCGGGGAGGCGGTGGTGTCGGGAAACCGGAAGACCGGTTGACCGGAAGACCGGATTGAACCCGCGGGGTTCCCGGAGGGAAAGACAAACGGGTGCTTTTCCCTTTGGGAATTCAGCCGTTTCCCACCGGTCAACCGGTCAACCGGTTTGCCGGTCAACCGGAAACTCCTGCCGCAAGCGTGGCGGCTCTCCCTCCCGCGCCCGCGGCTCCCGCCCCCGCGAGGCGTCACCTGCGGGTGCAGCAGCGCGGCAAGCGTGGGGTCCCCGCGAAGCAAGCTTCGCGGGGCTTTGCCGCACCTCCGGAACGCGAGGCAAACGTCATTTGGGGGCGCTTTCGGGGGTGCGGCATCTT
>JAFSUH010000155.1 GCA_017445365.1 Kiritimatiellia bacterium | reverse complement strand
GATTTGCAGAGCGGCCAGTTTTCGCTGGAATTGTGGGATTGGCCGCGCGCGGACTACGAGGGGCCGAACGAGGCCCGCTTCGGCGACACGAACGGCGTTCCGTTCCGCGTGGAGTGGACGTGGAAGGTGCCGGTGGAGGTGGTGCTGGAGGCCGTTTATTCCGGGCAAATTCCCGGGCGGACCTGCAATGAAGCGGGGGCTGACGGTCCCATGTGCATGGGCACCCGCTCCAATGATTTGGGGTATCTGTCCATTGTCGCGTCCGTCCATCCTGCGGAGTTGCCGGTGGCGGGTCTGATTGAAGTCCGCCACGAAAACGACGTGTTGGCTTCCTCAGCCATCCAAAACCCGGTGACCACGATTGAATTCGCTCCCGCCGGGGGGAGGGAACTCTATGACGTGGCGGCGGGGGCCGACATGAACGGGGACGGGGTTTTGCAAGCGACGGAAACCACGATTGTCCTGAAGAATGCCGTTCGTTTGTTGAAGCACTCGGATTATGTTTATTCTTGCACGGTGTTGAGGGGAATGGCAGGCCTTTCGACGGGGATTGGTTCCCATCTGCTCGAGGCTTTTTTGGACGACGAGGTTCCTCCCGACGCCATTGATCTGCCCGTTTCGCTGACGGCGGCAGAACTCACGCATGCGATGGGGGCATTCTGGAGCTTTGACTGCGATGCCATGACGCGGATGTACATCTACGGCCCGGAGACGGACGTTGCAGTGGCCGTCGGGAAAGACTCCGCTTTGGTGGAGACCGTGGCAGAGGCTCTGGGGCGCCATTCCGCCGAGGTGGCTTCCTGGTTTGCCGCGAATACCGGAGACGTCCATGTTTTCGGTCCTTGGAATTGGGGAACCAATGGTGTCGAGTTGGATGGCCTGGGGCTTTCTCTGGCCTTCGGGCATGTCAATCCCGAGGGAACGGTGTCGGTGACCGTGAGACGCAGCGATTTCAAGGTCGTGCGCGCGGTATACGACGGGCAGTTCACGGATGTTTACGATTTCTCCTATACGGGGGCTTATCCGTCCATTCACGGTGCCACGGCGCAGTCCGGGTTTTCCACCTGGGGGCAGTCCGGCCGGGTTTTCAAGGTCCGGGTCGGATTTTCATGCGACACGGAAGAGTTCGATTATTGTTTCGGGGGTGCTGGAGGAGTTTCGCCATGAAGCGGACGGTGGCTGTGTTGTGGATGGTTGTCGCCATGGCAGGGGATGCGGTCGCCGGGGGGGGCGGGGAGGACTGGCTGGCGGCATGGAAGGGGAGCTGGAAATGCGGCGGCTTGCAGGGCGTTGCCGAGGGCGTTGCCGAGGGGAAACTGCCATCTTGGCCGGCCGTGCACTCCGCAGGATGGGGTGGGGGGGCGAATCGGGACTGGGAATCCGAAGGGAGGGAGTTGGCCGTGGACTTGGTCCGGGGGCTGGCGGAATCCGAACGGCGGATGCGGGAGGCCCCTGACGGCGACTTCGCGGCGTGGGCCAACGGGCTGTTGACGATCAGGGATTCCATCGCGGCGGAGGACGCCTACGTGAATTTGCTGCTCGCCGATGCCATCAACCGGTGCGTCTTGACGCATCTCGGGGTTCGGATGGCCCGGAACGGGGCGGTGACGGAAGACCATCAAGCCATTCTGGAAAAATTGGGGCGTTTTCCCCTTTCTTTGGAGACGCTGGAGACGGTGATGCTGGAAGAACTCGGATTTGACGCCCCGCCCGATTCCCTCGCCAGGGCGTCCACGGAGCAAAGGCGTCTCCGGGCGATATGGGAGCTTCCAGCCGCCCGGGCGGACGGAAGAATGCCCGTTTCAGGAACGGGATTCGATGCGGAATCCGCCTTGCGGGGACAGGAACTCGAAGCATTGCTGGTCCGTCTTGTCGGCTCGGATGCGTTCATCCATACCCATTTGCCTTCCTTGGTCCAATGCCTGCAGGCTTCCAACAATCCCGGCAAGTTGCCCAGCCGCGAGGAAATCCGGGAAATCGCGGGGCAAGAGACACGGGCCCCGGCGTCCCTCGGCGCACGGACTCTTGGGGTGGTTCGCATGGCCTCGGCGGCATCGGATCTGCTCGAGGAGTGTGAATCCGGCAGGATATGGCAGAGCCTTTTGCTTGTTAAGGACGATTCCATGGCAGACATGGAGGCTTCCGCGATGGAGGACTTGAAATGAAGACCTTTTTCCGGTCAGGATTCGGCCACGCGGAACTGCTGGCGGAGAGGCGCCGACGCGTTGCCGTTGGCGGGGGGTGACCGATTTCGCGAAGCCGGAGTCGGCTGGGGCGGCGCCCTGGCGGGGGGATTTCGGAGGGCATCGGGAAGGCGGGCGGCGTCGGGAGTTCGGCAGACCGGTTGACCGGGAGGTCGGATCGATCCCGCGGGGTTCCCGAAGGAAAAGAAAATGGTTGCCCTTCCCTCCGGGAATCCGCCCGTCCCAACCCGGTCTTCCGGTCTTCCGATTTGCCGGTCAACCGGAAACACCCGACGCAAGCGCGGCGGCTTTCCCGCCGCCCGCCTGCGGCGGAGTGACGAGA
This sequence comes from Kiritimatiellia bacterium, assembly GCA_017445365.1. Taxonomy (GTDB): domain Bacteria; phylum Verrucomicrobiota; class Kiritimatiellia; order CAIQIC01; family Lenti-01; genus RGIG3480. Next base: position 2,566 of record JAFSUH010000155.1, on the reverse strand, counting down.
GGGGCAGGATGGGAGAGCATTTCCTTCCCCCGCGGGGACGCGGGGAGGCGGAGTTTTTTCGACAGGATTTACAGGATTTACAGGATTCTGGAACCGGAAAGTGGGAGAAATGGGTCACACAGAGGCACGGAGGCACGGAGGGGCGCGGGAGAGTGGGAGAAAAACATGGAAGCCACAAAGAGCACAAAGGATCAAAAAATGGACCAGAATCTCCGTGGCTCCGTGTCTCTGTGTGAGAAAATGTCTAGCCAGGGGCAATCAAGAAGCAAGAAGTGCGGTGGCGCTTCGCGCCGTGTCGAGTGAAGAAGAAATGGGTCACGCAGAGGCACGGAGAGACGCGGGAGAGTGGGGGAAATGGCTCACGCGGAGACGCAGAGACGCGGAGAAACGGCCTCGCGCAAAGTCCGCGAAGGATGCAAAGGCGGGAGAGTGGGAGAAATGGCTCGCACAGAGACACGGAGGCACGGAGAAACAGAGTTTTTTCGACAGGATTTACAGGATTTACAGGATTCTGGAACCGGAGAGGGGGAGAAAGGGGGCACACAGAGACACGGAGAGACGGCGGCGGCGCAACGGAAAAACGCCTCCGGCGGAAGCACGGCTCGTTCGCGGCCTTTGACAACGGCTTGCGGCGGGTTTGCCCGCGGTTTGGATGTCGGTGCGGGAGGCGGTGGAGGGGCAAACGCGGCTGGAAGCCGCATCCCCCGGCATGACGGGGGGGGCTTGGGGGTGCCGCCGTTCGCCGGAGAGGCGAAAATTGTCTATTGCACCGGCGGGCGGAAGCTATATTATACGCGTGCGCGAAAGACTCGCCATGCCCGCGTTTTTTCCCGCCGCTTTTCCCCATGAAGACCATTTTTCGCCAAATTTCCAAACTTTTCGCCACCACCGCCAACACGGAGGACGCCATGAGCATGGAAGCAAGAAGCAAGAAGTACGAAGGAAGAAGTGCGGAGGCCCGGCTGTGCCTTGGCCAAGTAAGAAGTAAGAAGTACGAAGCAAGAAGTTCGGACGCGGCGGAGCCGTGCAGTGAAAAGAGAAAAGTGAAGAGTGAAAAGAGAGTTGGAATGAGTTCCGGTTTCGGACGGAAAGAAACTCCCACAGAGGCACAGAGGCACGGAGAAACGACGGCGGCGGCGTAATGGGAAAACGTCTCCAGCGGAAGCACGGCTCGTCCGCGGCCTTTGACAAAGGCTTGCGGCGGGTTTTGTCCGCCGTTTGGATGGTGGCGCTCCCGTTCGGGGGGCCGTCTGTCCGTGCGCAGGAGACGGAAGGGTTTGACACGGGGGTGGTGCTGGGGGAAGAGGATTTGGCGGAACGGGCGGAAATCGCGCGGAACACGTTCCGCCGCATCACGCCGGGAAACGAACCGCTGGTGCAGGATGTCGGGACGTGGCCCGCGCTTTGGGAGGCATTCGGCGCGAACTGGGCTACCGCCGCGGTCGGGCGGGAATACGGGGCTTGGGTGGTGCCGATTCAAGTTGCGCAGGAGAACGGCGCGACCGTGATCCGCGATGCCGACGGCAGGGAGCTGTGGCGGGGGGCGACCGATTTCGCGAAGGAAGAATCGGCAAGCGTCACGTTGACCGGCGGCTTGGTGGCGGAAGCGGATTGGGACGGATACGAGGGGGTGAGGAATTTTGCCAATGTTTGGCAAAACGGAGGCATTTTTGCCGAACATTGGCAAAACGGCGGGGTGGGGCGAGCCGTCCCGGCGAGCCGTACCAACGGCCTCCGGTTCACGTCCATCGAGGCCGGGACGAACGGGACGGTGGCGCTTTCCCTTGCGTGGGAGGAAGACGGGGACGCCGACATTTTCGTCTATGCGGTTCCGCACGACCCGGGGGAAAGGGTTTTCACGTGGACCAACGACGAAAACCAGGTCGTCACCGTGACGAACGCCGTCTGGACCATGGCAGGGCCGAACTTCTCGGGGTTCGACAACGACTGGGAATGGCGGGGGACGGCAACCGTCACGAACGGCGAGGGGCTTTTCATCGATACCGGCATCCCGGATTATCTGGGCGTCATGCGCTTCTATGCCGCGGCGGAAGCGAACGATACCGACGGCGACGGCTGGAACGACGGCTGGGAGCGCTTCGTCTTCCACACGGACCCGACCGTGCCGAACAACGGCAATCCCAACCCTTCGGGCACGAACGAAACGACCAACGTGTTCTGGTTTGTCACGACAACGAACGAGTACGCCCAGCGGTACGGGCGACCCGATTGCTCCTTGAACGCACCTGCCCAAAGGGTTGTGACGATACCCGTTTCCAGTGCCGCGCCTACCACCAACAGCATCGTGCATGACGTGACCGTCACGGGATTCGTCGATGACAACATCAAGGTGGACGGAACGGGCGTGGATTGGCGGCGAAACGTGCATGAGTTCGACCACCGGAGCATCACCAACGAAATCGCGGATTTGCAGAGCGGCCAGTTTTCGCTGGAATTGTGGGATTGGCCGCGCGCGGACTACGAGGGGCCGAACGAGGCCCGCTTCGGCGACACGAACGGCGTTCCGTTCCGCGTGGAGTGGACGTGGAAGGTGCCGGTGGAGGTG
>JAFSUH010000154.1 GCA_017445365.1 Kiritimatiellia bacterium | reverse complement strand
TCCGTGCAGGCGGTGGCGTCCCTGGAAGCGGCCATCAACGGCATCCACCGGCGGTCGCTCGGGGGCCTGACCGCGGCCCAATCCTACGCCCGCCAGACCGCATGACCTCCACTGGTCCATTTCGCTTGCAATTCACCCGCCAATCCCGTTTGCCAAGGGGCAAGCGAGGCGCTAGGATTCGCGGCCGACTTTCTTCCAAGGACTTTTCCATGCCCATCACCGAACTGCTTTCCCGCAACGCTTCCCGATACCCCGACGAGATTGCCCTCGTCGAAATCAACCCGCAGAAACTCGAAGAACACCACGTCACGTGGAAGGAGTATTCCCTGATCGAATCCTCCTCCGTCGATTCGTTCCGCAGCACCTTGACCTGGCGCGAGTTCGACCGGAAGGCCAACCGCTTCGCGAATCTCCTCCTCACCCGGGGCCTCGGCAAGGGCAAGAAGGTCGCCATCCTCCTCATGAACGGGCTGGAGTGGCTGCCGGTCTATTTCGGCATCCTCAAGGCGGGCGCCCTCGCCGTCCCGCTCAACTTCCGCTACACCGCCGAGGAAATCCGCTACTGCCTCGACCTTTCCGACGCGGAAGCCCTCGTTTTCGGCCCGGAATTCACCGGCCGCGTCGAGTCCATCTGCGGGCGGATGCCCAGGGTCCGCGCCCTCTTCTACGTCGGCGACGACTGCCCTTCCTTCGCCGACCGCTACGGCGACCTCGTCGGCTACTGCTCCGACAAGGCGCCCGACATCCCCCTCTCCGACGACGACGACGCGGCCATCTACTTTTCTAGCGGCACGACGGGCTTCCCCAAGGCCATCCTCCACGCCCACCGCGCGCTCGTCCACTCCGCCGCCGTCGAACAGGCCCACCACGGCCAGCAGCGCGGCGACACGTTCCTGTGCATTCCGCCGCTCTACCACACGGGGGCGAAGATGCACTGGTTCGGCAGCCTCCGCTCCGCCTCGCGCGCGGTGCTGCTCAAGGGCGTCAAGCCGGACTGGATCTTGCGGGCGGTAAGCGAGGAAAAGTGCACCATCGTCTGGCTCCTCGTCCCGTGGGCGCAGGACATTTTGGACGCCATCGACCGCGGCGAAATCAACCTCGAAAACTACGAGCTTTCGCAGTGGCGGCTCATGCACATCGGAGCGCAACCGGTGCCTCCCAGCCTCATCCGCCGCTGGAAGGCCGTCTTCCCGCACCACGCGTACGACACGAACTACGGCTTGAGCGAATCCATCGGCCCGGGATGCGTCCACCTCGGCGTCGAAAACATCGCCCACGTCGGCGCCATCGGCAAGGCGGGCTACGGCTGGGAAACCAAGATCGTCGACGAAAAACGCGCGCCCGTCGCGCGGGGCGAAGTCGGCGAGCTCGCCGTGCGCGGGGCCGGGGTGATGAAGCTCTACTACCGCGACGAGAAGGCGACGAAGGAAGTGCTCGACCAGGACGGGTGGCTGTACACCGGCGACATGGCGATGGAGGACCCGGAAGGGTTCATCTACCTCGTGGACCGGAAAAAGGACGTCATCATCACCGGCGGGGAAAACCTCTACCCGGTGCAAATCGAGGATTTCCTGCGCGCGCACGATGCGATCAAGGACGTGGCGGTGATCGGGCTTCCCGACGCGCGCTTGGGGGAAATCGCGGCGGCCATCATCGAGGTGAAGGAAGGGAAGAGCCTGTCCGAAACGGAAGTGACGCAGTTCTGCCTCGACCTACCGCGGTACAAGCGGCCGAAGAAAATCATCTTCGCGGAGATTCCGCGAAATCCGACCGGGAAAATCGAAAAGCCGGTCCTGCGCAAGCGCTACTGCGGCGAAGCCCTCGTCTCCCAGCAGGTCGAGCTCAAGGCGTAGCTCCCCTCCCGCCGCGGCGGGGAAAAGTCAATGCCGGGAATGGCGGTGGCGGCTACGCGCTTGCGAAGGCCCATGTTTTCGCATCTTTTCGTTTCGCTTGGGACATCGTCCGTTTTCGCCGTGCTTTCCCGCTCGCTTGGATTCCCCCATCGCCAACGGCGGCGGTGCTGTCCCATGGACCGCCAGCAGTCCCACCGGGACAGCCCGCGTACCGCGGACATCCCCGCGCAACAACCATTTTTTCTGCCCATTCCCGATCCCCATGGGATGACAGGGTCTTTACTTCTTGCTTGCCGCGCGGGCCAGGCGCGCCGCTTCCCGGTAGTGCGCGCGGAAGAAGTCCGTCCATTCCCGGAGGATGTCTTCCCGCGGTTTCGCCTTGTATGCCGCAAGCGCCGTCCCCCGTTCCGCCAAATCGTCCGGCAACGCGCGGAACGCCGCCGCCGCTTCCGGCACCGCGTCCTCCCCGCCCGCGTCCGCGATGGCCTTCGCCGCTTCCTTGAGTTCCTTGCCCGAGTCCAGGCACATCGCCTTGACCACGTCGCGCAGCACCGAAAACATCCGCCCCGTCCACCGCGCGTGGTACGTGAAGGCGTCCGCCAAGGCGTAGGCGTCGAGGGCCGGGTCGGTCAAATCCGCCGACGTGGAGGGCTTGTGCGTCTCCCCTTCCGGGGCTTCGTAGAACCCGCGGGCGATCGGGAGGCGGCGGAGCGCGAGGCGCTTCGGGCCACCTTCCGTTCCGGGGCGGTAGCACCAGATTTTCTGCCCGGCGTCGGAGACGACGAACTCGATGAAGTGTTTCGCGAGCTCCTTGTGCGGCGCGCCGCGCAAAAGGGTGATCGGATCCGCCGAAACGCCGCTTTCCCCCGCGGGCGTCGCGAATCCCATCACGTCTTCTCCCGCGACGTCGGCCTGGAAGCGGCCGTAGAAGTCGATGCAAAGTCCCGCCGAAGCGTCGCCCTTCGCAACATCGAGCGGCACCTTGCCCGCCGAATCGGTGAAGTAGCGCGCGTTGGCGCCGAGGCGCTTGAGGAGGGTCAGCCCGTTGCGCCAGCCGCGCTCCACGGCCTCCTCGTACCCTTCCGGCGCGTCCGCCCCGCCCGCCGCCTCGATGCGCCCGACAACTTCCCGGGGAAAGCCCGCCTCTTCCACCGCGCGGGCGATTTCCACGTGCACGATGGTCTCGAACGCCTTGGCGAGCGAGCCGGACTTGGTCGGGTCGGCGAGGCCGAGGCTCGCGAAGTACCGGGGGTCGGCGAGGTCGCGCCAGCGAGCGGGAGGCCGGTCGATGCCGCGCTCGCGGAGGCGGTCGCGGTTCCAGCAGATGCCGAAAGTGGAAAGCGTGGTGCCGTAAAACCACTCGCCGCGCCATTTTTCGCCGCTCTTCTCCGCCGGGAACCGCTCGCGGCCGTCCGCGTCGAGGAGGACGCCGGCGGGCTCTTCCCCCGCGGGCCACGCGGGAACGGCCATCCCCTGGCGGGCGGTGTTTTCCGCGTCGTAGGTGCCGCCGCCGAAGAAGAGGTCGAGCTTGGTGGTGAAGGCGGCGGGGTCGTCCGTCGTGCGGTACGCCTCCCAAAGCGCCTTGCGGTTCGCCCAAGCCGCGTCGTCCATCCCCCCGGTCCGTTCGGGCGGAGCGGGGGAAAAGAGCAAGGAGGCGGCATCGGCGGGCCAGGCGCCGCCGCGGGAGAGCCAGTACGCGCGGACGGAGGAGAGGAATTCGCTTTGGAGGTAGCGGGCGATTTCGCTGGTTCCCCCGATGGCGCGCCAGTCGATTTTGACGGGGACGCCATACCGCGTTTGGTGCCAGGCGGAGAAGGCGGAAGCCATTTCGCCGCGGATTGCCTCGTTGTGCGGGGTGATGACGACGAGGACGGGGTCGCCTTTCTTCCACGCGCCGTAGTCTGGCTCGCGGCGGAAGACGAACGGGCCCGCGAGCAGGGCGGCGAGGACGAGGAGGAACGGCAGTTTTTTCATCGCCGGATTTGTACCGCTTTTTTCCCGCCCCCCGCAATCGGTTTTGCCACCCCCCGGCCGCCATCTTTCTCCCAATTCCCTTGCTTCTTCCCAATCGTGCGAGATTACGGAAATTCCTTGCATTTCGACAATCTTTCGCTTGTAATCCCGCACATGGATTCCCCCCGTCGTTCCGCCCGTTCCCCCTCCCGTCCGCCCTCCG
>JAFSUH010000153.1 GCA_017445365.1 Kiritimatiellia bacterium | reverse complement strand
TTTTCAATGCCCGCGAAGCGGGTTTCAATGGCTTTCAATGTTCGCCCCTTCGCGGCCTTCGCGTTCTTCGCGCGAGGCTTTCCCGCAGACCCGACAAATGGGGTCCCCACGGGACCTGTTTCGTGGGGCAGAAGCGGGTTCCCCCACGGACACGCGGCTGGAAGCCGCATCCCCAAAAATCCTGTCCATCCTGCAAATCCTGTCGGAAACTCTCTGCGTCTCCGCGTCTCCGCGGGAAACTTTCCTTGCGTCCTTTGCGTCCTTTGTGGCTTGAAACTTTCAATGCCCGCTTTTGCGGGTTTCAATGGTTCCGGCGGGTGCGGCGCCGGCGTCGCGGAAGCGGAAGTAGAGCGCGAGGTCGGTGGAGACGAGCGCCATGTCGAGGAGGTACACCCAGACCAGCCAGTCGTTCTCCGGCCGCCCGTCCGCGAGGCGCGCCGCGATGCCGCAGGCGTACCCCGCCAGCACGATCGCCATGAACCACGGCGACTTGCCGTCCACCCGCTTCGCCTTCCACGTCCGCGCGATTGCGAACGGCCACGAAAAGCCGAACGCGAAGAGCATCCCGAACTCGAACCACTCCGTCATGCCGCGCCTCCCGGCGCCGCCGGTCCGCTCCCAACCTTTTTCGCGCCGCCCCCTTCCGCCGCTTCCGGCCGCGGCGCGGTTTCGAGGACGAAATCCTTCGCCGCGGCGAAGGCGCGGTCCATCGACGCCGCATCCGATTCGCCGCGCGCGAATTTCACCTTGTCGGCCTCTTCGAGGAACGCTTCGATTTTCTGCCGGTTGGCGAGCGAAAGCGTCTCGCGGAAGGCTTTGAGCCGCAGCAGTTCGTTCGTCGTCTTTTCCGGCGCACTCAACCCGAACCGCCCCTTGAGGTACTTCCGCCAGATGCCGGACAAGACGACGTAGAACCTTTCCGCTTCGCCGCGCGCGGGGTACCCCTCCTTCTCCAGCGCGTCCAGTCCGCGCAACGCAATCACGTGCGCCGGTTCCGGCGGCGGAGGCGGCGGGCCGTTGTCCAGTTTTTTCCGGCGGAGCAGGAACCACGCCGCGCCGCCCGCGGCGAGCAGGGCGGCGATTGCGCCCGCGAGGACGGCCTTCCACGGAATCTTCCCCCGCGGGCGCTTCGCGAGCGTCAGGTCGGCCGCGCGCAGTTCGCTTTCCCCGTCGGCGAGGCTGGTCACGACCGACAAGGCGAGGAAGGGCCAGCCGGTTTCTTCCTTCGACCCGTCGGCACGCTCCACGGTCGCGGTTCCTTCCCAGACGAAATTGGTGACCTCGAAAGACGTGTACGGCACACGCGTCCGCTCTTCCACCTTCCCGTCCTCCCGCGGCACGACCTCCGCGGGCGGGGTTTCGCGGCCTTCGGCTCGTTCCAGCCCCGCGGGCGGCGGCGGGAAGACGACGCGCGCGCCGGCGTCGCGGACGACGGTGGTTTCGAGCCACGCGGTTTCGCCGACGCGGATTTCCTCCGGCGAAAAGCGCGCGGCTACGGCCGCGCCCTTCTCTCCCGGCGCGGGCGCGTCGGGGAAGGCGGGAACGGTTTCCTCCCGCCCGCAGGCGCAGAGCAGCGCCGCGAGCGCGGCGGCGGAACAAGAATGGAATTTGCTGGACGACTTTTTCATGGGAAACCCGGAAAACGGTTTTGCCAAACATTGGCAAAAATCATCCCGTTTTGCCAAACATTGGCAAAATGCAAAACGCGCGCGGCGGGTGGATTTGCCAATGTTTGGCAAAATCCGGCCAAATTTGCCAAACATCGGTAAAACGGATTTTTCGTTTTTGCTTGACATCTTCCGCGCCCTAGAACCAGTGCGTCCGCTCCAGCTCCTCCCGCTTCGCCTTCGCGTCCCCGCTCGCCGGGACCCCCGCGCCCGCGACCCGCCCGTAGATGCCCGCCGCGCCCTTCCAGTCCCCCGCCGCTTCCTTCGCCGCCGCCGCCGCGTACGCCGCGCGCGTGAACCACGCCGCCGATTCCGGCGTCGCGTCTTCCAGCTGCAGGAACGCGTACACCGCTTCGAGGTAGTGGTCCAGCGCCGCCGCCGCAAGCCCCTGCCGCTCCATCGCCCGAGCGACCTTGTACATCGCTTCGATCCTCAGGTCGTCCGCCGCCTGCGCCTCGCCCGCGAGCGTGCGGTAGCTCAAGAGGGCCTCTTCGTACCTCGCCGGGTCGCTCTCCCCGAGCGTGTACTGGCAGTCGCCCTTCCGCCCGCGCGCCTCCGCCGCCTGCCGCGTCTGCGGGAAGCGCGTGATCACCTCGTCGAACGCCACGATCGCCGCGTCGTAGCGCCCGAGGCGGCTCAGCACGTCGCCCTGCAGCAGCAACGCTTCCGCCGCCAGTTCCCGGCCCGCGTCCTCCGCGGCGAGCAACTCGTTCAGGTACGCGTTCGCCTTCATCCCCGCCCCGCCCGCTTCCGCCGCCTTCCCCGCCCAGAAGAGCGCCTCCGCTTTCGCCGCCCCCCCGCCGGGGTCGTGCGCGAGCGCCGCGAAAAGCTTCTCCGCCTTCGCCCATTCCCCCGCGTTGTACGCCGCGGCCGCCAGCGTGAACATCGCCTCCCCCCGGAAGCGGCTCGCCGGATGCGCCCGCACGAATTTGTCCAGCCGTTCGAGGCCGTCGTCCGCCAGCCCCAGCGCGAGGAGGCACCGCGCCGCGCGGTAGTCCGCCTCCTCCCCGGCTTCCTCCCCGCCGTCCGCCGCGGCGAGGCGCGCGAAGTCCGCGTACGCCGCTTCCGTGTCGCCGGTCTCCTCCAGCAGCTTCCCGCGCGCGAGCAACGCGTCCCGGCGGATCTTTTCGCCCGCGTCCGGCGCGTCCGCCAGCGCCGTCAGCAGTTCCAGCGCCTTCTCCGCGCCGCCGCCGCGCGCGGTGAGGAGCGCCTGCTGGAAGGCCGCGCCGGGCGCGTACGGGTTGCGCGCGTCCGCCGCGATCGCTTCGTAGGCCGCGCGGGCCGCTTCCGTCTCCCCCGCCGCGTCGAGGCACTTCGCTTCGCGGAATTCCGCCGCCTGCTTCGCGGGCCCGTCGGGTTCCGCGGCCGCCTGCGCGCGGAAGTCCTCCGCCGCCTTCGCCGGTTCGCCCGCGAGGAAGCGCGCTTCCCCCGCCTCCT
>JAFSUH010000152.1 GCA_017445365.1 Kiritimatiellia bacterium | reverse complement strand
TCGCCGCGGGGACGCTCGCCGCGGGAGGCGACTTGAAGGGCGCCCTCGCGGTTTCCGCCGGAGGCGAAGCGGTCCTCTCGCAGCACTTGGGCGACCTCGAAAACCCGCTCGCCCTCGAAAACGCCCGCCGTACCGCGGCGGACCTCGCCGCGCTCAAGGGCGTGGAAATCAAGCACGCGGTTTGCGACGCCAACCGCGCGTACCGCTCGGTGCGGGCCGTCCGCGCGCGATTCCCGGAAGCGGTCGCCGTCCAGCACCACCGCGCGCACGCGGCGGCCCTCCTCGCGGAAGCGGGGGAAAACAACGCCGCGGTCCTCGTCTGGGACGGAACCGGCCTCGGGGACGACGGAACGGGCTGGGGCAGCGAAACCTTCGCCGCGGAAGACGACCGATTCCGTTTGACAAGCCATTTGCGGCCGTTTCCGCTTTTGGGCGGCGACGCCGCCGCGAAAGAACCGCGCCGTTGCGCCTTCGCCCTCGCGCGGGAAGCGGGCCTGCCACCGCCCGCGCTCATCGACCGCGAGACCTGCGAAATCTGGGAGAAAATGCGGACAAGCGGCCTCAACACGCCGCGCGGACGCGGGATGGGACGGCTCTTCGACGCCGCGGCCGCGCTGCTCGGCTTCGCGCCGGAGGGGGCGCAATACGAAGGGGAAGCGGCAAGCCGCCTCGAAGCCGCGGCGATGGCGTTCCTCGAAACGCACGCGTGGCCCGCGCCGTATCCGGTTTCGTGGGAGACGGGCGCCGACGGCGCGGAGGAGGCGGACTGGCGGGAGATGGTCCGCGCGCTCGTTGCGACGGAAGACCGGGAAGAAGCCGCGGCGCGCTTCCACGCGACGCTTGCCGCGATGGCGCTCGAAGCCGCGCGGCGGGCCAACGCCCCCGGCACGGTCGGCTTGACGGGCGGGTGCTTCCAGAACCGGCTGCTCCTCGAACGCGCGCGAACGGAGCTGGAAGCCGCGGGCTACCGCGTCCTGGTCCCGCGGGAAATCCCCCCCAACGACGCGGGCCTCGCCCTGGGGCAGCTGCTCCTCGCCGGAAGCGCGGAAAAAACGGAAAGCCGAAAGGGAAACGGGGCTTGCCCGCGCACGGGGGAAAGCGCTACAACAGGGGTTGCGCGCCATCGGGCGCGACCCAAGCGCCAACCGTGATTCCCTTCCGCTTCTTCCCGCTTTTCGTTCTTTCCCTCTGCGCGGGGCTTCTCCTGCCCCCCGCCGCATCCGCCCGCACGGCCCGCGCCGCGGGGAAGGCGGCGGAACCGCCCGCGGAAGCCGCCCCGGAAAAAGCGGCGGCAAGCGGGGCGATGGAGGTTCCCGCCTTCCGCCTGCCCGCGGGCAACGCGCGCTTCGAGAACATCCCCTTCGTCGTGTACGACACCGAAACCACCGGTTTTTCCCCGGTCAACGACCGCATCCTCGAAATCGGCGCGATCAAGATCGTGGGGGGCGTGGAAATCGACCGGGCGACGTGGCTGATCAACCCGGAGCGGTACATCCCGTACTTCGTCCAGGAGGTCCACCACATCACCTACGACATGGTCAAGGACTGTCCCACCTTCGCCCAGGTCTATCCCGAATTCGCCGCCTTCGTCGGTTCCTCCGTCCTCATCGCCCACAACGCGCGCTTCGACAACCGCTTCATGTCCGCGGAAATCGCCCGCGCGGGGTTGCCGGTGATGCGCAACGCCGTCATCGACTCGCTCACCCTCTTCCGCCGCTGGCACCCGGAACTGGAAAGCCACACGGTCTCGGCCCTGATCGACTACTATGGCCTCGACAGCTCGCAGGGCAACCTCCACCGCGCGACGGACGACTCCTTTTTCGTGTACAAGGCGATTGCCGCGGAACTGGCGCGGCAGAGCGACGAACCGCGCTTCCGCGACCTGACGCGCATCGCCCCTCCCATGTACTTCGCCGACGCGCAATAGCGCCGGAGGTGGCGTCCGCCACGTTCGCCGCCCGGCGGTCAGCAGATGCGCGGGAGCAGTTCCCCCGAAGGGCGGCGGAGGAAACGTTCCGTCCCGAGGGCGGTTTTCAATCGCGCACCCTCCCCCGCGGCAACCGTTCCGATTTCGACCGCCCCGGCGGAGACGGGCACCGCGCGCAGGGCTTCGAGCGCCTTCTCCCCCTCCCCCGCACGCACGACGACGACCGCACGGCCTTCGCAGGCGAGGTCGAAGGGGTCCATCCCCAACACGTCCGCGGCCTTCCGCACCGCCGGGGCGACCGGCACCGCCGCCTCTTCGACGGCGACCGAAAGCCGCGCGCTTTCGGCGAGTTCCGCCAGCACCCCGGCAAGCCCCCCGCGCGTCACGTCCCGCGCGCAGTGCACTTCGACTCCCGCCGCGAGCAGCGCGCGGAAGGCGGGCGAAAGGTCGGCGCAGTCGCTTGCGAGGGGCGGGGCGAAAGCGAGGCCGTTGCGCGCCGCAAGCACGGTCATCGCGTGCCGGCCGACGTCGCCGGTCAGGAGGATTTCGTCGCCCGCGCGCATCCGATCCGGCGAGAGTTGGTGCGGGAAGACGAGCCGCCCGAAGCCGCTCGTCGCGATGTAGCAGGTTTCCGCCGCGCCCCCGGCCGCCGCGGGGACGACCTTGGTGTCGCCCGCGACGATGCGCACGCCCGCCGCTTCCGCCGCGCGCGCCATCGACGAAACGAGGCGCCGGAGGGTCTCCATCGGCAGGCCCTCGCCCAGGAAGAACGACGCGGTCAGGGCCTCCGCCCGCGCGCCGGAAACGGCGAGGTCGTTGACGGTGCCGAACACGGCGAGCGTCCCCAGGTCGCCGCCGGGGAAGAAGAGCGGCGAGACGGCGTGCCCGTCGGTGGTGGCGAGCCAGCGGCCGTCGCCGACCGGCGCCGCGTCGTCGGCCACGGGCTCCGGCGGGCCGAAGGCGCGGAAGAAGAGGTCGCGGACGAGGGAATCCGTCTCTTCGCCGCCGCCGCCGTGGGCGAGGCCCACGGCCTCGCGCGGCGTGACGGGCAAGGGACAGGACGGGCCTGCGGGAAACGGGGGAATCGGTTCGGGCGCGTGCATGGGAAATTCAGCGGGTGAGCGAAAACGGGACGAGGGGAAGAACCGGCAGATGCGCCGTGAAGAGGACCAGCAGGGTTTTCCAACGCGCGGGAGCGGCGGAACGGCGGAGGAGGCGGCAACGGCCGAAGGGGCCCAGGAGCAGAAAGACCGCGAAAGCGACGACCGGCAGGGGGCGGCAGGAGAACGCATCGGGGAACCCCGCAACCACGCAGGCCGCGGCCAAACAGCAGGCGGTGAAGAAGCCGGGCAGAAGGGAAAGGGGAAACAGCAGGACGGCAACGGCTTCGGGGAAGGAGAGAGCGCTCCAGGACGAGGGATTTGCAAAAGCGTTCCGCAAGGCGCATGCCAGAACGGCGGAGTCGGCGAGGAGGCAGTACGCGGCGGGGAGGGCTTCCCGCCAGCGGGGCCGCGGGACGGCGCGGAAGGCGCGGAGAGTTTCCCGCGCGACGAGCCGTTCGGCGACGGCCCACGCGGCGGCGAGAATCGGCAGGGCGATGAAAAGGAGCAATCGGGCGGCGTTCACGGGAAAGAAGGATTTTGCCAAACATTGGCAAAATCAAGCGGAAAGCACTCCACCGGTCCGCCCCCCCAAAAAAGGAGACGCGGAGAGTTTCGGACAGGATTCACGGGATGGACAGGATTTTGGGGAATGCGGCTTCCAGCCGCGTGTCTGTGGGGGAGGAGAGCGCTTGTCACGTCCGCGGGAAAAAAGTCTCGCGCAAAGTGCGCGAAGGACGCAAAGTTTCAGGAAATGCGGGGATTTTGCGGACAGGATTCACAGGAGGGACAGAAGAATCCCGTTGCGCTGCCGCCGAGGGCCGAGGTCGGCCCTACTGAACGCTGGGTGTCAACTCCCATCGTTTTTCCCGATCCATGTTCGCCCTTTTTCCGTCAAGCGGTATTTCTGGAGCCGCGAATTGGGTTTGTGGGGAACGGTGTATTCGACAAACCGCATGTCCAGCAACAGCCGGAGATAGCGCCTGCGCATGTCTTTCGGCTGGCTGATTCCGATAGCCCTGGCCAATTCGGCAGTGGACATGACGCCCGCGCAAAGGGCGGAAAGCACCTTCCGTTGGACATCGTCGATCAAGGTCTCGCTCGGTTTTCCGACTGGGGTCGCGACTGGGGGCGTGACTGGGGGCACGGCGGCAAGTTGCTTGTCGTCAAACCCGCAACCCAAACTGGAGAGCGTAACCCGGAAACAGGCGGAATGAGACTTGAGAAGCGGCACCCGTTGGCCGGGATTGGCAAAGTTCCTGCCATAGTCCTCGAAAATCTTTTGGAACCCGCTGCCGCGCCGCTCCATGATCCTCAACCGTTCTCACATGTCCGCCAAAAGCGGGTTGCGGCGGATCGAGGGGATGCTTCGGATGTCGAAATCCTCGATTTTCCGGTTGCCCGGCATCCCTCCGGGCGACGTGATTTCAAGCCGGTCGTCATACATGTCCACGTGCACTTCGCTCCCCGTGACGAGGTAGTCGCGATGGATGAAGGCATTGCCCAGCGCTTCGGTGACGGCGCGTTCGGGGTAGTCGGGATAGTCAATCCGGTCGTGCGGACGCTTCTCCCATTTTTGACCGCGTTGACCTGGATGAAACGCTCCGCCGCGTCGGGAAGTTCGATGAGATTGCTTGAAAACTCCTTGTCGTTGCCGGAATCCTTGGACTTCGTGAATCCGTTCCACGACGTCCCGGGCACGGGCAAGCCCAGTTTCGCCCTCACGCTGGCGCGGGAACCGGGCCTTTCCCTCTACGAAATCCGCCAGGGCGAGCGGAACGGCGAAAGGGTACCCCGGAAACAGGCGGTGGATTCCGTTGTCGCGTGCATCCCTTTCCCGCCAAACACGAATGCGCTCTTCCGTCCGTCGCCGTTCCGGACGGATTGCGATTTCATGGCGTCGGGAAACGGGAGAAAAGCTCCAATCCGTCGCGACGCTCAAATCCCTACACGTTTCCTTCCCCGTTCCCGGCTTCCATCGGGCCCGGAGACAAGGCCAAGGGTTCCTGCCCGAAGGCATCCAGCATTTGCAGGCGGTAGATTTCCTTCTGCTCCTCGATTTCCTTCCGCAACACCGCTTCGGACGGCAGATACAGCTTGTATTTGACGGCGAACAGCTTTTCGTTTCCCTTGAGGATGGAATACCGGGCGATGTCCCCGTTGGTTTCGCTGCACAGGATGATGCCGACCGTGGGATTGTCGTCCGGTTGCTTTTCGCGTTCGTCGAACATGCGGCGGTACATGTCCATCTGCCCGACATCCTGGTGCGTGATGCGCGAGGTCTTCAGGTCGAACAGGAAATAGCACTTCAAAATCGCGTTGTAGAACACGAGATCGACGAAATAATCGTCCGTTTCGGTGCGGATCCGCTTCTGCCGTCCGACGAAACAGAACCCCCGCCCGAGTTCGAGCAGCAAATCCCGCAAATGGGAAATCAGCGCGGATTCCAGCCGCGTCTCGCGGATCCGCACGTCCGCCGGGAGGCTCAGGAACTCCAGCATCATGGGATTCCTGATGAAGTCGCCCGGCACGAGCGACCGCGGTTTGTCCCCGATGGGCGAGAGCGGCAGCGCCGCCTGTTTGCGCCGCCGGTCCGGATTGGCCGCAGCCAGCAGCCGCCCGTACGACTGCGTGGCGATTTGGCGGTCCAGCGCCCGGGAACTCCAGGATTGCGCCACGCATTCGTTCGCATACCATTCGCGGGCGGCCGGATCGTCGACATGCATCAAGAGCCTGTAATGCGTCCAACTCAATTCGTGACGCAGCGCGTCACAAATCGGAAACGCGAGGTAGAACTGCCGCATGTTGCGCAGATTGCTCGCATCGTAGCCGGGGCCGTATTCCACCGTCAGCCGCCGGGCAAGGGCGGCCAACTGCTTTTTCCCGTATTCCGCCTTGCGGCGCCCGCCATGCTCGTCTTCGACGATCAATCTTCCGACCGCCCAATACGTCCTGACCATCGCCGTGTTCGCGACGCGCGAGACGGCGGCACGCCCCTCCTCGATGACGCGCCGGATGGACCGGTACAGTTTCTCGTCCCTCTCCGCCATTTCCTTTTCGTTTTTCACGGGTGCATCCATCCTCTTCGATTGCATTCTTGGCATTTTGTCTCGCCTCAAGACTGCTTGAACTCAACAGCCTGTGTCTCTTTCCTCATACCGTCCCGCCGTCGGCATTGGCGAAGCCGCAGATCCACTTCAAGTACCCGTCGCGCCAGCTGCGCTTGTATTCGACATTCTGGGATTCGGATTTCTTCATGGTTCACGACTCTTCTTGCAATCGTTCGAGTCGGACTCTTCCCCCGATACGGGAGCAACCGTTTTCCTCAAGTTTCCATTCACTAATCACTCTGCTGTCTTTTCTGGTGTACCACCATCTTGGAGTTGCATTGTGGATTTGCTTGGCCAATTGATGACTGGAAGTTCAAAAAACTCTGGATTGAAGTAGAATGTCCAGCGTTTGAGTTCATCTTCAAATGTCGGATGCTCCTTCAGTCGTTCATTCACGAAAACAACGAGACTATTAGGCGAATAGCGAGCTAGGTACAAAGCCTTGTATACATACCAGTTGTCTACCTTCGGATTTTCGGCGGTCCAGTACTCAAACACTTTCTCCAAAGAATCCTGACGTTTTTGTTCTTTTTCCCCATTCCCGTTCGCGAAAAGAAGCATGGGGACAAGAAGTGAAGCCGAAGAATATTGATTTGTATTTTCGCCAATCCAGTCGAGAAGAAAGTCGATTTTTCGCCAAATACAATCATCCATGGACTCATTTGGCAACTGCGCAGTCTCGGTGTAACGCTCAAATGCACAATGGTAAATGGGGTTTGCCTCATTTGCCTTCCACCAATCAAGAGTCTCCTGTATGCCTAGAGCAGGGAACGTATCTCCTGTCAGTTTTTCAATCCCGCGAATGGCCGCATACACAAAATCCAAATACTGCGAAGATTTTACAGCATGCATCAAAACCGCAACGTATTTCTTCTCATTTTTGTCAGCCAGACTATTGATTGCGCCATCGCATCGACCGACAGAATCGCTGTAAACAGCAAGGATCATGTCATCTTCGGGAACCTTTTTGTCCCGATTATCCTTGTAAACCAAAAGCGGGCGTTGGGTGATTAAAGAGCTTTTCTTCTGCTCAAACGATTTTCTGATTTCTTCGACAGTCGAACTTGCAACATGTGCAACACGATTCGTGTTCACAGAAAGTTCAACAAGGAAATCATAATCCTTGCGGGTTCCTGCCCTTGCAGAAGCACACTTCTCATATACATTTATCAGAGCTTCTGCTTCTTTGATTCGTTCATCCAACTCTTCAGAGCGCTGTTCAAATGATTTTACCTGCTCATCCATGTATTGCGTAAAAGTGGCCTTCACGCGTTCTTCGGTGTTCGACACACGCGTTACAATCATGTCCGATACTTTTGTGTCCGTAAATTGGTTGATTTGTCTCTCTGCTTCTTTTCCGACAAATTGTTCTGTCACTCTTTCTCGAATGCTCTCAGCAAATTGCGGCACACCAAAAAATGAAATAATTGCGGCAATGGACGAACAGACACCTATATACCATTTCCAACGCCTGTTGACTTGCTCGATGCCAGCGGACATTTTTTGGTCAATCTGCAAGCTGCTGTCAAACAAACCCTTCGCGTCTGCAAACGCTTTTTCATATGCCTCATGAGCCAAGCGTTCGGCGGTCTCTTGTGTAACCGCAGGTTTTTCATCTTGGTTCTGTGTGGCTTGCCGATTTTTCATTTTGTCGAACAATTTTGGTCTGCGCATCATTCGCATCACTCCATCGGCTTGATCATGGATTCGACCTGCCATTGCGGGAGGCATCGAGGGTGCGAATGGTGGTCTCGACGTGGGCGATTTCAGGAGCGGACAGACCGACGAGGCGGTACAGTTGAGGGTTTAGGTCGGAGGAAAAGTCCAGCAGGCTGTTGGCGGATTTGTAATCAGCAAGCGCGGGGACTTCCTTTGCCAAAGTGGTCAGGGCTTCGTCGGTCATGAGGAACATGAAGCGTATAAGATAGGTCTTGCAGTAATTGCAGAAATTTTCCGCTTCCATTCGGGTATCGAACAACCCCAAAGCGACCCGCGAACGCCCGAAGGCAGAATGGTTGTCGAGCACTTCCAACTGCCAGTCTCGTTTCTGTCCGCCGGCATTGGCGCTCGATACCACGACCTTCCATTTGTCGATAGCCGTGTTATGGGCTTTGATGACGTGGCGGTTGACGACATACCACCGCGCCCGGCCCGCTTTTCCCGCTTTGTCGTTTGTGAAAAGCTTGATTTCCTTGGAATAATCCAACTCCTCCCCGTCATAAGGTTTGACCAAGAGAGGATTGCTTTCTGCAAAATCACTTTCGATGCCAAAGAACTTTTGGGACAAGATGCTAGGAGCCAGACATTTCAGCTTTTCCCTGTGGCAAAAATTTCTGACCTTGTCCACGATTTCTCCGTCAGATGGATTCAGCGGAATCAGGACTTTGCCGGGGTTTTCCCAAACGCGCGACTGGGCTTTGCCACCCTTGTGGTAGACATACTGAAATCCAGAGGCCGTTTTACGCACGTCTTTGAAAACAATGGAAAGCCCATCCGCGATGGCAACGGAGGGAAACACTTCGCTGGAATCCGGGTAAAAGTCGACCCTGACCAGCTTGGGGTCGTTGATTTGGGACAATCCAAACTCTTCCATGCCTTTGCCCGAGCGCTGCAACCATCTTCCCCCGGGATAAATCAGTGACGTAAAACCGGAAGAAACGGCATCGGCTACCAACTGGAAAAGCTGGAAAATGCTTTTCCGCCGTGCCTGTCCGTTTGTTTCTGATTGCCGTTTAGCCACTTCAAGTTGGTACGGCGGATTGCCGACGACGGCGTCGAAAGAGAGCGGGGCGCCAACGCCCCATGTGGCGGGCTTCCGGAGCTTGCGGGCAACCTTGGCAGGGTCTTTCTTGAGTTTTTCGATGATGTCGGGCATGGCGATAATCCTTGTTTCGGCATTGCGGAATCCGACGAGCGTGCGGCGGGTGATGGCGGCGGCCATTGCCGTGCGGCAGAGGACGAAGACGTTTTCGCGGCAGACGGCGTCCCATACGGCGTTGGCTTCGGCAGGAGTGGCGGGCACCGGGGCATCCGCGAGGCGTGCACGGTAGAGGGAATACGCAGCGTAAAGCGGGTAAAGCCCCGTTTTCGAGTTGATTTCGAGAATGCGCGCGGCGGGATCCGCGAAGAGCGTTCCTTCCACGCAACGGGGCGTTGCGAGCGGCCGGGCGTATTCCCCGTCGTGGAAACACCAGCCGCCAAGGGTGGAAGCCAAGTGCATGTTCACGACACGCCACGGGGTGAGGACGGTCTCCTTGTCGGGATTGCGCAGCACTGCGAAGATTTCCGCGATGGCGGCGATGCGCTCTTCGGGAAAGCGGTCGTCGAGGTCCTGCGCACGGCGGCGGATCGTCTTGGCGGCGGTGGCGAAGATGTCCTTGTCGTAATACTTCTTGAAACGGGAGAAAAACGCCTTGTCCACGCCCCGGGGCATGAACTCCTTCCACGATTCGGAGTCCACCCCGGCGATGAACGAATCGAGCGAAATGTCGGCGTCGAACGAGCCTTCCGCACCGTAGAGCATGAGCGGAAGGCGCACGGAAACGGCACGCAGGGTCGCCTTGAAGCTTTTCTTCGCCTCGCGTTCCTCCCGGAGACGGCGCAGGAGTTCCCTTTCTTCCGCCGAAAGCTCCCGCGGCGGCTTCTTCGCCGCCCGTTTCGCCTTTTCGCGTTCTTCTTCGGTGAGGCCGTGGCGGTTGACGGCATAAACGCCGTCCGCCTGCGCATAATCCACCTTGGCTTTCTTGAGGCGGGAATGGAGTTCCTTGAAATCGTCGAGGTCTATCCTGTCGAGGCGGAGCGCGTCGTCGTCGTAAATCGAATCGTCCGAGAAGCCGGAGAGGATCGCGCGGGCGGCGAGGGCGCGCTTGAGGTGCTGCATGAGCGAATCGGCATCGAAAGGCCGCATGGCCGAACCTTCGAGGGCGATGACGGGGCAGAAGTTGAGCAACTCCCCCATGGCGGCGCGGCGGTCGGAATCGTCACCGCCGGAGCGGCGGTTGGTGTCCGACAGCCGGGCGGCGTCGGCCAGCACCTTGAGCGTGCGGTCCGGCGCGAAATCGTAAACATAGCAGTTCTCCTTGACGCGGCCGTCCAGTTCACCCGGCGACTGGACGCGGAAAACGGTCTGGAGATAGCGGATGGCGGAAGTTTCGTACCGCCCCGCGAGCATGAGGACGGCCGTCCATTCCGGCACGGTCACGCCTGTCGTGAGCTTCCCGCAGGAAAGCGTGATGGTGCATTCGTGCGTGGCAATGGCGTCCCGCACGGCCCCGAGGGCCTCTCCCGCCGGGTCTTCGGGATCGCCGTCCCCGGCGACATTCACCACCTTGATCCCGGGAAAGCACTCTTCGACGAGGGGCTGGAGGGCGCGTGCCTCCTTCACGCCCGGAACGAGCCAGAAGGTGTGCCGGAACATCGCGCGGTTCTCCTCCGTGGCGAAAGGAAAGCGCGTGGATTTCGACGGGTCGGCCAGAAGCGCGAGGAAACGACGCACGTCCGCCTCGTGGACGAAGCGTCCGACGATGCCTTCCGGCGCGATGCCGTGGTCCAGTTGCGCGTCACCCGTCCAAACGCGGAAAAACTCCTTGAAGTTGAAAACGGACCCGCGAACGTCTTCGGCCTTGTAGCCCCCGATTTCGGCATCGAGGTCGTACACGAACATCGACAGCCGCGGCAGGTCTGCATAGGGGTTCGCGTCGTCGCCGTGCACACGTTCCCAATCCTGCTTGGCCGCCTGCTCCATCACGTAATCCCACGTCGAAACGCCGCTGTCGCGGTAAGCGTCGAGGATGTTGAAGGGCGTGCCGGAGAGTGCGAGAAGTTTCGCCGTGCTCCCCTTTTCATCGGGGAAAAGCGCCTTCACGACCTTGTCGCCAAGAGCCGTCTGCGTGCCCTCGTGCGCTTCGTCCACGATGACGCAATCCCAGTGCGCCGCGAAGATGTCGGCGTTCTTGTCGAACCTTCCGCCGATGGTCCTGGATTCGCGCAAATCCTGTATGGAGGCGAAATAGACGAGGTGCTTTTTCCCGCCCTCGCAAAGTTCGTCGATTGCCGCACCCGAGTCTTTCGTGCCATATACCCAATCCACGTCCCCCGGGCGGACGAACACCTTGTTGCGGAAGTCGTCGAACCACCCCGCGTTCACCACGGGACGATGCGTGACGATGATTGTCTTGGCGAATCCCATGCGGCGGACGAGTTCGAGGGCCGTGACGGTCTTGCCGAAGCGCATCTTGGCGTTCCAGAGATAGCGGTTTTGCTTCTTGAACGCCTTGATCGTCTCCTGGATGAACCGTTCCTGTTCCGGCCGCGGGACGAAGGGAGTCCGGTCTTCCGTGATTTCCCCGGCCGACAGCGTCTTGCGGTTCTCCTTGACGGCGGCGATGGCGTTTTCGGAAGTGGCCAGATCGGTCTTGAACCATTCACGCGCGTTGCTCCCGTTGGGACGCACCTGCTCGATGCCGGAATTCGCAAGAACGCGGTGTACGTGATGGTCCCGGAACCCTTGCCACTTCCCGTTTTCGAGTTTGCGGACGGCAAGCTCGGTCCTGAGGAGGTTGCAGTTCGCGCCGTGTGTTCCCGTGTAGGCATCAATGCGGCGGCGGGCGGCCGCGTTGAGTTCCGGCGAATCCGGTTCGACCCCTTCGAACGAGGCAAGGCCCTTCACGGTGGCATCGCCGATCTTGACCAAACCTTCGTGCCCCGCATCCGTCGAGTTGTACACGTAGATGGTCTTGGCCGAAAACGTCGGTGCGAAGGTGTCGGCCTCCGGCGGGACGAGCCCGGCAACCGTTGGATCGGGCAGGCGTTTTTCGTCAGGCATGGTGCATTCCCTTGGTTGTCAAATCCACGAAGCGCATGGGGTTTCCGGTGCGCCAATCCATGATTGTGCTGTACGTTCCCGTATGTGCGGAAGCATCTTTCAACCGGCAACCGCGACAATCCGATTCCGTCACCGCTTCCGTTCCGTCAAGGAGGGTTTCGACTTTTTTCTCGGGTTTGCAACTCATCGGCACGACGAATTTCGTTCCATCCATCTGCCAGACGTTCCACGCGACGATTTCGGCGAGTTTGAGAAGGTCGTCCAGTCCGGGCAATGCGGGGTTTCCCGATTCGAAATGTTCAAAGGCCGATGATTCTTCGCCGAAAAAGACGCGGTTCCATGTCTCCACGACGGTCATCAAGACGTTTTCGCGGGCGAGGAGCACGTTGTCGCCCTGCCAATCGAAGCCGTAGCACGATTGCACCGCCCTCTTGGCGTAGTGGAACCAGTCCTGAGGGTCGTTTTTCCCGGCGTTTTCCGTGACGATGCGCAGTTTCCGGTCCAGAAGGCCGATGCGGTCTTCCACGGGAAGCATCGCGCCGTCCACCGCGTCGTAGCGGCTGGCGAGATAGGGGGCCTCGCCGCAGGAGACTTCCAGCCGCGGCGCCTTGACGTATTCCTGCCACGTCCGGCCCTTGGGAAAGCGGACGGGGTGCGATGTGGTTTTCCACGACGTGCCCTTTTCCGCGTTGAACGGGCTCGAAGCCGGCTTTTTCCATCCGAACCACGCGGCATCCACGAGGTTGTTCTGCTTGTTGCAAATCCAGGAGGGCGTGAAGATTTCCGCGCGACGGACCGCACGCTGGCGTTGTTCGGCCGCGTTTTTGTCCACGCGCGGGCGGATGACGGGATTGCCGGCGTCCGCAATCTGCCGGAGATGCATTTCGTCGTTGGCGCCGAAGCCCGGACCGCGCGCGGCGTAATCGTCCGTGGCCCAAAGGAGGTTGCGGCCCGTCGTGCGGTCCTGCAGGAGGAAGGCAAGAACCGCTTCCGGAATCTTCCATTCCGGGATGTCGCGCACGAAGCTGGGGGCAATGGGTTTCGCGGTCATGTCGGCAGTACCGTTTTCGGGCCGGATGATATCAAACGGGAAGGATGCCGCCAATCTTTCCGCCGCATGGCGTGCGGGATTACGGAATAACGGTCTGTTTTCGCCCCAAAATCCTGTCGAAAAACTCTCTGCGTCTCTCTCTCCGCGGGAAACATTCTTTTGTTTGCATGGCGCGGCGGGGATGGGGGCCCCGCGAAGCTTTGCTTCGCGGGGTTTCGCCGCACCGGACGCAATGTCAATCGGGCTTGCCCGGGCCATCACAAAGCAGCGCGGCAAGATGCCGCACCTCTGAAAAATCCGGTCCATCCTGTGAATCCTGTCGGAAAACTCTCTGCGGGAAACTTTTCCGCGTTTGAAAAAGCGCGGCAAGATGCCGCACCCCCGAAAGTGTATCTCCTCGGAAAGTTCTTTGCGGACGTAGCGAACTTCGCGCGAGGCTTTTTTCCACGGACGTGCGGCAAGATGCCGCACCTCCGAAAAACCTGCAAATCCTGTCCGAAAAATTTCCCTGCATCTTCTTTTCCGAACTGCTTCCTTTTTTACTTCTTGCTTCGCGGCGGCGCGGCGGCACCGCCGCCG
>JAFSUH010000151.1 GCA_017445365.1 Kiritimatiellia bacterium | reverse complement strand
GCCGCGGCGGGCGGCTTCGCGCCGTCGCGCGCCGCCGGGGGAGCCGCCGGACGGCCTTCGCCGCTTCCGCCCGCGGGGCGGCCTCCCGCGGCGGGGGTGTACACGAAGCCGCCCACGTCGTCCGCTTCCGCCCCGGCCCACGGTTGCGGGTTGACGCCCGGCAGGTTCTGCACCTGCGCAAGGAACTCCTGCACCGCATCCCAGTCGAGGTCGGCCTTTTCCTCGCCTTCCGCGCGCAGGTCCTCGACCGCTTCGGTCGCCTTCATCGCCTCGTACGAGAGGTACGAATTGGAAAGGTCGGCGTATTCGCGGCCGGTCGCCGGGTCGTAGCCCATGCCGCCGCGGTAGACGCTCCCGCCCAGGTTCTGGGTGCTCGCGACGTAGCGGCGCGCCTGCTGGACGAGCGGCACCAGTTCGCCGCGGCCGAGGGCGAAAAGCGCCATCATGCAGACGGCGGTGTTGTAGTTGGCAAGCCCCCCGCCGAACTGCCCGGGGGCGGGGTCGCGGAAAATGGAGCCGTCGGCGTGGGCGAAGCGGAGGACGAAGGCGACCGCGCGGTCGATGGCCTCCGCGTACGCCGCGGAATCGGTTTCGAGGAGCGCCCAGAAGGCGAGGGCGGTCAGGGCCGGCGTGTCGGGGCTCGACCAGTGGCCGTCCTCCTGCTGGATGCTTGCGAGATACGCCGCGCCGCGCGCGGCGGCGGCCTCCGCGGCCGCGCGGAGCCCGGTCGGAAGCGCGCCCGCGGGCTTTTCCGCGGCCGGCTCCGGGGAAACGACGGCGTTTTCCGCGGCCATCGCCGCGAAGGGGAGGAGGCAAGCCGCCAGGCAAAGGGAAAGGAAACGGTTGTTCATGGGAAAGCCTTTCATCGTGCGGGCAAGTGTACCCGTTCCGGGACGGAAAAAAAAGTGCCGCGAAGGGAGACGTCATGCGCCGGGTCGCGCCGGGGCGGCGTCCCGGTCGAGCGTCCAGTCCGCGAAGGTGGCGCAGATCTCCCGGATGCGGTCCCGGCGCTTCGTCACGCGCTCGTCGAAGGCTTCCCGGCATTCGCGGACGACCGCTTCGGGGAAGGAGTCGGACAGGGAAAGCCAGCTGAAATTGCGCACGAGGCTTGCGGTGGCAATCTGCTCCATGCGGTGGGCGAACTCCGGTTCGGAAAGCCCGTCGAAATAATGCCGCATCGTCCGCCGCCAGAGTTCCGCGCCCGTTTCGCGCGGGATGCCGATGACCGGCTCGTAGTCGCCGATGAAGGTGGCCATCGCCGAATGCGCGTGGCCGAGGTCGATCAAGGGGTGCCCGCAGCCCACTTCGCCCATGTCGATGAGCATCGGTTCGCCGCCCTGCATCATGACGTTTTTGGCTTGCAGGTCGCCGTGCAGCAACCGGTTGCCCGGCGGAATCGCCGAAACGATGCCGAGAAGCAACCCGACGGCCTCGGCGCCGAAATGCCGTTCGATGCGGCGGATGGCGGCCTTCTCGCGCTCCAGGGCGTCGGGGACGAGGGTGGGCGGCTCCACGCGGATGTCGTGGAGCTGGCGGAAGAGTCCGGCGTACAGGCGGGCGGAGGCGTCGAGGTCGCCGGGCTCGCGGCGGATGCGGTCGCTCAGGGTTTCGGCCTTCAAAAGCTCGTACACCAGCCCGTAGCGGTTGTCCACGCGCACCGCGTCGAAGGAGATGGGCGTGGGCATGCCCAGCACGAAGGCTTCCTTCGCCATCGCGATTTCGCGTTTGACCTCGCCGGGATCGGTGCCTTCGCGGAAGACCTTGACGATGGTGTCGTCCCCGGCGCGGTACACCGTGCCGACGGCGCCGCGGCCGATTTCCTCGCACCCGGCGACGGAGATGCCGCGCATGGCGCGTTCCACCGGCATCATCTTGGCGAAACCGGTCACGTCCAGCACCTGGTAGACGTCGGCGTTGGCGCCGGTGACGCGGAAGGAGGGGAAGCGCTTGCGGAGGGCGAGGAGGATGCGCAGGCCGGAGCTGGAAATGTACTCGAGACCGGTCGCGTCGAAGACGAGGCTTTCGAACGGGGCCAGGCGGGCGAGTTCGCCGTCGATGTCGGCCTGGGCCTGCGGGGAGGTCAGCGAATCGAGGCGGCCCGCCGGCAGGAGGGTCGCGCAGGTTCCGTTTTTCGTGGCAGTGATGTTCATGGCATCCTCGCGCCGCCCGTCCGGGCGCCGGAACGGGGCGGACGGGGAAATCCTAGCACCGCCTCCCCGCCGCGCGCAATCTCCTCCGCGCCGCGGTGCGCGCTTGCGGCGGGGGGCGGGACATGGAAGAATGCGGAGCATGAAAAAAGCACTTCTTTCCGCGGCGCTCCTGATTTGCGGCACGGCGGCTTTCGCGAAGAGCCCCTGGCGCGTTCCCGTGCACTTCGCCATCACCAACGACGCCGGGATGGGAAACTCCTGGTTCGTCGTCGGCTCCCATCCCGACCTCGGTTCCTGGAACGCGCTCGAAGCCGTCCCGCTCGCCTGGCACGACGGCAACGTCTGGAGCGCCGACATCGGCATCCAGGCCGGCACCGGGTTCGAGTACAAATTCGTCAAGCGCCCCACCGACGCCGACAATTACCCCGACGGCAACCGGACCGAATGGTGGCCCGAGGAGAACCTGTCGTTCTCCGTTCCCGCCGAACCGGAAGCGCCGTACGCGGGCAAGAAGGTCGTCTTCCTCTGCGACTGGCCCGAGCCGGTGCAGATGTGGTACTGCATGCTCTCCCGCCCCGAGCTCGGCGCGACGACCGGCGAATGGCAAACGCCGACCATGACCAAAACGGGCGAAGGCCGCTACGAAATTTCCGGCGTCGGCGAACCCGGCGAATGGATGCAGTTCACCTTCTGCCACCCGCTCGAGGGCGAAGAAGACCCCGGCAAATGGTGGTGGTACCACTTCCGGCCCACCGACGAAGAAGAAACCGATTTCTGGAGCCCCCTCGACGCCTTCTGCGTCCGCGACGCGCAGGTCTTCGGCTACGAACCCGTCCCCACCGCCGACGGCTGGGTTTCCGGCTCCCGCATCGTTTCCACCAACGTCCACTCGACCGCCGATGGCATCGACGGCCGCGAAATCCGCATCTACCTGCCCCGCGGCTACGACGAGAACACCGACCGGCGCTACCCCGTCGTCTATTTCTCCGACGGACAGAACGTCTTCCAGCCGGGCGGTACCTACGGCTGCTGGAACGCCGAAACCGCCGCCGACCGCGAAATCCGCGGCGGCCGCATGCGCGAGGCCATCCTGGTCGCCGTCCCCTGCCGCACCAACGAAATCGCGGGCATGCCCGGAACGTCCGAGTACGCCCGCCTCTGGGAATACCTCCCCGGCACCGACAAGCTCATGACAACCGACTTGCAGGGGCTCGGCGCCAACTACGCGAAATTCCTCATCGACAACGTCAAGCCGACGCTCGATTACAACTTCCGCACCCTCCCCGACCGGTTGAACACCGCCCACGTCGGCTCCTCCGCCGGCGGGCTCCTTTCGCTCTACCTCGGAACCGCGTTCGGCGATGTCTTCGGCTTGGTCGCCCCCATGTCCGGGGTCTACAACGAAGAATACATCCCCAATTTCCGCCAGTGGTGCCTGGACCATCCCGAAGCCGTCGCCCTCCCCGGACGCGTCTGGCTCGACACCGGCACCGAGGAAACCGACATCGGCGAACTCAACCTCTACGAATCCAACTGGGACGCGTTGACCCTCCTCCTCTACGCCGGCCACGTTTCCAACAAGTCCTTCCACTTCGGCGTCTACAGCGGTTGGGCCGGAGAGCACAACGAGCCCGCCTGGGCCGACCGCATCGCGGACGTCCTCCGCTTCCTCCTGCCCGCCACCGACGAATTCAACCCGCTCCTGCCGCGGACGGTTTCCCTCTCCGAAGACGGCGGCATCGTCGTTCCGGTTTACGCGCATTCCACGCCCTCCTTGGTCCGCGTGCCGTCCCTTTCCGGCGATCCGCGCACCGATCCGGCGGCCTCCACCGTCTGGACCCTGCCCGAACCCGCCGAACGCCCCTGGGCCACCACGAACTGCGCGCCCGCCGCCGCCGGGTTCTACTGGCTGAAGGACGAATAGGCGGCGCCCGCCGCCGCACGGAAGGACAGCGGAAGGAGGAACGGAATGGAAGCCATCGCGAAACGGGCCCTTTTGCTTGCCGCGCTCCTGGCGGCCGCCGCCGCTTCCGCGGACCCCGCCCCGGACGCGGCGGACGCCGCCAACGACCCGCTCAACGCGGTCGTCAAGCTCGAAGTGGCGCGCGCGACCCCCAACGTGTACCGCCCGTGGATCACCCTCACCGCCACCGGCGCGGGCTCCGGCGTGGTCATCGCCCCGGGCCGCATCCTCACCTGCGCCCACTGCGTGACCGACGCTTCCTACATCCGCGTGCGCAAGCACAACGAGGACGCGCTCTACCACGCCGCCGTCGAGCACCTCGACCACGACGCCGACCTCGCCCTCGTGCGCGTGGATTCTCCGGACTTCATGGCCGACGTCACCCCCATGGAAATCGGCGGGACCCCGCGCATCCAGGACGAGGTTCTCGCCATCGGCTACCCCATCGGCGGGACCGACATCTCCTTCACCCGCGGCATCGTCTCGCGCATCGAGGACATCGTCTACCTGCACGGGCAGACCTGCCTCCTGGGGGTCCAGGTGGACGCCGCCATCAATCCGGGCAACAGCGGCGGGCCGGTGCTCGACCTGGGGACGGGGCTTGTCGCGGGCATCGCCTTCCAGGGGGACAAGAAGGGCGAGGCGCTTGGATACATGATTCCCGCGGAAATCATCCGCCACTTCCTCGTGGACGCGGAAGACGGGAAAATCGACGGCTTCCCCGACCGGATTTTCGAGGAAAACCCGATGGAAAGCCCCGCCAAGCGGCGGTACTACGGGATGGAGGACGGCTGGACGGGCGTGGTCGTCGAGGATGTCGCCACGGAGGAGGGAAAGAAGGCGCTGAAGGCCGACGACGTGATCCTCCGCCTCGACGGGTACCCGGTTTCCAACAACGGGAAAATCCGCCTGGCGGGCAACGAGCCGCGCTCGCTGTACTACCCGGTCTACCTCAAGCAGGTCGGCGAGGAGATTCCCGTCGCCGTCCTGCGCGGCGGGGAGGCGGTCGAAACGTCGTTCCCGGCCGTCAAGCGCGATTTGCGCATCCGGACGCGCGCGGGCGGCGGCAAGCCCGACTGGTTCCTCTTCGGCGGCATTGTTTTCACGACCGCGTCGGCCGAATTCCTCTCGGCTTCCAAGGCGGAGTTCCACGACGACATCCTGGCCGACAAGGCCTTCGAGGGCGACGAGGCGGTGGTGGTCTCGGACATCCTGCCGGACGTCTGCGTGGAGGGGTACCTCGGGTGCGACGACACGCTCGTCAGGAGCGTCAACGGCACGCCGGTGCGGAACCTCCGGCACCTGGTGGAGCTGGTGGACGGGTGCGAAGAGGGGTTCCTCCGCTTCGGCCTCGACGACGGGGAGGAGTGGGACGTGGACATGGTGGTGGACGCGGGGGAACTGCGGGAAGCGACGCCGCGGGTGATGAAGCGCTACCAGATTCCCGCCGACCGCAGCGAAGACCTGCGCCGCGCGCCGCGCAAACGCGGCGGCGGGAAAGCGGCAAGGGAAAAGTGAAACGTGCGGCCTGCGCCGCGGATGCCCTTTTTCCTTCTCCCGCCGCGGCGGGGCGCTACACTGGCGGCATGACACCCTCCGTCCGATTCGTTCCCGCTTCCCGCCTGCGCGCCGCCGAAGAAGCCGCCTTCGCCTCCGGCGCGCTCGACGCCTTCGAGGCGATGACCCGCGCGGGGCTCGCCCTCGCCCGCGAAGTCTCCCTCCTCGCCGCGGCCGCCGGGCCGCACGCGCTTCCCCTGTGCTTCTACTGCGGCGGCGGCAACAACGGCGGCGACGGCTTCGTCGCCGCGCGCGCCCTCGCGCTCTCCGGCCTCCACCCAATCGCGTTTTTCGCGGGGAAGGCCGAAAAACTCCCGCCGCCCGCCGCGCACGCGTTCGCGGAGTTGCAGGACGCGGACGTTCCGGTTTTGCCGGTTTCCCTTGACACTCCGTTCGTCCCGCCCTTGGGGGGGCTGGCGGTGGATTGCCTCCTCGGAAGCGGCGCGAGCGGCCCCCTCCGCGGCAGCGTCCGCCGCGTGGTGGACGCTTTGCGCGCGACCGCCTTCCCGCGCCGCCTCGTCGTCGCCTGCGACATCCCGACGGGGCTCGACGCGGAGACCGGTTCCCTCGCGCCCGACGGGATGTACCTCCCTTCCGATCTCACCGTCACCATGGCCCGTCCTTTCCCGGCGATGCTTTCGCCCGCCGCCCGCGATGTCTGCGGATCGCTCCGCGTGGCGGACATCGGCCTTCCCGCGGCCGCGCTTGCGGCGGACGAGGAGGGCCCGGCGCTCTTGACCGCGGAGGCGGTTTCGCCGTTCGCGACCCGCCGCCCGCACGCCGCGCACAAAGGCGGCTACGGATTCTTGTGGGCCGCGGCGGGGAGCGACGCGTATCCGGGGGCGGGAATCCTCGCGGCGCGCGGCGCGGCCGGAAGCGGAGTGGGGTTGCTTGCGGTGCGCGCGGAAGGGCCGCGTGCCTT
>JAFSUH010000015.1 GCA_017445365.1 Kiritimatiellia bacterium | reverse complement strand
GTCCTTTACCGCCTCCTCCATCGCATCCGCCGCGAAATCGTCCAGATGGTTCACAAGCCAGAGGGCTCCGAACACCACGAAGCAGATCGGGGAGGAGAGCATGACATCGAGCAGCAAAATGCCACCGAGGAGGTCCGTGAAGGCATTCGGCCCGTGCCTGGGGCCGTCGAGGAAGTCCGCGACGACACGGACGCACCCTTTCGCGAGCGAGGCGGCCGTCTCCTTGAGGAGACTGGCGCCCGACGCGCCGCAGCCCGCCGGGACGCGGGTGGCCGGCGGGCGGCCGCGCCGCTTCTTGGATGCATGGCGACGGGAGGGGGGGACGACGGATGGCGACCAGCGGAAGGCGGGAATGCGGCGGCCGTGGCCGGAGGGGGATGGATGACCGTAGGGCATGGATGGAACTCCTGTTTTGCGCGTTGGCGGAATGATGCACCAATGAGACGATTGTGTCAATAGAAAATTGCAAAGACTTCGGTGAGTTGTTCTGGATCGCCGCCGATTCCCCCATCCACCGGAAACGGTTCCTTGGGATGGGCGGGAAGAAGGGGAAGAAAAGGGAAAAGAGGGGGAAGAGAAAGGAAAAGAGGGGGAAGAGAAGGGAGGGCTGGAAACGGAGATGCGCCCCCGCCTACACATTCCGTGGAAAGAGAGGGTGGGGTTTCAAATGCGCCAACCCTGCCCGAGCCCGGCGCTCCACTTGACGGGGCGCAGCGGGGCGGCGTAGACTGGGCCGCGATTCCGCACGCCATGAATGCGCTATTCCGCCATCGTTCCTTCTCTTTCGCGCTCCGAAAGCGCGGGCGGAAGTTCTTTGCCGGCATCCTGCTGGGTGCCGTGCTTGGCGCATGGCTCTTCTCCGTGGGGTTCATCCTTCATGCCGCCGACCACGACTGTTCCGGACACGACTGCCCGGTCTGCGCGATCGTCCTGCAGTGCAAGGCCAATCTCCAGCAGCTCGGCTCGGGCTACGCGCCCGCGCCGCTCGCCGTGGCGGCCGCCGCGATCGTCTTCGCGGCGCTCCGGGTCCTGGAAGGACGCCGCCCGGTCCACCTGTCGCCTGTCGCCCTCAAGGTCCGTCTCAACCTGTGAAAAGGGGACGCGCGGCGCCGCCGCGCGCCGCGCAAGACGCTCGTCGTGGCGGACCGGTTCCCGCTGCGCTACCTCGCGGACGACTACGGCCTCGCCTACTTCGCCGCGTTTTCGGGCTGCTCGGCCGAGACGGAGGCGTGCTTCAAGACCATCCGGTTCCTCGCCGGCAAAGTCGACGAGCTCGGGGCCAAGGCGGTCCTCGCGCTCGAAGGCGCCGACCACCGCATCGCGGAGACCGTCCGCGGAGCGACGAAGGCGCGCGACGCGAAAATCGTCGTCTTTGACTCGCTCCAGTCCGTGACCGGCGCCCGCGCCGCAGCGGGCGAAACCTACCTCGGCGCGATGCGGCGAAACCTCGACGCCCTCGCCGAAGCGCTGAAGTAGCCATGGACACGCCGCTCCTGCGCTGCACGGACCTCACCCTGAGCTACGGCTCCCGCGCCGTGGCCCGGGGGATTTCCTTCGAAGTCCGGGCGACATCGGCTACCTCCCCAAGCAGAACCCCGTCCAGCGCGACTTCCCC
>JAFSUH010000150.1 GCA_017445365.1 Kiritimatiellia bacterium | reverse complement strand
CTTGGCGAAGGCCGCGGACCGGGCGTCCGCCGCCGTCGCCGCGGCCCACGCGCGGCGGAGGGGAGCCGCGAGCGCGCCTTCTTCGCAGACGGCGACCAGCGTGTCCGCCCCGAAGCTCTCCCGCGCCTTCGCCGCGTCCTCCGCGAGGCCCGCGAGCGCGCTTAAAAGGAGCGTCCCCGCGGCGAGGCCGAAGGCGAGCGAAACGCAGGCCACCGCCGTCCGGGCCTTTTCCGCGGCGAGCCCCTGCACCAAATCCCGCCAGAGCGCCTTCACCGGACGACCTTTCGTTTGCGGAGGGCGAAATAGCACCGCGCGAGGGTGGCGACATCCTGCGCGGCATCGTGCGCGCCGCGGCGTTCGCGGGAAAAGAGGATGCGGTAAAGCTCGCCCAGGCGCGGATACTTGAAGCCCGCCCCGGCGCGCCCCGGGATGGCGCAGAAGCGCGTGCTTTCCTCCATCGTGCAGACGCGGCGGACGAAAAGGCGGAAGGGGGAGGGGAGGCCGCGGCGGCGGAAGGCGGCGCGGAGGACGCCTTCGTCGAAGGCGAGGTTGTGGGCGACGTACGCGGTCGCCTGGCGCGCGTCGGCGGCGAAGGCCTCGAGCGCCTCCCGTTCGTCCGTCCCCTCCGCGAGGGCGCGCGCCTGCGAAATGCCGTGGACTTCGGTCGCGGAAAACGGGATTTCAAAGCCCTCGGGGCGGATGAGGCGCGCGCCTTCCGAAACGAGAAAGCCGTCTTCGTCGGTCAACCGCCACGCGAGCGAAACCAGGTGCGGCATGCAACGGCCGCGGGGCAGTCCGTCGGTCTCCGTGTCGAAAAAGAGGAGGCGGCTTGGCGGCGGCGCGCGGCGGCGGAAGGGGTTTCGCATGGCACAAAAAAACGGGCGCGGACGCGCCCGTTTTCCGGGAACGCCGGGTTACCAGGCAACCGGCGCGTCCGGGCCGGTGGCGGGCAGGGCCGCGGGCTTGGCCGCGGGCGCTTCTTCGTCCGCCGGAGCTTTCTTGGCCTTCTTCGCCTTGGGCTCTTTCGCCTTCCTGGCGGGCTTTTCGGCGACCGGCGCGGCTTCTTCTTCGACGGTCCCGGCGGCCGCGACGGCTTCCGCGGCGAGCTCTTCGGCTTCGTCCGCGGCCTCGGCGACCTCTTCGACCGCTTCGTCCGCCGCTTCGGGGATGGCCCCGGCGATGTCTTCGCTTGCGGCTTCGACCTCTTCGGCCACTTCTTCGGCGGCTTCCGAGACTTCTTCCGCGGGCTCTTCGAGGGATTCGGGGAGGGCTTCGGCGACTTCGCCGAACGCCTCTTCGGCCTCGGTCTGGTCATCGTCCGCGGCATCCAGCGCTTCGGCGAACGGATCTTCCGCGTCGTCCCACGCGGCGAAACCGTCGTCCGCGGCTCCGGCTTCCGTCAGGTCATCCGCGACGGCATCGACCGCTTCTGCGATGGCTTCTTCTTCGGCGGGAAGGGCTTCTTCGAGCGCGGCTTCGGCCCTGGCGGGCGCGATGTCGGCGAAAGGATCGTCCGAGCCCCACGCGTCCAGGTCGCCGGCCGCGGCTTCGGCGGTTCCGCCGGCGGCGGCTTCGGCCTGCGCTTGGTCCTCCGCGGCCGGGGCGGGCGCCTCTTCCACCACTTCGATGCCGGGGAGGTCGTCCGCGAAGTCCGCGAAGGGGTCGTCCGCGGCGGCGGCGTCTTCGCCGAACGCGAAGGCGTCGTCCAGCGCGGCCATTTCACCGGCAACCGGTTCCGCGGCGGCGGCGATTTCATCGCCCCACACGTCCGTCGCGGCGGCCGCGGCGTCGGCGGCTTCCTCGGCCGCGTCCACGCGCGCCTGGGTGCTCGCGATGTCGTCTTCGGCGGCGGCGACATCCTCGCCGAGGCCTTCGAAGAGGGCGTCGAAATCGAAATCGTCGTCCTGCGCAAAGGCGGCGAAGGGGAGGGCGAGGGCGAGAAGAAGGGCGATGCGTTTCATGGGATTCCTCGATTCGTTCGGGTTTGTCTTGCGGGGATTGTGCGCTTCCTGCGGCGGAAGTCTAGTCCGCTTTCCGGCTCGCGAGCTTGAGGACGGTCAGGACCGCGAGCATCAGGACGACGGCGATGGGCAGGGCCAAGACCCACGTCTTGACGAAGGGCGCGACGAGATACGCGACGAAGGAGACCGCCGCGACGAGCATCGCGTACGGCAACTGGGTCGAAACGTGCGTGACGTGGTTGCACTGCGCGCCGGCCGAGGACATGATCGTCGTGTCGGAAATCGGCGAGCAGTGGTCGCCGCAGACGGCCCCGGCCATGCAGGCGGAAACCGCGACCATCGTCACGTCCGGGCTCGGGATCGCCGCGAGGACGATCGGAATGAGGATGCCGAAGGTGCCCCAGCTGGTGCCCGTCGAGAAGGCGAGGAGGACCGCGATCAGGAAAATGATCGCCGGGAGGAACGCGTGGAGGCTCGCGGCCGGGCCGTTGATGATCTGGGAGATGAAGATTTTCGCGCCGAGGGAGTCGGTCATGGCCTTCAGGGACCACGCGCAGCAGAGGATCATGATGGCGGGGACCATCGCCTTGAAGCCTTCGGGGAGGGATTCCATGCAGTCGCGGAAGGAGAGGACGCGGCGGGCGAGGTAGAAGAGGACGGTGAGGACGAGCGAGACGGCCGAGCCGTACAGGAGGCCGACGGAAGCGTCGGACGCGGAGAAGGCCACCACGAAGGAGCGGTACGCCTCTTCGTTGCCGGCGTCGAAGAACCCGCCGGAGTAGATCATCCCGACCGTGCAGGCGGCGACGAGCATGAGCACGGGGACCACCAGGTCGCAGATGCGGCCGCGCGGGTTGGGCTTGGCGAAGGCGTCCTCGACGTTGCCGCCGCTGGAGAGGCGCCCGGCGAGGGCGTTTTCCTCGCAGGCGCGCATCGGGCCGAAGTCGAACTTCGTGCAGGCGAAGAAGAGGGCCGCGACGATGGTGAGGAACGCGTAGAAGTTGTACGGGATGGCGGAGATGAAGAGGGAGAAGCCGCTTTCGGCGCCCGCGCCCTTGGCGAAGCCGGCGACGGCGGCGGCCCAGGAGGAGATGGGGGCGATGATGCAGATCGGCGCGGCGGTCGAGTCGATGAGGTACGCGAGCTTCGCGCGGGAGACCTTCTTGGCGTCCGTGACCGGGCGCATGACGCTGCCGACGGTCAGGCAGTTGAAGTAGTCGTCGATGAAGATGAGGACGCCGAGGACGATGGTGGCGACCTGCGCGCCGACGCGGCTGGTGATGTGTCCGGCGGCCCAGCGGCCGAAGGCGGCGGAGCCGCCCGCGCGGTTCATCATGGCGACGAGGGCGCCGAGGAGCACGAGGAAGAGGAGGATGCCCATGTTGTAGGCGTCGGCGATGGAGGCGATGAAGCCGTCGGAGAGGGCGTGGACGACGGTGCCTTCGAAGGAGCCGCGCGCGTAGATGGCGCCGCCCGCGACGATGCCGATGAAGAGGGAGGAGTAGACTTCCTTGGTGACGAGCGCGAGGAGGATCGCGAGCAGCGGCGGGAAGATGGCCCAGAACGTGCCGTACGCGGGGAGGGACTCGCGGATGGTGGCGAGGGCGGAGGCGACGTGTTCGGAGAACGCGGGGTCCTGCTGGACGTTGTCGGCGTAGGCATCGACGTAGGCTTTCGCGCCGTCGCCGTCGGAAAGGTCGTATTCGACCGCGTCTTCGCCTTCGCCGACGGTGACGGAGAGGG
The DNA here is from genome assembly GCA_017445365.1 of Kiritimatiellia bacterium. GTDB lineage: Bacteria > Verrucomicrobiota > Kiritimatiellia > CAIQIC01 > Lenti-01 > RGIG3480. The sequence continues at coordinate 25,320 of JAFSUH010000150.1, read as the reverse complement.
CGGGAGGAGCGGCATCGTCGGGGACGGCGGGGTCCTGCGCGAGCGCGAAGAGGGGGAAGAGGGCGCAGAGCGCGGCGAGGAGACAGGCGGGAATGCGTTTCATGGGGTTCCTTTGGAAAAAACTGGCGGGAGACTTCCAAACCTCCCGCCCCCGCGTCAATCCGAAAGCGTCGCAACGGACCGACGGGCCGACGCACATTTGTCCGGGATTCTGGGAACGGGGCGGGAGAAGCCCCCAAAGAAGCCGTTTTTTTGGGGGGGCAACCCGGAATGCCCGGGAGAAGAGGGGGCGGCCTTCTTTGGCGAACGGCCCGTAATCCAGCGGATGGCCGTCATTCCCAAGAGAACCCGCAAGTTGCCTGCGAAAGACCGGAACGGCAAGTTAATTGCGCCCAGGTTCTCTTTCCTGGTCTTGCCCCAGGCGTTTTGCCGCCTCTCCGCACCCTCGCCGTTTCGAGCCCGAACACCTGCTGGAGGATTTGTTGGAGGACTTCGACGCTCCAGCGGCGGAAACAGCCATGGGCAACGGCGGGGGCCCGCGTGCGGTTGGCGTTCGAAACGGTGTTGCGCTTGGCGGGGAGGATGCCGCGGATGCGGACGAGCTTCTTGCTTCATCGCGGCGGAGGCGCCGCGAGGCGGCGGGCTTCCGCAAGCAACGCCTCGCGCGAGCTTTCCCCTTCCAGCTGGAGGGTCGCCAGTTCCCGGAGGATTTTGCCGAAGAGCGGCGAGGGCTTCATCCCCAGCGCGATCAGGTCCTTCCCCGTCACGAGCGGCGGCGGCAGTGCCGGTTCGGCCGCGAATTCCGCCTGCTTCGCGCGCAAAAATTCATAGGCGCTCAAATCGCCGTGGCAGCCGCGGCAGTCGAGGCGGAGCAGTTCCATCTCGTCTTCGAAAAGCGGCGAGGCCATCAGGCGGCGCAAGGTCGCGACGCGCATCTTGTCCGCCGCGACGAACCCCATGTGCCGTGCGACCAGCTCCACCGTGTCTTCGCGCAGGGCGTTGGACGCCTTGAGGCGACGCAGGATGATATCGGCCATTTCCGCGCCCTTTTCCGCGTGGCCCATGAACCGCCAGATGGGCTTGCCGTCCTTGCCCGGGAGGAGCGCGGCGGTGGGGGGCTTGCCCACGTCGTGGAGCAGGGTCGCCCACGCGAGGCGCGGCGTGCGGGGGAAAGGGAGGAGCGAGAGCATCAGGCGCGTATGCACGTACACGTCGCCTTCCGGGTGGAACGCCGGGGGCTGCTCGACGCCTTTCATCGCGGCCACTTCCGGGAGAAGCAGGTCGAGCAGGCCCGTCGCGTCGAGAAGGTCGAGGACGCCTTCCGCGTGCGGCGACTCCACGAGAGCGCGGGTGAGTTCTTCGAGGACCCGTTCGCGCGAGACCTTGCCGATGAGTTCCCGTTGCGCGCGCGCCGCGGCGAGAGTGGCCGGCTCGACCGCGAACCCCAGCACCGAAGCGAACCGCACCGCGCGGAGCATGCGGAGGGCGTCTTCGCGGAATCGCGCTTCCGGTTCGCCGATGGCGCGGACGGTGCGCGCGGCGAGGTCGTCCCGGCCGCCCACGGTGTCGAGGATTTCGCCGCTTTCCGGGTCCAGGTAGAGGGCGTTGACCGTGAAATCGCGCCGCCTGGCGTCCTCCTCCCGCGTCGCGAAAACGATGCCGTCGGGGTGGCGCGCGTCGCGCGAGTCCGGCGAGTCGGCGCGGTAGGTCGCGACTTCCACGGCCTCCCCGTTTCCCCCGACGACGGTGACGATGCCGAAGGCCTTGCCGATGGCGAGGGTCTTGGGAAAGAGCTCCTCGATGGCGTCGGGCGTCGCGGAGGTGACGACGTCCCAGTCCTTGGGGGTGCGCCCGAGGAGCCGGTCGCGCACGCAGCCGCCCACGAAATACGCCTCTTCCCCGGCGGCGCGCAGGGCGCGGGCGACGGCGAGCGGGAAGGGAGGGACGGCGGCGGCCGCGGCGTCCGTCACGGGGCGGCGCTCCTTTTCGCCGCGGCGCGGGCGGCGACGAGGTCGTCGTACGAAACGTGGCGGCGGCGGTAGGCCGCTTCCATTTTGTCAAGCAAAATCGTCCAGAGTTCGGGCCAGGGCGCGAAGGTCTCCCACGTCTCGCCGCGGCGGCGCTGCCGTTTCCAGACGACGCGCCCCTGCTGCACGGTGGCGTTGATTTCGCGTTTTTCCCCGTCGGGGAAGACTTCTTTCCAGCCGATTCGATTGCGCATGGCGCGATTCTAGCGCGTTTCCCCCGGGATTGCCAACGTCCGGCGAAACCACGCGGAATTTGCCGGACACCGGCACGATTCACGGCGACGCGACGAAGCCGGAAAAGGGCGCCGCGCCGGCCGGGCGGTCCGCCACGTGCACCGTCCGCCCGTCCGCGTGCAGGCGGCGGGAGAGGGCGGATACGAACTCGCTTTCCGCGTGCGACAGCCGCACCGCGGGCCGGAGGATGCCCTCCTCCCACGTGGCGGGGTGGTCGGCCATGCGCAGGGCGTTCCCCGCGTAGTCGCAGACGTCTTCCTCCCCGATGGAGCGCACCACCACATCCCCCTCTGCCGCCAGCGCCTTCGCCAGGAGCCGCGCCGCGTGGTTGGGGCGCAACCGCGACGGCCGCCCCTCGGAGGGGTCGGCGGGATTGAAGGACGTTTCGAGGTCCGGGTCGGGATTGAGGCGCAATACCGCGGTCTTTCCGCCGTCGGCCAATTCCAACCGCGGCGCGCCGTCCGCATCGCGGGCGAGCGACGAGGCCATCGCCTCGAAATCGTCCGCGTCGTCGAAAAGCCCGCTCGCGCGCAGTTCAAGGAAGGCAAGCGCATCCGCCGCGTCGCGGAAGGAGGTCCCTTCGGGCGCGGCGAGAATCCCGGTGCAGGGGGAGAGAACCGCCGCTTGTGCCGGGAGGGGCACGGCGGGCGGCGTGGGCGCGGCCGGGCCGCCCACGGAAAGCGCCACGGTCGCGATCGAGGGGAAGTTCAGGGTTTTCGCGGTGAGAGCGAGCGGGAAACGGAAGGTCCCGTTCCCGGCGCGCTCGCAAACGCGCGGCTCGGATGGGACGGGGAACGTGTCGGAAGGGTCTCCTTCGCGCGGCGGGTCGATGCGGACCGAAAGCGTGAAAAACCGCTCGCGGCCGTCCATCGCGGCGAGGCGCAGCTGGAAGGCGAGGGGACCTTCGACGGTGGGGCCGGTGACGACGTGCCAAGCGACGGCGCCGTCCTCGATGCTGCCGGTGTACAGGTAGAGGTCGCCCAGGTCGGGCCCCACGTTGCGCGAGAATCGCCGCCCCTGCCGCAGGCGGCGCGAGGCGGAAAGCGGCACGGCGATGCCCGTCTCCGCGTCTTCGAGCCGCAGCCACGCACGGCGGCTCCGGCCTTCGGCGTCCTGGAAGGAAAAGGATTCTTCCCGGTCGTCGGGGAGGGCGCCGGTGCGCGCCCAGAGCCACGAGAGCATCTTGGGAAAGCGGAGGGAGAGCGCGGCGCCGGAACAACCCTTCCACGGGTTGCCCCCGCGCGGGATGCGGAAGGGAGCCGGGGGGAGGGGAGACACATCCGCCGCGCCGTCGGGAATCCGCCCCGCCCAACGCTGCGGGGCGACAAGGGCGAACCCTTCGCGGGGAACCGTGGAAACGCCCCAGCCGCCGGGCGTTCCGAAAAGCGTCCCCGCCCCTTCCGGCGCGTCCTGCGCGGAAACGACGCAAACGGACGACGCCAGAAGGGCCGCCGCCAGACGGACGGAAAAGCGGGTTCGCAACGGAAGGCCGGTTCGGTTCATGGCGGGAACGATGACGCGCGCCGCGCCGCGGGGCGAGAGAAAAATGGGACCGCCGCCCGTCGTTCCCCGGCACTGCCGTTCCGCCCTCGCCGATGCCCCCGAAAGCGACGGGTACGAAGTCGTCCCGGCCGCCGACGGCGCCGAAGCCCTCGCGCGCTGCGCGGCTTCCCGCCCCGACCTCGTCCTCCTCGACATCATGATGCCCAAGCGAAGCGGCTACGAAGTCTGCACCGAACTGAGGCGGACCGACCCGCTCCTCCCCATCCTCTTCCTCACCGCCAAGGCCACCGAAGCCGACGCCGTCCTGGGCCTCGGCCTCGGCGCCGACGACTACATCGCCAAGCCCTTCGGCCTTTCCGAGCTCCTCGCCCGCGTCCGCGCCGCCCTCCGCCGCGCCGGTGCCGCCCGTTCCGGCCCTTCCGGCGGCAACGCGCCTTTCCCCTTCGGCCCGGCCGCCGTCGATCCCGCCCGCTACGTCCTCCGCCGCCCCGGCGCGCCCGACGTTCCCCTGACCGACCGCGAACTCGGGCTCCTCCGCCTCTTCGCGGCCCATCCTGGCGAAGTCCTCTCCCGCGACCGCCTCCTCGACGAGCTCTGGGGCGTGCGCTACGCGGGGACCACCCGCACGCTCGACCAGCACATCGCGCAGCTCCGCCGCAAGCTCGACCCCGCCGCCTCCCTCCTCGAAACCGTCCACGGCGTCGGCTACCACTACCGGCCCGCCTCCTGATTCCTGCCCCCCATGGAACGGGACGATGGATTTCCGTTGCCCGGTCCCGACCCATTTGGACCCGGGCATCCTTGCGGTGTCCCGTCCAACAAACGTTTCCGGACCTTCCAATCCGGCATCCAAGCCGCCAGCCGCTCGTAAAACCGTTTCGAGTGGTTGGGATGGATGAAATGGCACAACTCGTGCAGCACGACGTATTCGATGCAATGCCGCGGCGCCTCCAAAAGGCGTCTGGAAAGCGTGATGACGCCTTTTCGCGCCTGGCAAGTTCCCCAACGCGTTTCCATGTCCCTGATTCGCAAAACGGGCTCCTCCACGCCATATTTTTCGACCAAGGGATGGAGTTCGTGGAGGATTTCCCCGAAAACGGCCTGGCACTGGCGATTCAAAAACGCTTGGACCATCCGTTTTTTCTTCGCGGCATCCGCCGGATTCTTCACCGCAAGACGAATGAAGGTCCCGTCGGAAACGATGGATGCCTTCTCCGCCCACGACACCTTCAAGCGCAATCCGTGGCCTTGGATGAAAAAGCTTTCGCCGCTGACGTATTTCTTCGCCTGCGGCCGTCCCGCGGCCATGCCGGCAAACCGGTCCAAGGCGGACAACACGAACCGCGCTTTCCTTTGCACGAACCGGTCGATTTCTTCGCACGGAATGCCGCGGCCGGCCGACACGGACACGCTCCCGTCCCGCCGCACCCGCAGATTCAGGTTTTTGACCTCTTTCCGATCCAAACGGTAAACGATGGTCCTCCCGTCCTCGACGACGCTCCTCGTCATCCGTCTCGTCGCCATGTTCAAAACCTCCGCAAGGCGACGGTCTTGACGTTCTCGATGATTTTGTCGATCACGTCGAAGGACAAGTTCAGTCCCCGCGTCTTCTCGTAACCGTAGAAGAGGTCGTCGATGTCCTGCGAAATCCTGTCGTGGACCGTCTTGTTGGTCGCCCAGTCGACTTGGCATCGCTTCTCGATGATCTTCACGATTTCCTCGGCCATCTCCGCCACGAAATCAGGCGTCGCGCCCTCGGTCCCCGCGTCGGCGAAAATGGCGTTTAACACGCCGTAGAACGCCTGCGCGTGGACGTTGTTCCGGATTCTCCCGGGATACTCGAGCGTGTTCTTCCCCGCGTGGTAGTCGTCGAGAATCGATCGCATTTTGGCGAGATACTCGGCCTCCGAAAGCGTCTTCGCCTTGTATTGCTCCAACGCGTCCCGGATCCGCTGGGAGAAACTGTCGTAATAGGCCGGATTTTCGTCGCGCTTTTCGCTTATGCTCTTCGCCATGCGGTTCGCGATGGCGTCCGCCTTCGAGCGCAGCGAACCGAGCTCGGCCAATTCCCGCTCGAAATCGTCCTTGTCCAGGATGTCGACGGGCCCCGCAATCCGCCGCAATCCGGCGACCGACAGATGCGTGTCGAGCAGGTTTTGCATCATCGGTTCGTATTCGCGGTTGTCGATGGCCTCGCCATACCTGATTTTCACGCTTCGCCGGACTTTTTCGAAGTGCACGAAATCGGCCTGGCACTTCTCCCGTTCCGTCCGCGGCAAAGCCCCATACGCCGTTTCCGAATTCAGGACGAGGTGCAACGCGCGCCCGAACCGGCACAAGCGGTCGCAGAAATCCTTTCGCGTGTCTCCGTCCCCCAAAAACAGCTCCACCGCCTCGGAATCGCGCAAGTCTACCGAGCCGGGAAACAGCGCCCGCAACTGCGACCGGGCGTTCCTGAGCTCGCCAATCGCGGACATGACGTCCACGGCCGCGCCTCTCAAATCGCCGCCGTCGAAATTCTCCAGCCCGGCGCCGCTGTACATGTCCACGGCGGCATCCAGCTTCTCGATCAGCCCCCGGTAATCGACGATCAACCCGCAATCCTTCCCCTCGTGCAGCCGGTTTGTCCGCGCAATCGCCTGGAGCAGCCCGTGTTCCTTCAATTCCTTGTCGATGTAAAGCACCTGGCAAAGCGGCGCGTCGAAGCCCGTCAGGAGCTTGCTGCACACGACGAGAATGTCGATTCCCCCGTCGCGGAAGCGGTTTTTGAGCGACTCCTCGTAGCGGTCGGCGTCCCCGTACCGCTCCATCATCTTCTCCCAGAACGCGACGACGCAATCCTCCGGCCCCCTCTCCGGGTCCTGGACGCTTTCCCGCATGTCCGGCGGCGAAATGACGACGGCGCACTCCAGCCCGCCGAACCGCTCGAAACACTCCAGATACCGGATGGCGTCGCGCTTGCAGTTCGTGGCGAGCATCGCCTTGAACCCCGTCCCCTTGCACCCCTGCGAAAAGTGCGTGGCGATGTCCAGCGCAATGCGCCGGATGCGGGCGTCCGTGGACGTCAGGCGCCGGATGCTGCTCCACTTCCGCCTCAGGTCCTCTTTCTGCGCGTCCGTCAGCCGTTTCGTCATCCGCCGGAACCACGCATCCACGTTCCTTTCGTCGACTTTCTGCTCGACGAACCGCCCCTCGTACACCAGCGGCACGATCGCCCCGTCGTCCACGCCGTCCTGGATGGTGTATTTGTGGATCAGCCGCCCGAACTTCCCGACCGTGCTTTTCTCCCGTTTCATCAAGGGCGTCCCCGTGAACCCGATGTAGCAGGCGCGCGGGAACACGTTGCGCATTTTCGTCGCCAAAAGCCCGTAGTTCGACCGGTGGCTTTCGTCCACGAGCACGAAGACGTCCCTCGAATCGTTCTTCGTTTCCCGCCGCTCCGCCGCGTTGAACTTGTTGATGATGCTCGTCACCACGTCGGCCTTGTTGCCGTTGATCAAGTCCACGAGGTGCCTCCCGCTCGTCGCCCGCGCCGGAGTCAGCCGGGTGTGGACGAACGTCGCGGCGATCTGCCCGTCGAGCTCCTTGCGGTCGGTGACGACGACCACGCGCGGGTGGACCGCCGCCAGTTCCATCAGGAGGCATTTCGCGAGCATCACCATCGTCAGGCTCTTGCCGCTTCCCTGCGTGTGCCAGACCACCCCGCCCTGCCGGTTCCCGTTCCGGTCCGGCCCCGCAACGGTTTTCATGATTTCCCTCACCGCGAAATACTGCTGGTACCGGCAAATCTTCTTCATGTTGGCGTCGAACAGGATGAAATGGCGGATGAACCCGAAAACGCGCTCCCGGCTGAACAGCGACACGAGGGTCCTGTCCTGTTCCGTCGCCATCCTCCCCGCCACGAGCTCCTTCAGCCGCCCCTCCAGCCATTCGACGTCCTGCTCCTTCCACGCGCTCCAGAACTTCTTGGGCGTTCCCGCCGTGGCATACTTGACGGCGTTCCCGTTCGTCGCCACCACGAATTGCGCGAACTTGAAAAGTTGCGGAATGTAGCTCGCCTGCTGGTTGCGGACCGTCTGCTCCACGGCTTGGTCCACGGGCACCTGCGGCGGCTTGCATTCGATGACGGCAAACGGAATCCCGTTGACGAACAGCACGATGTCGGGCCGTGCGTTGTGACGCCCGTCCGCGCTGTCCACGGAAAATTCTTTCGTCACGTGGAAAACGTTGTTTCCCGGATTCTCCCAATCGACGTATTTCAGGTTGAAACTGAGCAACTTGCCTTCGCCCACGGTTTCCGGATAGCTCCGCCCCAGCAGCAGCGCGTCGTAAATCCTCTCGCTCGCGCGTATCAGCCCGTCCGAAAGCGGCTCGTCCAAATCCTCCATCGCCCGCTCGATGTTCGCCGCCGAAAACTCGTTTTCCACCCCCGCGTACGCATAGCGGTTCAACCGCCGCAACTGCCCCCGCAAAACATCCTTCAGCAAAACGTGGTACCGCCCCCCGCGCTGCTTTTCGCAGTCCGACGGCGAAAGATACGAATACCCCATCCCCTGCAAAAGGGCAATCGCCGGCCCCTGGCTGGCGTTGGCTTCCAGATAGGCGTCCTGGCTCATGGCGTGGCCTTCGCAATCTGGCAAAGACGCGGCGCGAGGTAAAGCGGCACATTGGCGAACCCTCCGTCCTTGCGCAGATTCCTCCGGGAGAACCGCACCGCCAACGGCGGTTTCTTCTCTTTGACATACGACTTGAACGTCGCGCCTTTTTTGTCCCGTCCCGCCTTGACTTCGATGGGAACGACCTGGTCCCCCAGCTGGACGACGAAATCGATTTCCCGGTCCGCGCGTTTCGAATAATACCGGGCGGGCCCTTCGGTGCGGCCGAAAAGCTGTTGCAGGACGTAATTTTCCACCAGCGGCCCCTTGAAGTCGAAATCGGCGTCGGTCACCAGCGACGACTGGGGAATCCCGGCCATTTCGCGCAACAGCCCCACGTCAAGGTGGTAGAGCTTGAAGGCGTTGCGGACTTCCCGCGCCGCAAGCGGAAACTGCAGGGCCGAAAGGTTGTGGATGCGCCGGACCATGCGCGCGGACACCAGCCACTCGATGGCATCCTCGTATCCACGGGCCCTCGCCCCGTCGCGAAGCACCCCGTACACGAACTTTTCGTTGTCCTTGGCCAGCTGGGGCACGATGGCCCGCAACACCACGAGGATCTTCGCCGCATCCACCGCGCCGTTGTATTTCACGATGTCGTCCTCGTAGAGGGTGATCAGATCGCGCTGCATCTTGCGGACGGACTCCGGGTCGCCGTTCGCCAGGTAATCCGCCACGACTTCCGGCATTCCCCCCGTGAAAAGATAGGTATCGTATGCGTCGAGGAGCTTCCGGTGGAAAATGTCGGGAAGCGGCTCCATCTCCGACACGCTTTCGTAGTAGTCGTGCAATGGCGCGTTGCATGCCTTCAGGAATTCCCCGAAATCCATCGGCTCGACGTCCAGCAGTTCGACCTTGCCCACCGGATAAGACACGGGCGTCCCGCCGCCTCCCGCGTCCCCGTCGCGGTTCCGCCCCCGCTTCTTGCCGAGGCGAACCCCGAGCAGGCTCCCGGCGGCCATGAGGGCGAGCGCGGGGCATTTCTCGCGGAAATACTTGAGCGAGTTCAGCGCCGCGGGACATTCCTGCACTTCGTCGAACACGACGACATCCCGGGCGATGTCGATTTTGCGTCCGCTCAACGCCGACAGCTTCGGCAAAATCTCCCCGGGCTCTTCCGTGTCCCGGAAAAACTGGGCGACGTCTTTCTGCCCGTCGAAATTGAACTCGTGGACATGCGCAAAGTGACGCGTGCCGAAATCATGCATGAGCCACGTCTTCCCGACCTGGCGCGCCCCCATCAGAACCAGGGGTTTCCTGTCCTTCCGTTTTTTCCAGACAAGCATCTTGGTTTCAACGTCTCTTCTCATGTTTCGCTCCCGTCAGGAAGAAAATTGCACATTTTTGACAAGGAATCAAATCAATTCTTGCACATTTTTGACAATGTATTGCAAAAGAATTGCACGTTTTTGCCAAAGACGTCATTGTTTGACCCTCACAATCCCGGCCAGGAGCAGCTGCCGCCTCAAATCGTCGATGGGCGGCAAGGCCCGCCTCAATTTTTCCGGCATCTCGTCCGCCGTCCGGTAGGTGGCGACGCCCAACGGCTTGTTGTAGTCCCGTACCGCATACTCGACATACGGCTTGTCGGCGGATTGGCAGAGGATGATGCCCACGGACGCGTTTTCGTGCGCTTTCCGGACGGTGTCGTCGAGAATCTGGAGATAGAGGTTCAGCTGGCCCAAATAGATGGGCTTGAAAGCCCCCTTCTTGAGCTCGACGGCGACCAGGGCGTTGAGTTCGCGGTTGAAAAACAGGAGGTCGATGAAATGTTCGTGGCCCGCGGCCTCGATGCGGTATTGGTTCCCGATGAACGAAAAGTCGCGCCCGAACTCCGTGATGAACCGGCGGATGTTGGCGACGATGGATTTTTCGATGACGCGTTCGTCGACGTCCCCGGCATCCGAAGCCTCCACGTCGTCAAGGTTCACGAAATCCAGCAGGTATTCGTCCCTGAACATGTCCAGCGTCTTCCGGGCCGATTGCGGGTCGGGAATCGCCGCAAGAAAGTTGTTGGGAAGGCGGCCGCGGTGGCGAAAATCGTCCCGCCCGATGCTGTCGCGCAACTGCCGGAGGCTCCACCGGTTCCGCGCCGTTTCGCGGATGTAGAACAGCCGTGCTTCCAGCGATTCCGCTCCGGCGATGATTTCCATGTGGTGCGAAAAACTGAGCGACAGGAAATCCCCTTCCTCCACATGCGGCGTGCCGGCGGGTCCTTCTGGCATCCCGGAGGGCACGACCGCCGCCGGCGGGGTGGACCCTCCCAATTTGGCAGACGCCGTCTGCCAAATCGTCCCCGTCTGCCAATTCTCGTAGAATTGCCGCATGTTCCGGATGTTCCGCGCGCTGAAACCGTGCAGCCCGGGCATTTCTTTCTGCAATTGGCGGCTGATGGCGTCGATGACGCCCGTCCCCCATTTCTCGGACTTCGTCTTGCGCGACACATATTGGCCGATGGTGAAGTATAGCGACAGCAGCTCGGCATTCGCATGCACGGCCACGCGGGCTTGCGCCTTGAGGATGGCCGCCTTGATGTCCTTGACGGCCGCAACGATGTTCCCGGTAGGTTCGTTCATGGAAGAATCTCGCGGAATGGGCTTGGCTTGGGTTCGAAAGGGCGCATCTTGCAAGCGGCGCCTGAAAGATGCGTCCGTGGCAAGCGGGTGCTTACCTCCTGTCCCTTGGCGGACACGGATCGTGGCCGTGGCTGTCGGGATTGGCAATCCGGCCGTCCTTGTTGTGGACGATGAATTCCGTTCCCTGGTTCCGGCTGATGGCACGTCCGATGTGTATCGCCTCTTCTTTGGTCCCGGCATGTGCACTCGCTCGCTGGGCCCCGTTCCGCTTGATGTCCCAGCCGCCACTGGTTTTCGGCACAACGTGGTGTTCTTGTCTTGGCATCTTTCTCACCTCCTTTCGCTCTTTGTATTATACCCTAACAACCCCCGTCAGCAAAAGTTGCATCAGGGCTTTCTTCTTTTGTTCCTCTGCATCGCGTCGGCGCTGGCAAAGGGCAATAATAGAATCGACGACATGGAAAAATTGGCTGATTTTTGATTGTTCACGTCTTGATTTTGGAAAAGAAATATTTGTTCTTAACAAGCTGTGTTTTGCGAGAGATGTCACTTTGATGCCTTGCATGAGAGGAATCAGTTGCCTATGGAAGGATGGGGTGTTCATGTAATAGCCCAAATATCTTGGCACGAAGTGAATAATCGGCCGCAAAGGAATGGTGTGCAACCCAGCTAGTACTTTTTGAGTCGTTATTCCATTGACTTCACAGCATTTCCCGACCAATTCATCTTCGGCTGTATCTGCCATAATTACATCGCCCTCTTGCAATAGTGACGCAGAGTAACGGCTCGCAATATTGTTATCTCGAATAAATGGCAAGGATTCTCGAGACAAATCCAAATCTTCAGGGAACTTTGTTAAAATATCTCCGTAATGGATATTGCCAACAATTCCATGTGTTTCACTCAATTCCGAGCGTGGCAACGGCGTGTTTTGCAATGGATTGAAAACATCTTTCACTTTCCGCCAGTTCCATGTCCCTGAAAAGCCAGAGAACCGCACTTCTGGCACCTCTCTTCCTGCCAGCGGAAACATCTTTCTCAAACAGAGCGTTTTCAATAGCCTCATCTGGTCGATTTTCTGATTCCACAAGTCAAGAATTTTATCCTGTGTTGCAAGAATATTTGCAATCTTACGCTGTTCTTTCGGTGAGGGCCAAACAATGGGGTAGGCGTTTATGATTTCCGCATTCAAATTCTCCTGATTACCGACATTGCTTAACCGCCGGATATTTTCATAAGAGGCCTGAAGGACATAGAATAGATACTTTGCACTGCCTTCTTTGAGCCTGATTGCAGCACATGCTTGATTAATTGCCGCATCAATACCAAGAAGCGCTGTGGTTCCCCTTGTTTTCCCTTGCCCATACATGGCCATCAACAGTGTCCCTGCCGGATAAACCTTCAGGTTCGTTTCTTCAAGCGCGACCTCTGTGATATGTTCACCAGCCGAGGTGACCAGCCCCGCCGCAAGTTCCCCCGTGGTAACCCAAGGAATATTGCCTTGCCAATATCGCGGTTCGGCCCTGTTCGGGGTGCTGCCGGACGAAACCGTCGCAATATCGCCAATCGTGCGCACTTCCCATTGTTCCGGGATGATGCCTTTGCGTGTTTTCTTGTATCCGTCAGGCACAATCCCACGACAAATTTGAGACAGGCGCTTGTGAACCAAGGTGGTCATTTTGCCTTTCGTTGCAGGTCTTTCTCGGACGCAATTTGGGTTATGTCCGTGCACAGTTTTTCCTCGTCGTGGCGAGCGATATACCACTTGTCGAGTAACAACTCGATCAGTTGAAGAAGTTTTTTGGCCTCACCCGGGTCAATGTCGATGATGAGATTGACATCCTTCTCCATGTGGGCACCGATGTTGCCAAGTTTTCTGAGCCCATCCAATGCGTTCCATTGAGGGAAGGTGACCTTATCCTGTATGGCCGAAATCTCGGAATTTAAACTATCTTTTTTGATTTTCCAAAAGTCGCGAATCATCCCTTGAAGGCAACGCCGCAACAATGTCGCGGCCGCCTTGGGACTGGCTTCCAAAATCAAATTCGCTTCTTCGTAATCATGGCGGATTTGTTGAGGAATATAATCTGGGTATGATTTCATAACCACTTGAGGAACAAGGTCAATCTGCTGTCCATTTTTGTGGTTTCTGGCAAGGATTGTAATTTGCCCGCATGCAGCATTGTTGCACTTCAAAGAATAAACATCAAAGCTGTCCCCCTCGTATGTATTGGGGCCCGACAGACCTGGTGCCGAATACCCAATCCTACGGTAGCAATGGGAATGACCATATGCTTGAGCATGCCCACAGAATGGACAAACATAAGTTTGTTTTCTCACATCAATTGTTATCATGCCGTATAGTTCCCTTTTACAACCCTAGTTCTTTCATGTACTTCGCCATCTGCGCCTGGACTTGGGCAAGTTCCTTTTCGATTCCGGCAATGTTCCGCTTCACCTCGTCGATGTCCACGAGTTCTTCTTCCTCGAAGGTGTCGACATAGCGCGGGATGTTCAAGTTGTAGTCGTTTTCGCGGATTTCGTCGCGGGAGGCGCGGTAGCTGTATTTGTCGACCTTCTTCTTGCGGGCCTCGTAGGTGCGGACGATCCGCGCGATGTCTTCGTCGCGGAGGAGATTCTGGTTCTTGCCTTTTTCGTAGTTGCCGTCGCCGGAAGCGTCGATGAAGAGCACGTCGTCGCGGGTGCGCCCTTTCTTGAAAACCAGGATGCAGGCGGGAATGCCCGTGCCGTAGAACAGGTTCGCCGGCAAGCCGATGACCGCATCCAGCAGGTTCAGTTCCACGAGTTCCCGGCGGATTTTGCCTTCCGAGGCGCCGCGGAAAAGCACGCCGTGAGGCAGGACGACGGCCATGCGCCCGGTCTCCGCGTCCAGCGAATTCAGCATGTGGAGGACGAAGGCGTAGTCGCCCTTCGACGAGGGGGGCACGCCATATTCGAAACGCTTCCAAGGGTCCAGCGAAGCCGTCATTTTCTCCCGCTTGCTCCCTTTGGCGTCGAACCCGGCGCCGGAGAGGAACCCCGAATCCCATTTGTCGAGGCTGAACGGGGGATTGGCCACCACCACCTGGAACTTCATGAGCCGCTCGTTTTCGATGTTCTGGGGATTGGAAAGCGTGTCGCCCTGCCAGATGCAGGCGTCGTCCACGCCGTGCAGGAACATGTTCATGAGGCAGAGGGCCCAAGTCTGGGCGTTCAATTCCTGTCCGTAGACGGCGACCTTGCCGCCTGGAACCCGGCGGTAGGCCTTCAGCAGCAGGCCGCCGCTGCCGCACGTGGGGTCGTAGATGCGGTCGTTTTCCCGCGGCTTCACGAGGGCCGCCACGAGCTCGGACACCTTGGCGGGCGTGAAAAACTCGCCGCCCTTCTTCCCTGCGTCGGAGGCGAAATTGGCGATCATGTACTCGTAGGCGTCGCCGATGATGTCGGACGCATCCAGCTGGCCGGGCCGCAGGTCGAGGTCGTGGAAGTCTTCCAGCAAGTTGCGGAGGGTCGCGTTCTTCGACTTGACGTCTCCGAAATCGACCTGGGAATTGAAGTCGATGGCCCGGAAAACGTTGCGGAGTTTCCCGCTGTTGTGCTCCTCGATGCGGGAGAGCGCGACGTTGATCCGCTGGCCGATTTCGGGGTCGGTGCGCCGTTCGTACAAGTAGTCGAACGACGACTCGGCGTCGACCATGAACCGCCCGCGGCGCATGGCCCGTTCCACGCGCCGCTCGTCGCCCTCGTATTGCCTGGCGTAGCGCTCGCGCATTTCCTTCGTGACGTCGCTCAAGTACTTCACGAACAACATGGAAAGGATGTAGTCCTTGTAGCGGGAAGAATCGATCTTCCCGCGGAAACTGTCGCAGGCTTTCCAAAGCACGCGTTGGATGTCGTTCCGTGTGGTCATGTCAAGTTCCTTCCGTGTTTTCGTTCATCGCCCTGGCAATCGCCCGGTCGCAATACCGCCGTTTCTCTTCCGCCAGCCGCCGCAGCAAAACCGTCTCCCGCAGGGCGAGCGAGTGCAGGGCGGCGATCGCCCTTTGCTGGGCAATCGGCGGAAGCTCGATCTCCATCCCGGCGAAATACCTCGGGTGGATCGCCCCCAGCATGTTGCCCGCCGAATGTCCGAAAATGTCGCGCTTCACCGCCCGCGTGTTCAACAGCCAAAACAGGTAGCCGGGCAACACCCTCCGCGGTTCTCGTCCGACGCGGATCAGCGTGAAATTCGACGAAACGACCATCCCGGCCGTCGTTTCGTCGACAAGCACCGCCGTGTAAGGCTCCGTCAACCGGATGACGATGTCCTCCGCCTGCGCCACGTATTCCTCCGAAAGACGCCCCGCCGCATGGAAAACGCCCAACTTGTCCCCCTCGATCCGCCCCTCCGGATGCACGGCGCGCAAAGTCAGCAGGCGATACGGAATTCCCCCTTCTCCCGTCGCCTGTTTCCTTGCCAAAACCACCCCGCTCCGCACAGAGGCGATTGCGTCGAGTCTTGTCGCGTTTTTGGGATGGATCATGTTTAAAGAGCCTATCACGCAAGAAATGGATTGCCAATAAAATTTTGTTATGAAACAAAAATAACAAAATGCTAATTGCATTTTTTCGACACTTGCTCCTCGCGACGTTTCCGATTCTCCCGGACAATTGGCGCTCCTCGAACCCTCTGCCATTTCCCAATCCCGGCCCTCTCTTCGTTCCCGGACGCGATGCCAACAAAGAGCCCTTTGTCCCGCATGTTTTTGTGTCCCGCCATGAAGCACCGCCCGCTGAAGCGCGCCGCGCTTGGCAAAGGGGCTTGCTTCCGCTACCGTTCCGGCATGTCCCTCCGCGCGCGCATCGTCATAGGCCCCACCGCTTCGGGAAAAAGCGCCGCTTCCTTCCTCCTCGCGTCCCGCGCCTCCCCGCCCGGCGCCATCCTCTCCGCCGACGCGATGGCCGTCTACCGCGGGCTCGACATCGGAACCGCCAAGCCCTCCGCCGCCGAACGCGCCCGCGTCCGCTTCTTCGGCCTCGACCTCGCGTCCCCGGACGAACCCTTTTCCACCGGCCGCTACCTCGCCGCCGTCCGCGCCGCGAAAAGCGAACTCGCTTCCCTTCCCGGTCCGCTCTGGGTCGTCGGCGGGACGGGGCTTTACATCCACGCCCTCGTGAACGGATTCTCCCCCACCGTCCCCGAAGCCTCGCCCGCCCTCCGCGCCGAAGCCGAAACCCTCCTCTCCCGCGAGGGCCTCCCCGGCCTTTCCGCCCGCGTCCGCGCCTTCCCCGCCGCCCGCCTCGGCGCTTTCCACGACTGGGAGAACCCGCGGCGGGTCCTCCGCGCGTACGAAATCCTTGCAGCGGGAGGCTCTTTGGGCGACGACTCCGCCCGCCGCCCGCGCGCCGTCGCCCTCTCGCTTCCGCGCGAAGTCCTCAAGGCTCGCATCGCCGCGCGCGCCGAAGCGATGTTCGCGACGGGCTTGGTCGAAGAGACCGCCGCCCTCCTCGCGCGCGGCGGGCTTTCCGCGACGGCGGCGGGCGCCATCGGCTACCGCGAAGCGGCCGCGGTCGTGCGCGGCGAATGCTCCCGCGAAGACGCCGTCCAAGAAACGGTGCGGCGGACCTGCCGCTACGCCAAGCGCCAAACCACCTTTTTCCGCCATCGCTTCGACGCGACGTGGCTCGCCCTTTCCGGGGACGAAACCGCGGAGGAAGTCGCGGACAAAATCGCCGCCTCCGGCGCAACGGAGGAAGAATTGGAGGGCCTGTGAACGAGCCGAAAGAGAAAACCACCCTGGCCGCGGGCAAGTTCCTGCGTTTCGTCAACCGCGGCGGCTGGGAATTCGTCGAGCGCGTCGGCATCAGTGGCATCGTCGCCATCGCCGCCACCGACGAGGACGGCCGCCTCCTGCTCGTCAGCCAATGGCGCGAGCCGGTCAACCACGTCGTGCTGGAGCTGCCCGCGGGGCTCGTCGGCGACGCCGGCACCCCCGACGAACCCGCCGAAGAGGCCGCCAGGCGCGAGCTCTACGAGGAAACCGGCTACACCGGCGGCATCTGGCGCGAAGCCACCCCCGGCCCGCCCTCCGCGGGCGCGAGCAGCGAAGTCGTGCGCTTCTTCGTCGCCCGCGGCGTACGCAAGCTCGGTCCCGGCGGCGGCGTCGGCAAGGAGCGCATTTCGGTCCACGCGGTCGCCCCGGAGCAGCTGGGCGCCTTCTGCCGCGCGGCGGCGGCGGGCGGGTGGCTGACGGACCCGAAGGTCTATGCGGGCGCGTGGCTCGCGAAGGAGGCCGTCCGATGAGCGCCGTTTTCCTCCCGCCCGCCCCCGAAGCCCCCGCCCGCGGCAAGCGCGCCGCTTCTCCCGGTCTCCACGCGGCGACGCCGGGGATTCTCGCGATGCCTTCGGGCCGCCTCCTCTGCGCGGTCGAACTTTCCGGCCCGGACGCGAAAAAGCTCCCCGGCCGCCGTGCGCAGGAAGCCGGCCGCTGGTTCCAGGGGCGGGTTTGCGCGAGCGACGACGACGGGGCGACGTGGAAGGTCGTCGCGTACTGCCCGTTCCGCGGCAGCAGCGTCTTCCGCGCGCTGGGCGACGTGTACGTTTTGGGAACCCTCGACGGCGCGGCGTGGGCGATGCGTTCGCCCGACGGCGGCATGAGCTGGAGCGACCCGGCGGAAGTGTTTCCGCGCGCCGGGCTGGTGCTCGCGACACAGCGGCCCGCGCATTGGGCGAATCGCCTCTTCCTCGCGGCGCAGATCGCCTCCGCTTCTTCCGACCCGCATGCGCCCGCCCCGAAGGGCATCGCGCTTTTGAGCGCGCCGGACGGCGTCAACCTCCTCCAGCGCAAGGCGTGGCGCCTTTCGCCCGCCGCCGAAGGGCTTTCGCGCCTGCTTCCGGCGATTTCGCCGGGCTTGGCCGCCGTGCCGTTCGGCTCCCGTCCGCCCGCCTGGAACGCGCTCGCCGCCACCGTCGCGCCCGCGGGCAAATTCGGCTTCCTCAAGGAAGAAACGCTCGTCGTGACCGGGGCAAGCCACCTCGGCCGCTGCCACTGGAGCGCGTTCCTCGTCTCCGACGGCGAAGGGGCGCCGCGCCCCGCCGCCCTCGGCGACGGGCGGTCGTGGGCGTTCTTCCCGCGGCCCGGCGGCCACGCGGAGGCGGACTGGTTCTTCGACACGCCGTCGGGCAAGTGGTTCGCCGTCGGCGACGCGGAGGCGGCGGCGGTATCGCCCGACGGGCTGCCGCGCGCGGGCCTCGCGCTCTACGAAAGCCTGAACGCGCTCGACTGGCGGAGAGTCCGCCGCATCGCCCCGCCCGGGTCGCGGCGGCCGCGCGCCGCGGTCAAGGGCGACACGCTCTTCGTCGCCCACACCACCGCGGAAGGCGGCGTCGACGTCGCCAGGGTCGAAGCTTTTCGCAAGGAGGAAAAGTGAAAAAGCGCATCGCATTCCTCGTGCAGGGGGCGCGGGGCGGCCTGTACGGCGCCGAAAAGGCCACCGTGCAACTGGCGGGGGCGCTCGCGGCGCGCGGCCACGCCGTTCGCATCTGGCGGCTCCGCGAAACCCGCGGCGCGGGCGAGGGGAGCGACCCGATGGGGGCGGCGATCCGCGAAGCGGGCATCGACTTGCGCGACATCGACATCGCCGGCCGGGCGAGCCCGGCCGCGGCGAAGCGGATCGGGGAAGAAGTGGAAGCGTGGGGCGCGGACGTGCTCCACACGACCGGATACAAGAGCGACGTCCACGGCTGGTGGGCGTCCGCCAAGGGGACGCGGCCCTTCGCTCTGGTGGCCATCGTCCACGGCTGGCTCTTCCGCGGCGACTGGCGGGAATGGCTGTACTACCGCGCGGACCTGGCGACCCTCCGCCGCTTCGACCGCGTGGTCGTGCTCAGCGCCTTCTACGAGCGTTTGCTCCGCCGCAAGGGCTTCGACCCCCGCCAGCTCGCGCGCATCCCGACGGGCATCGCATCCTTCCCTGACGACGAGGATTGCCGCGCCCTCTGGACGCACGGCGGGCCCTTCACCTTCGGCGTGCTGGGACGGTTGAGCGAAGAGAAGAACCCGTTCCTGGTTTTGCAGGCGGCGAAGCGGCTGGTGAAAATCCGCCGCCGCGACCCGTCGGGCTGGCGGATCGTCTTCGCGGGCGACGGGCCGCTAAGGAAAGCGCTGGAACGCAAGGCGGAAAGGATGGGGCTTGCGGGAAAGGTGGCGTTCGAAGGCGTCACCGACAGCGGCAGGTTCTTCCGCTCCGTCCACGTGTTGGTGCAAACCTCGAACGTCGAAAACCGGCCGATGAGCCTGCTCGAAGCGGCGGCGTGGGGGCGGAGCGCCATCGTGACAAAGGCGGGCGGGATGCCGGAAATCGTCGCGGACGGCTACGCGGGGCGCGTCGTGGCGAAGGGGGACGCGAAAGCGCTCGCGGAAGCGATGGACGGGTATTTGACCGAACCCGCGAAGGCGCGGATGGACGGCACCTGGGCCCGCCGCCACGCGCTGGCGGAATGGTCTTTCGCCGACACCCTCTCCGCTTTCGAAGGCCTCTACGCCACCCTGCCCCGCCGTTGACGCCGCTTCGTTTTCCCGCCGCGGCAACGCCGGGAACGCAATCCGGGGATGCCGCGGAGCGCGCCGCGGTCGTGCGCCTTCGGGAACCGGCGGGCACAAACCCTTTCCCGCGCACCGCATTGCGCCGCACCGCCGCATTTGCTACAACGCCTTCCATGAAACGCTTGCTTCTCCCGGTTCTCTCCGCCGCGGGCGCGCTTTTCCTCGCCGCCTGCAGCACCGTCTCCCCCTCCGCTCCCGCCGACGCCGGTGGGTCTCCCGCGCGCGCCCCCCTTCCCCCCATCGCCTCGCGTCCCGCCATCGCCGATGCCTGGAAGGACGCCATCGTCCTCGAAACGCCCTTCGCGCAGGCCGTGGTCGTCCCCTCGCTCGGGCGCGTCGTCTATTTCGCCGGGCGCGACGGCGAAAACATCTACCGTTGCGAACCTTCCCTCGTCGGGCAAAAACCCTCCTCCTCCGCCGCCGGCGACACCTTCTTCAACATCGGCGGCGACTGGCTCTGGCCCGTCGCCCAGGCGCACTGGCACTCCTTCCCCGGCCGCGACGGCAACTGGCCGCCGCCCAAGGCCCTGCGCGACGCGGGCTGGAAGGTTTCCGCCACCAACGGCGCGATCACCCTGACGCGCAACTACGGCAAGCCCGTCAACGCGAAGGCGACGCGCACCTTCTTCCTGGCGCCCGACGCGGAAAACGGCACCGCGGCCCTCGTCATCGACCAGACCCTCACCCGCACGAAGGAAAGCACCATCCCCCTCGTCCTCTGGCACGTCTCGCAGATCGCCTCCCCCGACGCGGTCCTCCTGCCGCTCGCGGCGGAGTCCGCCCTGCCCGGCCGCTTCGTGCAGCTCGACGGCCCGCCGCCCGCGGAAGGCCGCCTGTCGGCGACGGAAACGGACGTGATCTACCGGCTGGCGGAAGACGGCGAAATCAAGCTCGGGAGCGACGCGGGCGAAGGCGCCGGCGCGGTGGCCGCGGCGCGCGGCGGCGGCAAGGTGCTCGTGAGCGCGGTCGTCGCTTCCGCGCGGGGGTTCCCCGCGTCCGCCGCCTATCCAGACGGCGGTTGCTCGCACGAAGCGTACGTCAACTGCGGCCTCGGATACGCGGAAATCGAAACGCTTTCCCGCGAAGTCCTCCTGCCGCCGGGGGAAACGGTGTCGAACCGCCTGGTCATCCGCCTCGACGTTCCGTAAGCCATGGCAAGCCCTTTCTTGCGCGAATCGGTCGCGCGCCTTTCCCCTTACGTGCCGGGCCTCCAGCGCAGCGGGGTGCTCAAGCTCAACACCAACGAAAACCCGTATCCGCCGCCCGCGACGGTGGCGGCGGCGCTCGCCGCGTTCGACGCGGAGGCGCTCCGGCTCTACCCGGAACCCTCGTGCGACACCCTGCGGGAAGCGTTCGCGGCGCATTTCGGTTGCGCGGCGGAAAACGTCTTCGTCGGCAACGGGAGCGACGAAATCCTCCGGCTCGCGGTGCAGGCCTTCACGCCCGCCGCGCATCCGGCCGCCGGCGCGTTCCACCCGACGTACTCGCTCTATCCCGTCCTCGCCCGCGCCGCGGACGTCCCGTGGAAGCAGTGGGAACTCGCGGACGACGGAAGCTACGGGTGGCCGGAGGAGATGCCCGGCCTCGGGGAAACCGGCGTTTTCTTCCTCGCCAATCCCAACGCGCCGACGGGCACGCTCGCGGCGCCGGACGCGGTGGCGCGCCTCGCGGAAAAAGTCCCCGGCGTGCTTCTCGTCGACGAGGCGTACATCGATTTCGCCGGTCCCGGCGCGACGGCGCTCCCGCTCGCGTTATCAAGGAAAAACGTAATCGTCACCCGCACGCTCTCGAAGGCGGGCGCGATGGCCGGCGCCCGCCTCGGCGTCGCCGTGGGGGACCCGGAACTGATCGACGGGTTCCTGCGGCTCAAGGATTCGTACAACGTCAACCGCCTGACGCAGGTCCTGGCCCTCGCGGAACTGGAAGGGTGGGCGGAAGTCCGCGCGACGGCGGGGAAGATCGCGACCACGCGGGACGAAACCGCGGCGGCGCTGGCGGCCAAGGGGTGGGAGGTGACGCCGAGCCGCGCGAATTTCCTCTGGGTCAAGCC
The DNA here is from genome assembly GCA_017445365.1 of Kiritimatiellia bacterium. Taxonomy (GTDB): domain Bacteria; phylum Verrucomicrobiota; class Kiritimatiellia; order CAIQIC01; family Lenti-01; genus RGIG3480. Next base: position 3,690 of record JAFSUH010000150.1, on the reverse strand, counting down.
GCCCGCGGGGCGGACGGCGAAAGGCGTGTACGACGCGCTCGCGGCGAAGGACATCCTCGTCCGCCATTTCCCGGACGATCCGCAGACGCGCGACCACCTGCGCATCTCCATCGGGAAATCCGAAGACATGGAGCGCCTCCTCGCCGCCCTGCCCTAGGGCGTGTCGTCACGGGATTGGTGCGGGCCGAACGGAGGCGCACCGCATCTGCACGATGGCCGACCGGGACGACAGGCGTTTGGCGTATCGCGATGCAACGCCCCGCCGCGTGCCGGTGCGCCTTGCGGTCATGGCGCCGAACCCCATGATGCAAGCCGTCAGCCACGCAAAATCCCGTGACTGCCGGAAGCTCGCGCCATCGCCTGGCCCGCCGCCGTTTCGTCCGGCGGCGGGAGGCCGAGGGCCGCAAGGACGGCGGGGACGTCTTCGGCGGGCAAGTCGCGGAAGGCGAGCGGCGGGCGGATGCCGAAGACGATGCCGGCGCGGCGTTTTCCGCGGGGGACGACGCGCGGCGCGGGCAACACGCACCGGGGTTGCCCGGTGGATCTTCCCAGCCACCGGGAACGCAGGCAGGCGACCCGGTGGGTCGTGACGAGGAACAGGCTGCGGCGGCGCAGGGCGGCGTCCAGGAACGGAAAGAGGGCCAAGCCAAGGAAAAACAACCACGGCACGGGCATCCAAAGAAGCGTCCTGAGTCCGTCAAAAACACCGAGGGGACCGGTGGAAAGCCGTTGGACGGCACCCCGTGCTTCGGCGAGAAGACTTGCCGCGACGGCACCGGCCGGGTTCATCCCCGGCACGTACAGGAACGGAAGCGCGAGAATGCCGACTCCCAGGGCGGAGACGGGAAAATGCCAGGGGACGAAGCGCCAAACGGGCCGCCCGGCCCAAAGGAGCCGTTCGCCGTCGAGGGCGAAGGCGCTTTCGATGTCGCGGCGGATTTTGGAGGCCATCCACGCGGGGAAAACGTGCTCCGGCGGGGCGGCGGGGAGCGGCGGGCGGCCGAGCATGCGGCGCAGGGCGTCGCACGCGGTCGGAGCATCTTCAGGGCGGAGCGGACCGAGGACGATGGCGGGGGTGGGAGAATCGGATGGGGCGGAGGGACGGGCGTGGCAGGCGATGGACGCGGCGGTGGCAAGCGTGACGGGAAGGAGAAAATCGATGTCTTCGCGCGGGACGGATTCCGCGAGGCGTCCGGCGTTTTCGCAGAGGACGCGGCGGTCGGTGACGGCGAAGCGGAGGCGCGCGGTGACACGGCGGATGCGGAGGAATGCGAAAGCGTAAACGAGGAAAACGAACGGAAAGGCGGCGAGCATCCGCAGGAAGCTGCCCTCCCGCATCACAATCACGATGGCGAATGTCCAAAAGAGAATGCTTCGCCACGGGAAGCGGGGCGGCCACGGGCGGGCCCGGCCTTCCCAAAGAAGGGTTTCGCCGGGTTCGAGGGGCCAGGGAGCGGAGGCGTCGCGCGATTCCATGCCGTCATTATGGGCCGCGGTGGGACGATGCACAACTCGCATTTTGCCAAACCTTGGCAAAAACGCATGAATTTTGCCAAACATTGGCAAAATGTTTCCCGCGCGCGGCCAATGGATTTGCCAATGTTCGGCAAAAACAGGGCGAATTTGCCGGACATTGGCAAAATGCGCGTGCCAAACATCGGCAAAGCCGGGAATCGATGCCTCTTTCGAATTCTTGCAACGGGGAGGGGGCGACGGCAGGATGGAGGCATGGAAACGGATGGATTCCGCGGAAGTTTTTTCCTGCATTTGCCCTTGCTCGCCATGGCCGGGGTGTTGCTCGGCGGGTGTTGCACGGGGACGGGGCGGGAGGGCCAATCAAGCAATCCCGTGCGGGTGGAGATTGCGGAAAAAGGCGGCCGGTACCGCTACGACATCGCCTGCCGCGGGGTCCCGGTCGCGCAGGTTCTGGGGACGCTTTCGGCGGCCGGGCCGGTTCCCGGATTCGCGAAGGGTGGGGGGTGTCCGCAACCGGAATTCCGGCTTCTCCTTCCGGCGCGCCCGGACGGCGGTTCTCCTTCCCTGTCCGTCGTGACGGGGACCGACCTGCAACGACATGCCTCCGGGACGGAGACGTGGCCGGAGACATGGCGGGACACGGTGCTGGAGACGACGATGAGCCTGCATCTCGAAGGCGCCGCGTTCCTGGAAGTGCTGGATGCGGTGGCGGAAGGCGGCGGGTACGGATTGGTCGCCTCCCCGGAAAGCGGCATCTTCCTGCTCCCGGAACCGTGCATCCGCGGAACGCTTCCCCCCGGTCTTCCCGCCGGGCCGGGCGGAAAAAGTTGCGACGGGTTTTGAACCCGTCGCAATCGGTCTGATTCCCGGGGAAGCGGCGGATGCCGCCTATTTCTTGACGGAGAGCAGGAAGGCGAGGTTGCTGCCGGCCTTCTCCAGCCCGCAGAGCAGTTCCTTTTCCGCCGCCGCGGGGTCCTTCCCCGCGACCGACGCCTTCACCGCCTGTATGCACAGCCGCTCGTCCTCGTGCACCAGCGCTTCCGAACCGCGGCTGCCGCACTGCGCCACGTCGATCCCGCCGGTTTCCGCGAGTTTCACCCACCAGTTCGCCGCCGGACGCACCGCGCGCAGCACCTCGTCGTCGCCCGCCGCGTCCACCGCGGCGAAAATCGTGAGAGACCCGCCGCCTTCGATGTTCCGCGCCGCGCCGAACAGCCGCTTCACCTTCGTGATGGGCGTGTTGCCCCGGCTGCGCGGATCCCCCAAGGCCGCGTAGGCCGCCGCGAGGCGCGACAGCGAATCGATGAACAGCACCGCGTCCCCGCCCTTTTCCACCTTGCGCTTGCCCATTTCCACGGCGAATTCGCACATCTGCACGGTCTTCTCCGGCGCTTCCTCGATGGTGCTCGCGGCGACCGGAATCCCCATCGACCGCGTCAGCTTCGTCACCTCTTCCGGGCACGCGTCGAGGGAAAGGTACATCGCGTCGCTCCCCGGCGCCCCCGCGAGCCACGCGCGCGCCAGCATCCGGAAGAACGCGCCGCCGTCCGCGCCGGGCGGCACCAGCACCAGCGCGCGCTGGCCCTTGCCGGCCGGGGCGACGAGGTCCACCAGCCGCGCGGCGGGTTCTCCGTCCAGCGGGATGCGCTCGTCGGGATAGATCGCGCACAGCCGCTCGAAGGGCGTGTTCGCCTTCGCGGCGTTCGGCGAGTCGCCGTTCAGCCGCGTGATGTTGGCGAGCGCCATGAACCGGTCGCGGTCGCGCGGCGGGCGCAGGTCGCCTTCGGTGGAATCGCCGCTGCGCACCTGGTAGGTGCGGACGATCGCCCCGGCGAGGTAGATGTCCTGCGGACGGGCCATGAACCCGGCGTCCGGCGTGCGCAGGAACGCGTGGCCTTCGCGCGGCGAGACTTCGGCCACGCCGGAGGCCTTGGTGGTGCCGCCGGCGCGCGCGTTGGCGCGGACGATCGCGAAAATCGTTTCGTCGCGGTCGAATTTCCCGGAATCGGCCGCGGGCGGCTGCACGCGGAAATGCTCGGCGAGCGCGCGCAGTTCGTCGCCGTTCATCTTCAGGAGGTCGGCGAGTTCCAGCGACTTGGCGAGAAGCGCGCGGTCGTTGCCCGCGTCGCGCGGCCGGTCGAACGGCCGTCCGTTGCCGGGGCGGTTGCCGGCGTGGAAGCCGTTGTGGCCCCAGTCCCCGGAGCGGGGGGGCAG
>JAFSUH010000149.1 GCA_017445365.1 Kiritimatiellia bacterium | reverse complement strand
GGCGCGAGTAGATGTCGAAGGAGCGTTCGCCGCGGCCGGTCTGTTCGATGACCATCGGGACGGGGACGTAGTTTTTCGCTGTCATGGGGAGGTCCTTTCTCTCGCCGCCCGGGCGGCGCGGGGATTGAGGGAACAAGCGGGGCGGACCGTCCGCCCCGCCGCGAAGGGAAGCCGTCAGGCGTCCGCGCCGGCGTCGCCGGAAGCGGCCGGGGCGGGGTCGAGCATTTCGAGCGGGATGGTGATCGCGCCGAACGGCGGCAGGGCCGCCTTGCCCTCCGCGTACAGGTCGGCGGCGTCCGCCGCCCGTTCGCCGGTGAAGCGCGCGTGCCGCGAAATGTGCAGGAGCGCCATTTCGGAGGCGAGTTCCTCTTCGACGATGCGCTCGAGCGATTCGTGGGAAATGCCCAGGTGCTTGAGCCACGCCTTGACGGTGCCGTGGCCGTAGGTGCGCGCGCCGAGCTCCATGCGCGCGTGGACGGCGTTGTGGGCCGGGGCGATGTTTTCGGCGCGCGCGACGGCGAGAAGGAGCGTCACCAGCCCCGCGGCCTTGCCGGCGATGTCCTCCATCCAGGGTTGCAGGGCCGCGAAGCGCTTGCGCAGGACATCCGCCGGGGCGCGCGAACGGGCGAGGGAGAAGAGGATTTCTTCCATGACCATGCGGTTGGCGTGGAGCACGCGCGGGCGCGGGGCCTCGGGCAGGGAGGGAAGGAGCGCCGCGACGATGGCGCGGCGGTGGGCGGCGCGCAGGGCGTCCAGGCTCTGCGCGGCGAAGATGGACGTGTAGTTGGCGCGCACTTCCGCTTCGTCCTTGACGCCGATGCGCTTGAAGAACTCTTCGTTCATCTCCGCGGGCACGTGGCGGCGGATCTTGAGGACCTTGACGCGGAAGTCGATGGCCTTGTCCCGGAGGGCCTCTTCGGCGAACTTGCCGGGGAAGGTGCAGGTGACGAGCTTCTCTTCGCCGACCTTCATGCCGACGAGCGCGGGGACGAATTCGGGAAGCGGCGCGTAGGTTTCGTCGAGGAGCGTCCACATGCCGTCGCTGTGGGCGATTTCCTTCGCGTTGGGGGCGACTTCGAGGAGGGGCTTGCCTTCGAAGGTGGCGTCGAAGGAGACCTGCGCCATGTCCTTCATCGCGAGGGCGCAGTCCGCCGCGGGCGCGTCGTCGAACTTCCCGGCGCGGTCGAGGAGGTCGCGGACGGATTCGTCGACGATTTCGGAAACGGGCTTTTCGTCCGCGGGGCAGTCGAGTTCGAGCCCGTCGTACGAGGGGAGGGAGGCGATTTCCGGCTCGACGTGGGCGACGAGGGATAAGCGGATGGGTTCGCCTTCCTTGAATTCGGGGATGTCCGCGTCGGATTCGCCGAGGATGGCCTTGCCGCATTCCTTCGCGGCGGCGGAGAGGCCGCGGGAGAGGAGGGTTTCACGGGCGTACGCGCGGACGTCCTTGCCGATCTTGCGGAGGATGAGGGCTTTGGGGGCCTTGCCGGGGCGGAAGCCGGGAACGATGGTCTGGCGGGCGAACGCCTTGTACGCTTCGTCGAAGGCGGCCTGGGTTTCCTCGCCGGAGAAATCGGCAACGAGGCGGAGGGCGACGGGGGAGACGGATTCGGTGGAAGTCTGCATGGAAAACCTTGGGGGATGCGGGCGCGGAAAGGCGCCGGGGTTTTTAAGACGCGCGCGAAGATACCTTCCCGCCCCTCCCGCCGCAAGCGTTTTGGCGCCAGATGCCGGCGTCCGGCCCGCGTTTTGCCAATGCTTGGCAGTGCCGGAGGCACGTTGCTTGCGGGGACGCCGCTACGCGAGTCCCCGCTTCCGCTTCCAAACGTTTTGCCAATGTTTGGCAAATTTGACTGATTTTTGCCAATGTTTGGCAAACTGAAAAACCGCGCGGCCCCGCCGCGCGTCCTCACTTCCCACTTCTTGCTTCTTACTTTTCCTTCGCAGGCGGCTCCGCCGCCTGCTATCCTGCCGGGCATGGACACGCCTCCCCTTCTCGCCATCGTCGGCCGCCCCAACGTCGGCAAATCCGCCCTCTTCAACCGGCTCGTCCGCCGCCGCCTCGCCATCGTCCATGCCGAGGAATGCGTCACCCGCGACCGCCTCATCGCCCCCGGCGAATGGAACGGGCGGCGCTTCCTCCTGGTCGATACCGGCGGGCTCGCCCTCCCCTCCGGCAAGGCGCCCGAGGAGGACGGGGAGTTTTCCGTCCCCATCGCCGAACAGGTCGCCACCGCCGTCGCCGACGCCGCGCGCATCGTCTTCGTCGTGGACCTCCGCGCGGGCTTGAAGCCGCTCGACGCGGTCGTCGCGGAGCTCCTGCGCAAAAGCGGCAAGAGCGTCGTCGTCGCCGCCAACAAGGCGGACGTGCCCGCCGAAGAGGCGCACGCGGGCGACTTCGCGTCTCTCGCCTGGCCGGTCGTGCCCGTCTCCGCCGAACACGCGCGCGGCATCGACGAGCTGCTCGAAGCGGCCACGGAGGGATTCCCCAAGCGGGAGGAGGGCGCGGAAGACGAGCCGCCGGACGAGCGGGTGCGCATCGCCGTCGTGGGCCGCCCCAACGTCGGCAAGTCGAGCTTCATCAACCGGCTGACGGGCGCGGGCCGTCTCATCGTCTCCGCGGTGCCGGGGACCACGCGCGACGCGATCGAAGTGCCCTTCGGCGAGCGCGGGGCGGACGGGAAGGGCTTCCTCCTCGTGGACACCGCGGGGATGCGGCGGCGCGGGAAGGTGCGCGAAAGCGTCGAAAAGTTCAGCGCCTTCCGCGCGACGGGCGCGCTCGAAGACTGCGACATCGCCTGCCTCATCGTCGACGCGGTGGCCGGCCCGCAGGAACAGGAGAAGAAAATCGTCTTCCAGGCGAAGGGCCTCCACAAGGCGATGCTGGTGCTGGTCAACAAGTGGGACCGGGCGCGCGCGAGCGGCGTCACGCGCGAGCGCTACGAAACGGAACTGCGCAAGGCGCTCTTCCTGCCGGAAGGGGTGCCGGTGGCGTTCGTTTCGGCGAAAAGCGGCTACCGCGTCAAGGCGGCGGGGGAAGCGATCGCGGCGCTCGCGGGGCGGATGAAGATGAAGCTGCCGACGGGCTTGCTCAACCGCGTGCTGCGCGACGCCTTCGCGAAGACGCAACCGCCGGCGTCGCGGGGGAAAATCTTGCGCTTCTACTACGCGACGCAGACGGGCGAGCGGCCGCCGCGGGTGACCTTGTTCGTCAACGACCCGGAGCTGGAGACGCCGCAGCACCAGGCGTGTTTGGCGGCGGCCCTGCGCCGCGCCTTCGACCTGAACGGCGTGCCGTTGATTCTCCGCTACCGCTCCAGCCACGAGCGCGACGGCGCGGCGTCTCCGCCGCCGCGCCGGGAAGGAAGAAGCAAGAAGCAAGAAATCGGGAAGGAAAGAAGCAAGAAGTAAGGAAGTGCGGACGCGCGGCAGAAGCCGCGCGTTTTTTTCCCATTTTGCCAATGTTTGGCAAATTTCATGCGATTTTGCCAATGTTTGGCAAAATGTTTCCCGTGCGCGGCGGGTGGGTTTGCCAATGCTTGGCAAAATCGCCCTATTATTGCCAAGCATTGGCAATTTCCGGGAAGGGCTTGCCGTCCGGGATTAGAAGATTTCGACTTCGATTTCCTCCGGTTCCCCTTCGGTGCCGTCCGATGGTTCCAAAGGACGGAACGCGTTGGGAAGGGTATCGGGATGCGTCTTCTCGCGCCACCGGACCAAAAGGTCGTTGGAGCGGACGATCTTTTTCCGGTCCCGGTATTCGACACGCATCTTGCAGGGCGGGTACCGGCATTTGCCCCAACGGGCTTCGTAAGGACCGCAATCGTCCAGTCCGACGACGAACGCGGCCTTCTCCCCGGGAGCCAACGTCATGGAAACCACATGTCTGTCGATGGGGTGCGGGCTGTCGACCCGCCGGTTGCCGTGGAGCGGGAAAAACCTGGCTTCCCCGTTTTCCGGTTCCAGGACGATGTCCCAGTTCGCGCAACTCCACCACGGGATTTCCAGAGGCGTTGTCCCGCGGTTTTCCGCGATGAGGATGGCCAAGCCAATCGTGTATTCCCCTTGCACGGGCCCGTTCCGCGGCTCCGGCAGCAGGTTGTGGCACCATTCCCGCGAAACGAAAATCTGGGCCGGAACGAACGACATGACGTTTCCGGCCTGGACCAGCGCGAGGGAAAGCGCCTCCCCGTCTTCCAGTGGAACGGGCCGGACGCCTGCACATCCCGCCGCAACCAGAAGAACGCACAATCCAAACAGCCGCCACCTTCTGGAACGCAAAAGTTTCATAGCCCACATTCCCGCACACCCCCTTGGATCGGGTCAAGCGCGCTTTGCCAATGTTTGGCAAAATGCCGCGGCGGCTGGGACGGGGTCCCCGGAAAGCCGCTTCCCGGGCTTCGACCGGCCCTCCCGTGATGCGGATACCCTTCGGGCATGGGAGGCAAGGATTGGGGCTTGAAGGGGAGGGCGGCGGCGGGATAGAGTGCAGACGTGTCCTGTTTGGCGGGGAAACCTGGCAGGCGGGACGATAATTCAACGATTTGCTGTCGCAAGTCTTTTGTTCGTAAGAAATCTAGACAATTTCGGCTTGAACGAAGGGCGAGAGGTTGCCGTTTGGCGTGCCTCTGCCCTGATTTTCAAGCCGGGCAGTCTAGAGCCTCTTACGAGAATCAGCGGAGAGGCTTCTTTTTGTCCCCAAGGCCTCCCTGCCCACCCCGGGGACTAGGAGCCAACCTTCATGGGAAAGAACAACGCTTGGGCACGACTTGTGATGGGGATGTGGATGATATTGGGGATGTATTCCAATGCTTGGGCCTATATGCAGGAAACGGTGGACGGGGTGACATGGACCTACATCTTTTGGAATGGTGCGGCAGTTGGAAGCGGTGGGCTTTCGGGAGTTTATGCCGTTCCGGTTACGACATCCGGCGATATCACGATTCCCGCTACATTGGGCACTTATCCTGTGACGCGCATTTGGTATCTTGCTTTTTATCAATGTAGCAATTTGACTAGCGTAACAATTCCAGACAGCGTGACGAGCATTGACGCTTCGGCGTTTGCTTTTTGCAGTGGTCTTACGAACATAATGATTCCAGACAGTGTGACGGAGATACAAGACCAGGCATTTTACGGTTGCAGCGGATTGACGAGCGTTACACTGCCGAAGAGCATAACAAGCGTTCCCTATTATGGATTCACTGGTTGCCGCTCGCTAACGAACATAATGATACCCGATGGCGTGACGAAGATTAGCACAGATGCTTTTCATGATTGCAGCAAATTGGCGAACGTCAAAATCCCCGATACCGTGACATTCATCGGGAAAGGTGCATTCTACAATTGCACTGGATTGACGAATGTGACGCTTCCGTCAAGTGTGACACATATCGGATGGGCGGCATTCCATGGGTGCAACGGGTTGCAATCCGTGAGGATTCCGGAGGGATTGAAAACCATCAAAAAATGGGTGTTCTATGGATGCAACGGATTGAAATCGGTGGAACTGCCGGAATGTTTGCAAGGTATCGACGACGGGGCGTTTTACAAGTGCATCGGATTGGAGAGCGTATCGATTCCATTCGGGGCAAGCCAAATGGGACACCACGCCTTTGCCAGATGCAGCGGGTTGCACTTGGCTTCCATCCCGGGAAGCATGGCGAGAATCGGGGATTGGGCGTTCTACAAATGTACAGGTCTGGAAACCCTGGACATTGAAGAGGGCGTTGAGGAAATAGCGGAAGGGGCATTTTATGGATGCACCACCTTGCCGCGGGTGGAAATTCCGGGGAGTGTGAGCATCATTGGAAAACGGGCCTTCTCGGAATGCGACGGTCTTGCCGCCCTCGATATCCCAGAAGGTGTCTCCGAAATAGGTGAAAGAGCGTTTTCGCAGTGCGACAGCCTGAAATCGGCACATGTGGCGGGAAGCGTATCGCACCTTCCCGAACGGGCGTTTTCCCAATGTGGTGCGTTGGAGGACGTGACGCTGGAGGAGGGCGTGACGAGCATCGGATCGCGGGCGTTTGCCGATTGTCCGAGTCTCTCCAGCGTAACGATTCCGGTTGGCGTGGAGGATATCGGCTCGTGGGCATTCTACGGAGATAAGGCCTTGCAGGGGGTGATGTTGCCGGGTGGCATCGTCAATATCGGGGACCGGGCTTTTTCCGCATGCACGGGGCTGACGGCCATAAGATTGCCGGACAGCGTCACAAGGCTGGGAAACAGCGTGTTTTCCGGGTGCACCGGCCTGAAGAAAGCCTTGATTCCCGCCGGTGTGGAGAATTTCGGGGATTGGCTGTTTTTCGGATGCAGCAACTTGGTGGCGATGACCATTCCCGCCAGTGTGACCAACATCGGGAAATGCGCATTTCACGGGTGTGCGACTTTGAAGAAGTTGACAATCCCGGACTCGGTCGAACACATCGGGGAAGATGCTTTTTGCGGATGCGAGAACTTGGCGACGCTGTATGTCCCGGAGGAGTGGGAAGGAACGGACATGCTGGCGGGGACTTGCGTGCCTGCAACATGCACAGTGGTGTACGGACAGCCGGAACCGACGAAAGAAGAGCAGTCGTACTGCGAGTGGGTGTCGGACCGATGGGGTGAAACCGTCGAATGGTTGCCGATGGAGGATGACGAGGACCGGGATGGCATGACGAACTGGCAAGAGTTCGTGGCGGACACGGATCTGATGAATCCGAAAGAACGTTTGGAAGTCCGGATTCACTGGGAGGACGGGGAGATGAAAGTCGAACCCTCGGTCACGATGGAAGATGGACGGGCTTGTACGGTGGAAGGTGCGGCGGAATTGGGAGACGAGGACCTTTGGGGTCCGACCAACGAGGCGAGTCGTTTCTATCGCGTGAAGGTATCGTTGTCGGAAGAATAGGCTTGGCTGGAGGGAACGCGTCCACGGCACGTCCGGTCCGCGAGGTTCGCGGATGCTTTGTGAAAACATCCGAAAATCCTGAAAATCCTGTCCGAAAAATTCCCCGCACTTCCGGGAACTTTGCGGACGTAGCGTACTTTGCGCGAGGCTTTCTTGCCTTTGGGTGCATTTCTTCGTGTTTTTGTGTCCCTTGGTTCTCTTCGTGTTGAATTGTGGCAGACAAAACGAGCTGGAAGCTCGTTCTACCAGTCAAGGCGTTTTGCCAATGTTTGGCAAAAATGGGCCGATTTTGCCAAACATTGGCAAAATGCGTTGCGAACGTTCCTTCAGGGGTCGGGGGTGTCGGCGCAGGGACGGATGGTCCCGGGCCGGTTGTCCCGGAGGATGTCAAGGCAGTGCCGCAGATCGATCCGGTTTCTTTCGTCGGATTCCTCCGAAAGCATTTTCTCCAACACGTCAATCACGTGCTGCCGCGTCGCTTTCTCCCCGTTGCGTCCGGCCTGCAAGGCCATTTCGAACGCATGTTTCCGGTTGGCGGGGTAGAACCCTTCGTCCGCGAGCACTTCCCTGAGCCACGCCTCCCATGCATCTCCCCCCTTCAACTTGGCGACCCATTCTCCCAAACGGTTTTGGTTCACCCGGCACGAGTCGGTCGCGCGCATTTCGGTCAACACTTCGATGACCCGTTGCCGGGTCTTTTCGTCCCCGTCGCGGCCAATCAGGAAAACATTCTTGTAAACCATCCGCCTGTCGAAATCGCCGAACCGTTTGTCGGCCACCGCTTCCCGCAGCCATTCTTCCCACGTCTCCCCCTCCAGGCGCATGCCGACAAGGGCTGCCGCCTGCCGCAGGTCCCCGTATTCCGTTTCCCGCATCAGCTTCCGGAGGAAGGCGGCTTCCGTTTCCCCGCCGCAATCGCGCAGATGCCCGATGGCGCACCGGGCCAGACGGCGTTGCCCGGCATCGGCGTTTTCTGCCAACCCCTCTTGCGCGAAGGCAAGCAGGCGGGCGGCCATCTCGGCATCCGAAAAGCCGTGGCCTTGCGCGTATGCGCGCAAGTCGTCAACCGGCATCGGGCCCCCTGGATGCCGGCACATCAGGAAAATGTCGCGGAACCGCGCCCGGTCTTCGTCCGTCAGCGACTGCGCGGAAACGCTCCCGGCGACAAGCAGGACGCACGCGAGGCAGCACAGCAGGCGGCGTTTCGTTCCCGTTCCCATGTGCCGCCCTCCAAGCATGCCCGCCCGCCTCCGGCACCTACTTCGCGTCGAAGCGGATGGCGGCGCTTCGCGCGTGCGCGTCGAGCCCCTCCATCGCGGCGAGCGTCTGGATGATCGGCAGCGACTCCTGCAGGTCCGCCCGCGTGTACGAAATGACCGAACTGCGCTTGCGGAAGCTGTCCACGGTCAACCCCGAGAAGAACGCCGCGGTCCCGCCGGTCGGCAGCACGTGGCTCGGCCCCGCCGCGAAGTCCCCCGCCGGTTCCGGCGTCCACGGCCCGAGGAAGATCGCGCCCGCGTTCTTGATGGCCTTGAGCCACTTGTGCGGTTCGTTCGCCTGGATTTCCAGATGCTCCGGCGCGAAGCGGTTGACCACGTCCACAGCCGTTTCCAGGGTGTCGGTCACGACGAACAGGGCCCCGTCGATGGCCTTCGCGATTTTCTCCGCGCGCGAGAGCGCCGGTGCCTGCCGGTCGATGGCCTTCTGCACCGCGCGGACGAGCGAGGCCGACGGCGTTGCAAGCAGGGCGCGCTCGTGGCCGCTGCCGTGTTCCAGCTGCGAGAGGAAGTCCGCGGCCACGAAATCGGCCGAGGCGTGCTCGTCGGCCAGAATCGCGATTTCGCTCGGGCCCGCGACCATGTCGAGGTCCACGTCGCCGTACACCAGCCGCTTCGCCGCCGTCACGAACGGCCCGCCCGGCCCCGCGATCTTGAAGACGCGGCGGACGGTCTTCGTCCCGCAAGCCATCGCGGCGATGGCCGGAATCCCGCCGATGCGGTACACCTCCGTCGCCCCCGCCGCCTCCACCGCCGCGAGAAGGTGCCCGTCCACTTCCCCCGCCGCCCCCTTTCCCGGCGTGCAGACCGCGATTTCCGGCACGCCCGCGACTTTCGCCAGGACAATCGTCATCAGCGCCGTCGAACACAGCGGCGCCGCCCCGCCCGGCACGTACACCCCCACCCGGCCGATGGGCGTGAACTGCTCGGCGAGCATCCCGCCCCGTTGCGTGGACATCGACCAGTTCTTCCGCATCCCCGCCTTGCCGAAGGCCGAAATGCGGCGGATGGCGAGCGAAAGGATCTGCCGGAATTCCGCGCCCGCCGCGTCCAGCGCGGCGACCCGTTCGGCCTTGCCCACCGCGAATTTCTCCGGCGGCAGGTCCACCCCGTCGAAGCGCTTCGCGTAGCGCGCGACGGCCGCGTCGCCTTCGCGGCGGACGGCGAAAATGACTTCGCGGGCGACTTCCTCGGCGGCGGGATCGACGGCGGGCCGGGCGAGATACGCATCCAGCTCCGGCGAAGGGTCGCGGAGGGTGTGGGAGACGGTTTTGACGGAAAAGTTCATGAAAGACCTCGTATGCTTTCGTTGACGAACCCGCATTTGCCGCAGGCCCTGGGCGCGGGGGCGCCGTAATCGAGATAGACGTGGCCGCACGCGCGGCAACGGTAGAAATTCGCCTCCGCGCCGCCCGCCGTCCGCTGGGCGAGGACCCGCCGCGCGTAGTACCACGCCGCGGCGAGCGCGATGGCCGCGAGCGGCGCGAACAGCAACACCAAAAGGAGCGCGCGCGGAGAAAGCGGGATCATGGGACGAGCAGGACCGGACAGGCCGCGCGGGCGTTGACGATGGCGGCGGTGGAGCCGAGAAGCCGGTCGTACATCTTCCCGTGCCCGTGCATCCCCAGCACCACGAGGTCGGCCGCGAGCTTCTTCGCCTGTTCCAAACTCACCGCGGCGGGATTGCCCGCAAGCGCCAGCCCCGCGGCCGCCGTTTCGTGCGCCCGGACGGAGGAAAGCGCGTTTTCCACCACGGTGCGGGCGCGTTCCTCCCCGCTCGCGCGCGCGGCGACGGAGAGGACCACCATCGGGACGGAGAGCGCCTGCGCGAGGTCCGTCGCCACGTCCCGCGCCCGCGCCGCGGCCGCCCCGCCGTCGGTGGCGAAGAGGATCTTGCGGACGGGCGAAAACGCCGGCGGCGTCACGAGGCAGGGGCGGATGGCGCGGTGGACGACGCGGTCCATCGTCGAGCCGGTCATGCCCGGCGCGGCGACGGCGTGCTCGCCCGCGCGTCCGAGGACGACCAGTTCCGTGCGCTGCTGGATGTCGCGGATCACCTGCGCGGGATTGCCGAACTCGAGGTGCGTTTCGATCGGCAACGCCTCCTTCTCCGCGCGCGCTTCGAGCTCGCGGAGGATGGCCTCGCCGCGCGCCTGCAAGGCCGCGTGGAGCGCCGAGGAGGCCTGCGGGCCGCTCCAGGCCGCCGCCGGCCCGAGGGCGGGCAGGGCCATCGGCAACTCCACCAGCCGCGAGTCGATGACGTGGACGGCTTCGAGGCGCGCGTAGAGCCGGTGGGCGAGCGAAAAGGCGCAATCGACGGCGACCGCGCTCTGCGGCGACCCGTCCGTGGCGACAAGGAGGTTGCGGATCATCGGCTCAACCCTGCTTGAGCGCGCGAATCAGCGCGGGGACCACCTCGAAGAGGTCGCCGACGATGCCGATGTCGGCCACGTCGAAAATCGGCGCGTCCGGGTCCTTGTTGATGGCGACGATGGTTTCGGCGGAGTTCATGCCGACCAGGTGCTGGATCTGCCCGGAAATGCCGCAGGCGATGTAGAGCTTGGGCCGCACCGTCTTGCCGGTCTGGCCGACCTGGTGGAAGGCGGAAATCCATTCGGCGTCCACCGCCGCGCGCGAAGCGCCGATGGCCGCGCCGCCCAAGGCGTCCGCCAGTTCCCGGAGGAGGGCGAAGTTCTCGCTCTTGCCGAGGCCGCGGCCGCCGGACACGACGATGTCCGCCTGCGTGACGTTGAGCTCGTTTTCGAGCGCGCGGACGGTCTTGACGACCTGCACGACCGGCGGGGCGAGGGAGAGCTCCTCGCGGACGAGGACGCCCTTGCGGCCTTCTTCGGCGGGCGCGGGGGCGAAGACCTTGGGGCGGACCGTCGCCATCTGCGGGCGGTGGTCGGGGCAGAGGATGGCCGCCATGATGTTGCCGCCGAAGGCGGGGCGGGTCTGCTCCAAAAGGCCGTCGGCGTTGATGGCAAGCCCCGTGCAGTCCGCGGTAAGGCCCGTGTGCTCGCGGACGGCGACGCGCGGGATGAAGGAGCGGCCCGCGGTGGTGGCGCCGGCCAAAATCGCGGCCGGGCGGTGCTTCTCGATAAGCGCGCACATCGCCTCCGCGTACGGCTCGGACGAGTACTTTTCGAGTGCCGGGTCGTCCACGAGAAACACCTGGTCCGCCCCGTGCGCGAACAGCGCGTCGGCGAGGCCTTCGACGCCGTGGCCGAGGAGGACCGCCGAAAGCGGGCAGCCCATCGCCGAAGCGAGCTCGCGGCCCTTGCCGAGGAGCTCGAACACCACCTCGTGGAGCGCGCCGTCGCGCTGTTCGGCATAGACCCAAAGGCCCTTGTACGAGGCGAGGTCGTCCGTGCCCGCGGCCGCTTCCTTTTCCAGCGTAATCGCCCCGACGGGGCAGGCGTCCACGCAACTGCCGCACATCCGGCAGGCTTCGTTCACTTCCGCCTTGCCGTCCGCGTTCAGGGCCAGCGCCCCGAAGGGGCACGCGGACACGCAACTTCCGCAACCGATGCAGTTTTCCAGGTCGATCTTCAGTGCCATGGTCCGTTCCTCCGTCAGATGATCTTGCGGTCCTGCAAGGCCGCCGCGAGTTTGGTCCCGGCCTCCTCGCCGGAAAGCCCCGTCCATTTTTCGCCGCCGGTCTTCTGCGGCGGGGAGAAGATGCGCACCACGCGCGTCGGCGAGGCCTTGAGGCCGATTTTGGCCGGATCCGCGTGGATGGCTTCCGCCGTCGTGAGCGGAATCTGGAGCTTCTTCGCCGCCATCTTCCCGCGCAGGGACGGGAGGCGGGGCACGTTGGCTTCCTTGAGGACGGTGACCGCCGCGGGAAGCGGGGAGACGATTTCTTCCCAGCCGTCTTCCCAGACGCGTTCGAGGGCGATGCGCCCCGGTTCGGCAATCTTCGCCGCGCGGACGAAGGTGATGCAGGGGAGGCCCAAGTGTTCGGCGACGCCGGGGCCCACCTGCGCGGTATCGCCGTCGATGGCCTGCTTGCCGAAAAGAAGCAAATCCGCGGGTTCGGGGAGGGACTTGACGGCCTGCGCGATGGCGTAGCTCGTCGCCCACGTGTCGCTTCCGGCGACCGCGCGGTCGCAGAGGAGGATGACGTCGTCCACGCCGCGGGCGACGCATTCCTTCAAGGCGTCGGCGGCCTGGGGCGGCCCCATGCAGACCGCGGTCACCTTGGAGCCGGGATTCTGCTCCTTCAGGACAAGCGCCATCTCGAGGGCGTTTTCGTCGAAGGGGTTGACGATGCTTTCGACCCCGGCGCGCACGAGCGTGTTGGTTTCCGGGTCGATGCGGACCTTGGTGGTGTTGGGAACCTGTTTGATGCAGACGACGAAATGCATGGGGATTGCTCCTTCCGTTTCCCCCAATATCCCAATTGCGCGCGCGATTTGCAAGTGCCGCGACGACGGAAAGACGGGTTGAAAGGGTGAAGGGTTGAAGAGTTGAAAGGTTGAAAAGGTGAAGGGTTGAAGGGGTGGAAGGTTCCAAACTCCAAACATCAAACCTCCCCTCCCCCGCGGGCGGGCTATTCGACGGGCAGTTCGTTCCAGGGCAGGGCCACGCGGTGCTTCGCGGCCAGTTCGCGGATCGCCGCCGCAGTCGCCCCCGGCGCCCCGGAGATGCGCGCGTCCACCAAAGCGTAAATCTTCTGCATCACCCATTCGCGCCGCAGGCCCTCCCCGCCGTTCCGCGCGTTTTCCAGGTCCAGCGCGAAAACCATGTCGTGGCGCGTCGTGCCGCTGTCCCCCTCGATGCGGAGGATTTCCTCCTTCGCCGAAGCCGACGTGCGGCCCACGAGGCGCAGCGGCCGGTCGAGGAAGAGGTGCGTCAAAGTCTTCGGGTACACCTCCGCCGCGCCGTCCCCCGCCAGCGAGTACCGCAAATCCGCCAGCACCGGCCGCGAGAGTTCCCGGCCCGCCCGCTTGAGCGTGTCCGGCAGCCGGTCGCGCATCGGCGTCATCCAGGTGTCGCCGCGGTTGTTCTGCGCGAGGAGGTCGAGCAGGAACGAGTTGACGCTCTCGCCACCGCCCACCGTGAAGACGCTGATCCGTCCCTTGTTCGCCTTCGAAAACCGCGCGATGATGTCGCTCGCGTCCAGCACCCCCACCGTGGGACGGCCGTCGGTCATGAGCACCAGCAGCACCGGCCGGCCCGGCACGCGGGAGACTTCGAGCGCCCCGCGCAGGGACGCGTACAGGTCGGTTTCCCCGCGCGCGGTCATCCGTTCGGCAAACGCCCACACCTCGCCGAGGCTTTCGCCCGTCACGGGCCGCCAGTCGGCGAAGCACCACTCGGGGGAATCGGCGTACTTGATGAAATTGACGCGGTCGGCGGTCGAAAGCGTCGGCAGGAACTCGCGGATGCCTTCCTTGAAGAAGTCCAGCTTCGCGCGGGTCATCGACTTGGAGCAGTCCTGGACGAGCAGCACGTCCTTGGGCAGTTGCGGCAGGCCCTTCTCCCCGGCGCGCGAGATGGCGGCCTCGAAGTAGGTCGCGTCCTCGTCGGCGGCGTAGTACGTCGAAACCTCCACCGCCAGGAGCGAGTCGATGGGCGTGACTTCGCTGATTTCCTCCGGCGGCTCGTCGAGCGCCGCGGCCTCGAACGCGGCGATGGCGCCGGCGTCCGGCGCGTGGAGGGACGGCGGCGCATCCGGCGCGTACGGCAGCGCGGG
>JAFSUH010000148.1 GCA_017445365.1 Kiritimatiellia bacterium | reverse complement strand
GAACTGATCGAGCCGCACGTGCGCGGCGACCCGATGTCACCGTTGCGCTGGACGACGAAAAGCCTCCGGAAGCTGTCGGAGGAAATGGCAGCCAAGGGCTTCGCCGTCAGCCACGAAACCGTCCGGACTCTCCTGCTGGAGGAGGGCTACACGATGCAGTCATGCAAACGTTCCCACGAAGGCGGCGCCAAGCCGCAAACAAGCAAACCCCGCATTCTCCATGCTCCCACCTCCAGCGGCACGGCATCCTGCCGGTGGGAGAATCCGCGGCCGAAGGCCGCACCGCATCTTGTCACTTGTCACTGTTCTCTTGTCTGTCCCGAAGGGCGCTGCGGCATCCTGCCGCGTCGCGGCGGATGGGGAGCGGCAGGGATGCGGGAGGGATGCGGGAGGGAAGAAAACGGTCGTCATCGGTCAGTTTGGACTTGTGGAAGGATGAGTGATGGGGGAGTATGTGGTGGATACAAAAGATGAAAACAAGGACCAAGTTCAATCAAATGTCGCCATCCGACCGCTACCAGCAGCTTCTGGACGCGATGGCCGGCGGGCGATGCGTCGGGACGAAGGATGCCGCGCGGATGGGCATTTCCAGGGGGCGGCTCTCGAAGTGGGTCAAGGCAGGGAAAGTGCGGCGTGTGGCGCGCGGTGTGTACCACTCGCCGGAGGCCGTCCCGGATGACCTGGAAATCCTGTTCAAGCTGGCGCCGGATGCGGTCCTGTCGCACGAGAGCGCACTGTATCTGCTGAGGCTGTCGGAGCGGTGTCCTGTGCGGCATTCCATCACCCTTCCGACGGGTACGAATCCGCCGCGCGCCTTCGCGGGGCTGATGAAGGCGTATTATGTCAAGACGGCGTGGCTGGGGGCGGGGCGGACGCGGGCGCGGACGCGGACGCCGACGGGATTCGAGGTCCCGTGCTACGACGCGGAGCGGACCATCTGCGACCTCCTGCGGTCCCGCGGGCGCATCGACGAGGAAACCCTCAACGACGCCATCCGCCGCTATGCGGCCTGGCCGGGAAAGGATTTGAACCGCCTCGCGGAACGGGCCCGCCTGCTGCGGGTCGGCCGCGTGCTCCGCGAACGGATGGGGGCGTGGCTGTGAACCCTTCGGCGCGGTCGATGAGCGTACGGGCGAAGGCGAACAACCTCTTCAACCGGGCGGAGTTGTCCGCTCGGCGCCCTTGCAAAAGTTGTCCGGGTTGTCCGAATTGTCTCGTTTTCAATGTTTGCGAAGCGGTTTTCATCTTGTTCAATGCAACCCCGGGCTCTGCGTCTCCGCCGCTCGGCGCCTCCGCGTGAGGTTTCCCGCCCGTTCCCCTCCCGCGTTCCGGGCCCGGCCGGAAGTTTTCCAACCATTGGAAAACTTTTGGTTCTTCGGGGAATTTAGTGGAAGGCTTGGGTGGGCGGTGGGTGCTGTCGGGGACGCGCTGCTCGCCCCCGAACCGTGTCCCCGTCCACGCCCTGCGGGCGGTCCGGGGCCCCTCGGCTCGAATGTGCGCCCCTCCCCGTGCGACGGCATATGTGCCAAATCAAGTCGATAGTTGGAGCATTCCGATCCACTTTGAATGAGACAGCCGGAGCACCCCCTGCGCCTCGTGGCTCCCTTGTGCCATGGGACGCATCTCTCCCTCATCCCCAGCACTCCGCATAGCTGGTTCCACTAAAATCCCCGAAGAGCT
>JAFSUH010000147.1 GCA_017445365.1 Kiritimatiellia bacterium | reverse complement strand
GGGCGGCTCGTCGCGGCTCCCCCGCGCCCGCGCCGGCGCGGCGGCGAGGGCGGGGCGGAGAAGGAGGAGGGCGAGGCGTTTCATCGGGTTGAAGGGGTTGAAGAGGTTGAAAGGGTTGAAGGAGTTTAAAGTTGAAAGGGTAAAGGGAAAAGTGGCGGAGCGTGGCGGGGGCGGGGTCAATGCTGAATGCTGAATGCTGAATGCGGCGTGGCGGGGAATTCGGGAAGGCCGCGCCGCGGTGGGCGGCGGCTGCGCCGCGCCCGCGCGGAGCGGAGGGGGTGCTAGGGTTGGTGCCGGGAGCGAACAAGGGAGCAGAGCCAGACGGGCCACGCAAGGTAGAACAGGTCGCACAATAGGGGCGATAGGGACGAAAGCCCGTTCCATTGCATTGATGACAATGCGTGGCCGACAACGAAGCAGGCTCCGCACCCGAGCAACAGCACGATGGGGGTTGCCGGATGGAGCCGCCACCGCTCGCGGCCGGACGACCGGCGGGCGAGGACGCCGAGCGCGAGGCACGCGGCGACCGGAACCGCCATATGGCCGAGGGAGAGAAGCACGGACCAGACTTCGATGCGAACCGGTTTCAGGTGAACGCTCCTCAAGATGTTGAAAACGAGAAGCAGCGCGAGACAGGCGGCGGATGCGGAGAAGAACCACCATTCCCTGCGTCCGGCACCATCCTTCGCAAGCGTGGCGGGGTCCTCCGCGGGAATGCCTGGCAGACAGAATCCCGCAAGGATGATCGCGGCCTCGGACAGGGGATAGGCGAGCCCGGTGAACCACCAATGCAGAAGGGCGGCCGCGGGACTGCCGAAGAGCGCCGCGTTCGCGCCGCCGGAGTTCGCGAAAGATGCCATGGCGAATCCTTGCAGGACGAGACGCACCGCCGAAAACGCCGCGAGCGCGATGCCGACGCGCCATGCGCGGCCGCGCCGTCCTTCGCGCGCCGGAGGTGCCGCGCGGGCGCAGGCAAGCAACAGCAGGGCCGGAACGGCCAGACGGCATCCGGCGGGAAGCCAGAGCATCGTCCACGCGAATGCGGCATCCGGTTCCCAACCAGGTTCGACCGATCCGGAACGGAAGGCCAATACGGCGCCGGCGATGAGGCAGACGGCGACTGCCGCAAGGATCGCAAGCCCGGCCGCCCGCGCAACTTGAGCGCGGTGGCTTGATGGGAAAGGAAATGTGGAATGAAGAGACATGAAGTGTTCCGTGCTTTCCGTGTGTTCCGTGGTTGGATTCATTGCGCGTTTTCGTTCTTTGCGGACTTGGCGTGAGGGTTCAAGGGACGGAGGGGCCGGGAGACGCGGGGCATTCTACCACGCGGCGGGCGGAAAAGATGCGGGAAATGTGTGGGAAAGTGTGGGAAATGCGGGGGGGCGTTTTGGCGTGGTGGTGACAAATCCGGATATTGAATTCTGGCGTGGCGGTGACAGATTACGGAGTGAAAGTTTGGCGTGACGGTGACAAATTGCTTGACAAGAAGGCGGGTTCCGTGCGAGAATCCCCGCGTTGAAAGGACAGAAACGGAGGATTTTCATGCCACTTGATTTCAAACGGAAGGCATACGCGCAGATGCTGGAATGGAAACGCACTCTCGCCGGGCGGTACGCGCTGCTCGTCGAAGGTGCCCGGCGCGTGGGCAAGACCCACCTCGTCCGCGAGTTCGCCGCCCGCGAATACGAATCCTGCCTCTTCGTCGACTTTTCCGGGCAGAGCAAGCTCGTCCGGGACAGCAAGAAGGCGTTCACCGAGGAACGCGACGTCCAGGGCACGCTGGAGAGGCTGCAGACGCTCCACCGCGTCTCGCTCGTCCCCGGCCGGAGCTGCGTGGTATTCGACGAGGTGCAGCGGTTCCCGGTCGCGCGCGAGGCGATCAAGCGGCTCGTGGAATACGGCAAGTACCACTACATCGAGACCGGGTCCCTTCTGGGAATCAAGGAGAACGTGAAGGACATCGTCGT
>JAFSUH010000146.1 GCA_017445365.1 Kiritimatiellia bacterium | reverse complement strand
GACCGGGAGCGGGCCGGGCGGGGAAAGGGGCAGGCTGGCGGGAGGGATTGCGGGGGGAAATCATGTGCGGGATTACAGCAAAAGGAGGGAGGGATGCCAAGCAATTTCCGTAATCTCGCACGATAATGGGGATTGGCAATCCCTGCCGGGATTTCGCGGGGGGGACGGCTTTGGTTTCCCGCAATGCAATCGTGCCTTTTCGTTGGCGCGGAAGGCCCATTGTTCCACTTCGTTGGCACGGAAAGCCCCTTGTCCCGCTTTGTTGACACAGAAGACCCCTTGTCCCGCGGGTGTCCGTCGGCTGGCCCCCAAAAAGGGCAAGCCGGAAGGAAGGTCGGCGGGCCGTTCAGGGGAAATCGTGGCGAACGGCGAGGTCGATGCGGCCGGGGGCGGTTTCGGCGAGGGACCAGCGCTTTTGCGCGAGGCGGGCGAGAAAGCGCTCGTCGTGGCTCACGAGCACCATCGCGCACGGCGCCGCGGCCAGCGCCTCCTCCAGGCACAGGATGCCGGGCAGGTCCAAATGGTTGGTCGGCTCGTCCATCACGATCAGGTGCGGGCCGCGGGCGATGCCCAGCGCGAGGAGGAGCTTGCGCACTTCCCCCGGCGACGGCTGCGCGGATTCGAGGAGCCGTCCGGGGCGCGACCCGAGCCGCGAGAACCGGCGCATGACGTCGCCGAGCGTGTCATCGCCCAAGCGCTTGGCGTCGGCCAAAATCCGCGCGGATTCCGCGGCGGAGATTTCCTGCGGCACGAAGACGAGGTGTTCTTCCGGCACGTTGAAGCGCGGGGCCAGCGCGCGGAGCAAGGTCGATTTGCCCGTCCCGTTCGGCCCCGTCAGGGCGATGCGGTCGGTCGGGCCGATTTCGAGCGCGGGATGGAAGAGCGTCCGCCCGCCTCCGACGGCGAGTTCCCCGGCGGGGAGGCGGAGGAGACAGTTGCGGTGCGACACGTCGGCGTCGTCGAGCCAGAACCCCGTCGCGTATTCCTTGCGGACGCGGAACGCGGCGCGTCCGGCCTGTGCCTTCGCCGCGCGGCGGGCGAGCGAAGCGGACTGCTTGCCGGCCCAGGCGTCCTTGCCGGTCAGCTTGGCGAGCTGCCGGGCGGCCTTGCCGTCGTGGTCGTGCGGGTTGCGCTTGGCGTTTTTCGCGACGGCCTTGGTGCGGGCGGCCATCCGTTCGCCTTCCTCGCGGCGCTCTTGGGCGGCGGCGCGGAGGCGCGAAGCGGCGCGTTTCGCGGCGTCGTCCTGCGCACGGGCGGCGGTCTGTTCGCGGCGGTCCTGCTCCATGCCCTGCGTCACGCCGCCGGGGCGGAGGGTCGCGGCGGGGGGCACGAGAAACAGGCACTTCGCGCAGAGTTCGTCGAGGAGCGCGCGGTCGTGGCTCACGAGAAGACCGGTCCCGTTGTAGCGGCGGAGCGCGGCAAGAAGGACCTTGCGGGCCTCCGCGTCGAGGTGGTTGGTCGGTTCGTCGAGCGCGAGCAACCCCGGCGCGCGCCAGAGGGCGATGGCGATTTGCAGGCGCTTCCGCTCGCCGTGGGAGAGGGTGCCCCAGCGCGCGTCCCAGTCGTCGCCGATGGCGAGATCGACCCGCGCCTGCCACGCCGCGGCGTCGTCGGCGGCGAAAAATTCCGCCAGCCCTGCGGGCGGGTCGTCGGTGCGCTGGACGACGTAGAGGCGGGAATCGGGGCGCGCGACGGTGCCGCCGCCGGGGGCGAGTTCGCCGCTCGCGAGCTTGAGGAGGGTCGTCTTGCCGCAACCGTTCGCGCCGACGATGCCCGTCCAGCCGCGGTCGAACTGCACCGTGAGACCCTCCAGCAACGGGGCAACCATGCCCGGCCAGGCGAAGGACACGTTTTCGAAGCGGAGGATTTCGTTCACGGCGCGGGCGGCGCTTTCCGCATCCCGGAAGCGCCGCGGACAGGGCGTCCGGGGCGTCAAAGCGGGAGGAACGAGTCGCCCTTCCGGAACGAGGCGACGGTTTCGGCCATGAGCCGCGCGGTCGCTTCGAGGTCGTCCGCCGATACGATTTCGCAAGGGGTGTGCATGTAGCGCAACGGCACCGAAAGGAGCGCCGTCGCCACGCCCGCGCGGCTGATTTGGAGGGGATCGGCGTCCGTCGGGGTCGCCCGCCCGTCCGCGACGACCTGCACGGGGATGCCCTTCGCTTTCGCCGTCTCCGCGAGCCGCCGGAACATTTCCGGGTTGATGTTCGCCCCGCGCGTGACGGCGGGTCCGCCGCCCAGGACGACATGGCCCTCCACCTTCTCGGCGTCCGACATGCCGGGGTGGTCGGTGGCGAAGGTCACGTCCACGGCGATGGCCGCGTCGGGCCGGATGCCGAAGGCCGCCGTCGTCGCGCCGCGCGAGCCGATTTCCTCCTGCACGGTGAAGACCGCGTGCACTTCCGCTTCCGGCGACATGGCGGCAAGCAGGCGCGCCGCCTCGAAGACGGTCCACGCGCCCGCCTTGTCGTCGAAGGCGCGACCCGCGAAGCGGCCGTTGGGCAGTTCCGCCAGGTCGCTTGCCACGACCATCGGGTCGCCGATGGCGACCATCTTCTCCGCGTCCTCGCGGTCCTTCGCGCCGATGTCCACCCAGAGGGTCTTGATCTTGGCGACCTTGTCGCGGTCGGCGGGCTCCTGGACGTGGATGGGCTGCTTGCCGATGACGCCGGGAATCGGGCCGGAAGCGGTGATGACGCGCACGCGCTGGCCCTGGAGGATCTGCGGGTCCCAGCCGCCGACGGGGCCGACGGAGAGGAAGCCGTGCTCGTCGATGTACGTGGTGATGAGTCCGATTTCGTCGCAGTGCGCCGCGAGCATCACCCTGGGGGCCCCGCCGGGGTTGAGGACCACGTCGCAGTTGCCGTGGACGTCCGGGACGACGCGCGCGGCGAAGGCGGCGGCCTCTTCGCGGAGGATGCGCATGAGCGGCTGCTCGTAGCCGGAGGGGGAGGGGGCGGCGATCATGCGCCGGAGGAGGTCGAGTTGGCGTTCGTTCACGGAAGGCTCCTTTTGACGAGCGCGATGCGCCCGATGGGTTTGGACTGGATGTAGAAACGTTCGAAATCGGTCTGCTCGTCCCCGGGCGGGACGTACGCGGGAACGGGGGCGAAGCGCGCGTCGGCGAGGAGGATTTCCTTGACGGCCTCGAAATACGGCGCGTGGTCGGTCGCGAATTCGAGCCGCCCGCCGTCGCGGAGGACGCGCGCGGTCGCGTCGAGGAAGCGCGCGTTGAAAAGCCGGTGGCTTTCGTGCTTCGCCTTCGGCCACGGGTCGGGGAAAAGGATCCAGAGCACGTTCACCGATTCCGGCGGGAGGAGGTACGAGACCGTGTAGAACCCCTCCGCGCGGAGGAGGCGGACGTGGGGGAGGCCCTCGCGGCGGAGGCGGTTGTCGATCTTGCGGATGCGGCGGAGCATGCGGTCCACGCCGAAGAAGTCGGTGCCGGGGGCCTTGCGGGCGCGGGCAAGGAGGAAGCGGCCCTTGCCGCAGCCGAGGTCGAGTTCGAGCGGGGTATCGGCGCGCGGGTGGAAGAGTTCGCGGGGGAGGGGGCCGAGCCAATCGGGCGGGAAGATGCGTTGCGATGGGGGGAGGGGGCGCATGGCGGGAAGGGAAGGTAGCGCCGGGAGGCGGGTTTGCCAAGGTTCGGCAGTGCCGGAGGCACTTTGCTTGCCCTGGTCTCCGCTAAGCGTGACCACGGCTCCGCCTCCAGGCCGTTTTGCCAATGTTTGGCAAAACAGGGCCGAATTTGCCAAACATTGGCAAAATGTTTCCCGCGCGCGGCGACAAGGATTTGCCAATGTTTGGCAAATTTTCAAGGTTTTTGCCGAACATCGGCAAAATCGCCGGCGTGCGCTTTTTTCGCCTCAAAGCGGCGGCAGGGGAACCGAACGGAAATCGGCGTGCCACGCGTCGGCCTGGGCGAGTTCTTCCTTCGTCGCGGCGGTCAAAATGCCCACCGCGCGCATGCCCGCCGCCTTCGCCGCGGCAATGCCGTTGGCCGCGTCCTCGAACACCACGCAAGTTTCCGGTGCCGCCCCGATGGCTTCCGCCGCGGCGAGGTAGATGTCCGGCGCGGGTTTCCCGCGCAGGGCCCCGCCGCTTGTCGCGCACGCGCGGAAGCAATCCCCGATGCCCAACGCGCGCAGGCACGCTTCCAGATTCTCCTTCGGGGCGCTCGTCCCCACCGCGCACGGGAACCCCGCGGCCGCGGCGCGCCGCACGTATGCCGCCACGCCGGGAATCGCCGGGATGCCGCGCGTCGCGATCCATTCGCGGTACAGCCGCTCCTTCTCCTCCCCGAGGCGGGTCGCCTCTTCGTCGTCCACGTCCCAGCGGAGCAACTTCGCGATGACGTCGCGGGTGGTCAGCCCGCAGCATCCGATTTCCTCCGCGTGCCGGACGGGCAGGCCGTGCCGTTCCGCCACCGCAATCCACGAATCCCGGTGCATCGCGTTGGAATCGACCAGCACCCCGTCCATGTCGAAGAGGAGGGCCGTCTTGCCCGCGGCGGCGTTCATGGCACGATGCGGGCGAGGAGGGCCCCCGCGCCCGGCGAGCCGGACGGGCGGGACAGCGCTTGGCGGATTTCGGCCAGCCCCGCGAGCTGCGCGGCGCGCGCGGGGCCGTCGGGGACGATGTCCTCCAGCCCCGCCGCGAGCGCTTCGGGCGTGGCGTCGCGCTGGATGTATTCCGGCGAAACGGTGCGGTCGGCGATGAGGTTGCCGATGCCCAGCCACTTGACGCGGATGAGCGCGCGCCCGGCGAAATAGGTCGGCCACGCCGCGCGGTAGGCGATGAGCATGGGGCAGCCGATCAACCCCGTCTCCAGCGTCGCCGTTCCCGAACACGCCAACGCGGCGCGCGCCTGCCGGACGGTCTCGCGCATCGCCTTGACGGCGACGGCGTACCGCGGGCGGGCGGCTTCCGGCAGGGTCGCTTCGACGACGCGGGCGATGTGCCCCGCGGCGCGTTCGTTCGCGGCCGAAACGAGGAACGAGGCGCCCGGGTGCCGCGCGCGGTACAATTCCGCGGCGCGCAAAAACACCGGCAGCAGCCGGCGGATTTCCATCTCGCGGCTGCCCGGGAGGATGGCGATGCGCTCGGCGGGGTCTCCCTCCGGCCACGGGAGCGGAGAAACGGGCGAGGCGAGGAATTCCTCGATGGGGCCGACCAGCGGGTGGCCCGTGAAGGTCGCGTCGAGCCCCGTTCCCTCGAAGACCTTCGGCTCGAAGGGGAACAGGCACCAGAGAGAGTCGATCACCCGCGCCATCTTGGGGATGCGCTTGCGGTTCCAGGCCCACACCTGCGGGCAGACGTAGTAGCACACCGGGATGCCGCGCTTGTGCGCCTCCCCCGCGAGCCGGAGGTTGAAGCCCGGGTAGTCGACCAGAAGCACCGCGTCGGGGCGGCGCTCGTCGAGGAGGCGCACCGTCTCCCGCCACACCCGGCGGAAAAAGCCGATCCGCGCAATCACTTCCGAAAGGCCCAGCACCGCCATCTCGCGCACGTCGTGGAGGGTCTCCACGCCCGCGGCGCGCATCTTTTCCCCGCCGATGCCGAAGAACGACGCCGTCCCGCCCGCCGCGCGGTATTCGGCGAGAAGGGCCGCGCCCAGCGTGTCGCCGCTCATCTCCCCGGCGACGGCCAGCACGCGCTTCCCGGCGCCGGCGGCCATCAGCTCTGCCCCTGGCGGATGCTCTGGCAGATGCGGATGGCGAGCTTCAGCGCCTCCGCGGCGTGTTCGCCGCTCACCAGCGGCTCCGAGTGCGTCTGCACGCACTGGACGAAACTGCGCAGTTCCCGCGCCAGCGGCTCGCCCTCGTGGACGGGGATTTCCTCCTTCGTGATGCCGAGGAGTTTTTTCCTGAGAATCTTGCCGTTCTGGTTCTGGTAGTCGAGCGAGACGTACGCGTCGGGCAGGAACATGCGGATTTTCCGCTGTTTTTCCGTCGAAATGCGGCTCGCGGTGACGTTGGCGACGCAACCGTTGGCGAAATGCAACCGGACGTTGGCGATGTCCTCGCCCTTGGAAAGGATGGGCACGCCCACCGCGCGGATTTCGGTGACGGGACTGCGGACGAGGGAGAGGATCACCTCCAAATCGTGGATCATGAGGTCGAGGATGACGCTCACTTCGGTGCCGCGCGGGAGGAGGCCGAAGCGCGGCGGCGGGTAGGTCGCCAGGCGGATCGCTTCGACGTACAGCGGGTGGTGCTTGGCGGGGTTGAGCACCTCCAGGATCGGGTTGAACCGCTCGACGTGGCCGACCTGCAAAATCAAATCCTTCGCGTGCGCCTTTTCCACCAGCTCTTCGGCTTCCTTGGTCGTCACGGCGATGGGTTTTTCCACCAGGACGTGCTTGCCCTGGTCGAGGGCCGCCCCGGCGACCGCGCGGTGCTTGGTGGTGGGGACGACGACGGAAAGCGCGTCGCACGCGTCGAAGAGTTCCTGCTGGGTGCGGAACGCGCGGGTGTGGTAGCGCTCGGCGATTTCCTTCGCCCGCGCGGCGTCCGGGTCGAAGACGCCGGCGAATTCGATGCCTTCGATTTCCGAGTAGATGCGCGCGTGCCATTGGCCGAGGGAGCCGACGCCCATCACGCCGAAGCGGACGGGGGCGGAAGAAGCGGCGGGGGAAGGAGTGGCGCTCATGGGGTGGGTCCTTTCGTGGAGGCGGCCGCGAGGGCCGCCGCGTCGACGGCGGCAAAGGCGATCCCGGCGCGGTCGGCGAGGGCGATGACTTTTTCCTTGTCAAGCAAAATCGTTCGGCCCGCTTCGACGGCGAGGGCGGAGACGCGGGCCTTTTTGAGCATCTTCATCGTGCGGACGCCGACGATGGGGATGTCGAAGCGCATGTCGTGCCCGGGCTTGGAGACCTTGACGATGACGGTGCCCTTCCCGCCGAGCCGGCCGGTGCGGAGGATCGCCTCGTCGGTCCCCTCGAAGCCTTCGGCGGCGAGGAGGGTTCCGTCCTTCAGACCCACCGTCTGGCCGAGTTCGAGGTGGCTGGTTTCCTTGGCGATGTAGCAGCCGAAGCGGATGTCGGCCCATTCGCGTTCCGTCGGTTCGCGCGCGGAAAGGATGCCGACTGCGGGCATTTCCTTCTCCATGAAGCGGGAGGCGGGGAGGAGAACCGCCCCGGTTTCGGCGATGCAGCGGCAGATGGCGCCGAAGATGGTGTGGGCGTTCTTGACGGGAAGCTTGCGGAGTTCCGAGAGGCTTTTCGCGTCGAAGCGCATGGAGAAGAGGCGGGTGGGCTTGATCTGCCCGGCCATGACGACGTGCCGGACGCCGCTTTCTTCGATGGCCTTCAAAAGCGCGCCGAGGGCCCCGAGGTGGAGCCAGCGGACCTCGTCGGCATGCTTCGCGATGGCGCGGTCGGTTTCCCGTTTGAAGGCGAACGCGACCACGCGCTTCACGCCCTGGGCGTGGGCGGAGCGGGCGAGGAGCCACGGATAGGAGCCGCGGCCGGCGATGAGGCCGAGCGTTTCGGGAACGGAGGGAACTTCGTCCATGGCCGGGGAGTATGGCGCGCCGCCCCGCCCGGCGCAAGCGCGGCGGCACCGGAAAAACGGAACGGGGCGGACCGGCCGCGGAGCCGCCGCGGCCGGGAGGGGGGAAAAGCAAGGTTTGTGTCCCGGCGGCGGGAGGTGTACGATGTCCGGAACTTCGCGCCCTTCCGCGCGTCGTCCTTTTGCCACCCACCCAACCCCGGAGATCGAATCCCATGAAATTCCTGAAATCTTTCGCGGCCGCGGCGCTCCTTGCGGCCTTCACCCTCCCGGCGTCCGCCTTCGACGTGGACCTCGCGCAAGCTTTCGGCAGCGACCCGACGGGCGGCGGCGGCTACGGCTACGACAACCCGTACGCCCTGGTTTCCCGCGGCGACTCCTTCTCCTACACGCCCAGCCCCGAGGACTGGCGCGACCGGAACATCTATCAGCTCTTCACCGACCGCTTCGCGACCGACGGCACCTGCAACCTCGACGCGAAGAACTACAACAAGGATTACTTCTACAAGAACAAGTGCACCATGGGGGCGGAGTATTCCCGCAACTTCCACCAGGGCGGCAACTGGCGGGGCTTGAAGCAGCAGATCCCCTACCTTTCGGGGATGGGCGTGACGGCCGTCTGGATTTCCGGCGTCCAGCTCAACTCCCAGGCGTTCCGCTACAACGGCACCCCGGAATGGCGCTGGACCCCGTACCACCAGTACCACGTGGACAACTTCTTCGTCTGCGAACCGGCGAGCGGCACCTTCGCGGAACTGAAGGACCTCATCGACGCCCTCCACGCCGCCCACATCGCCGTCATCCTCGACGTCGCGCCCAACCACATGAGCGACAAGTGCGGTCGGCAGGGCAACAGCGGCGCCGACGACAAGTACTACACCGGCAACCGCGACGGCAACTGGTGGGGCAGCGCCGTGAACAATCCCCAGAAGCACCCGTATCCCTTCGACAGCCTCGACCGCTTCCACCTGAACGGCACCATCCAGAACTGGGACACCTCCCCCGAAAACCTGCAGGGCCAGTTCAAGGGCACCGACGACCTGATGCAGGAAGACGGCACGACCTCCGACATCCTCTACCAGGCGTTCAAGAACCTGATCGACGCGACGGACTGCGACGGCTTCCGCGTCGATGCCATCAAGCACATCCCGTACGACTGGTGCCGCACCTGGGCGCAGGCGATGCGCGACCACGCGGCGTACCGCGGGAAGAACAACTTCCTGGTCTTCGGCGAACTTTTCAGCTACAGCCACGACGCGCTCGCGGGCTGGTGCTCCGACGCCTACGGGTTCAACGCCTCGCTCGACTTCCCGCTGATGCAGGCGATGAACAACGCCTTCGGCATGGGGTACTCCGGCTACCAGCTCGGCGAGGAAATGGGCTACATCTCCTCCAAGTACGGCAAGGCCGCGCAGAACGTCATCGCCTTCCTCGACAACCACGACGTCAACCGCTTCGCCTGCTCGTTCGGCGGCGGCTCGAAGGACAACGCCGTCCGGGTGATGAAGCCGGCGATGACCTTCCTCTATCTCGCCCCCCCGATTCCGCTGCTCTACTACGGCACCGAGCACTGCTTCAACCAGGGCGGCCACTCCAACGGCAACAACAACAGCAAGAACGGCGACGAAAACTCCGATTACTACAACCCCGACGACAGCGACTGGCAGCGCGAATGCATGTTCGACCCCGACGGGACGTGGGGCGCCGCCGGCTTCCAGCCCGGCAACGCCTGGGGCGACATGTTCTCCGATGCCAACAAGTCCGCCGGCCTGTACTACCACATCCAGTGGCTCAACGGCCTGCGCAACAAGTCCCGCGCCCTCCGCCGCGGCGGCTTCGCCCAGCGCGCCTACGCGGGCGGCCAGGGCCTGTACGCGTTCACCAAGTGGTACGGCGACGAAGTCGCGCTCGTCCTCCTCAACACCGCCGACTACGAAGTGCGCGTCTCCGACTACAACGGCGGGTGGCTGGAAGTCGGCATCCAGAACGCCGATTTCAAGGAAGGCGGCGACGGCGAAAGCATCGGCTGGTCGAGCGATTCCGGGTGGCTGAACCTCTCGGGCGTCACGCTCGAAGGCAAGGGCAGCAAGGTCTACATCGGCAACTTCGTCGACAACTCCGCCGACGTCGGCGGCTCCGGCGGTGGCGGCGGCAGCTCCCTCTGGGCGAACAGCACCTACGCCTGGCCGACGGAAGCGACGGCGGCCGACACGATTTACATCAACACGCAGGTCGGCAACGTCGCGAACGTCCAGAGCGTCAAGGTCATCTACGGGGTCAACAACCCCGAAGGCGCCTGGCCCTTCGTCGAAATGGAATTGAACGGCGACTGGGACCCGACCGCCGACGGCGGCGCGTGGTACCACTACGAACTGCCCGCGAGCTCCGTGAGCGCGGGGACGCTCCAGTTCGCCATCTGCGTTTCCGACGGCGAAAACGAGTTCTGGGACAACAACGGCGGAAGCGACTACCGCGTCACCATCGCGGAAGCGCCGGAGACCGACGAAATCAAGTTCCAGAGCGTGGTCTCCTCCCCGGTGGAACCCGTGGCGGGCGGGACCCTCAAGATTACCGCGGCCATCGCCTCGGAGCCGGACACGGTCGTGACCGGGCTGGTCTGCTCGGTGGGATACGCCATCGACCCGAAGCCGGGCCAGGCGTGGGAACTCGCCGCGATGGAATACGCGAGCACGTACACCAACGAGACGAAGGACGCGACGAACGTCTGGACGTACTTCACGCACGAAATCAAGGACCTGCCCAACGGCGGCACGCTCAAGTACTACCTCGCGGCCAACAACGGCGACGAAACGCAGGCGATCTACGCGAACAACGGCGGGAACGACTACGCCGTGACCATCCAGGGCGTCCCGGCCGGCCTGGTCGTGACGACCCCGGCGGGAGCGGCGGCGACGGCGGACAGCGCCAAGTACACGCTCGCCGGCACCGCGGGCGACGACGTGACGGGCGACATCGCTTGGACGAACGCCTTGACCCACGCCTCCGGCACCATCGCCAAGGCGGCGAACTGGACCCTGCCCGTCGATTTGGGCACGGGCGACAACGCCATCACGCTTTCGGCGGCCACGCTGGAATCCGTCGTGGCGACGAACGCGGCCGACTCCTCCGCCGATGCCGCCTATGCGGGCGGAGCCTTCGACGGCCTCAACGGCGGGACCGGCTTCGGCGCGTGGTCGGTTTCCTATGAAAAAGAAGGCGACAACTACTTGAGCGGCTCGTGGGCCGACGCCGCCGGCTTCGGCCTGTGGTGCAACTGGGAGAAGGGGGCCGGCGCCAAGCGGACCCTGTCGCGCGCCTTGCAGGCGGGAGACACGTTCTCCGTCTTCTTCAAGAACGGCTCCGTCGCGTTCAAGCGCGATGGGTCCGACACGCAGCCGGGTTGCGGCTTCGGCATCTGCGCGGCGGACGACGACGATGCGGGATTCCGCATCTGGTTCAACGGCGGCACCGAGCACTACGGCTGGTTCGACGGCACCGGCGACGCCGACACGGGCATCGGCTGGACGGCGGACGGCCTCCGCATCGAGGTGAGCATGACCAGCGACACGGACTACACGGCGGTCGTGACCCCGGCTGGCGGCGCGCCCGTCACCCTCAACGGGAAGTTCACGAAGGCCTGCAACGCGTTCCGGTTCTGGAACTGGTCGAACCGCGACGACCACAGCGGCGAGCCCGATTTCGATTACTCGGTCTACAACGTCTACCTGAACGACATCAAGGTGACGATGGCGACCGCGGTGCCGGGCGAAACCTCCGCGACCGTGGTGCTGACCTACGCCGGCAGCGGCGGGAAGACGCCCGAAATCCCGCTCGATCTCGATGCGGCCCCGGCGGTCTTCGCTTCGGACAGCGTTTCCTTCGCGGTCCCGGCGGGATACGACATCGCGAAGGTGCTGTACACGACGAACCTGCTGGCGACGGATGCCGACGGCCAGCCCGTCTGGGAAGAGGCCGAAGCGACGGTGACGACGAACGCGGACAGCACCGTGACCGTTGAATATCCCGACGTTCCCAGCGCGGTCTTCGGCGTGTTCTTCGAGGAAAAATAGGCGCGCTTCCCCGCGCTTGCAAAAGGCCCGGCCCGCGCCGGGCCTTTTTTCGTGCCGCCCGCATCGCGTTGCGGAGAAACCGGCGGCGCTGTCAGGGACGGGGGATGCCGCGGGCGAGACGGCGGAGCCGGAGGTAGGTGCGCAGGAACCGCAACGTGTCCCGCACGGGGTGGATCTTGCCCTTTTCCGTCCCGCAGACGGTCTGGACCGCCACCGAACCGATGGAAACGCCTTTCAACGCCAGCCGCACCAGGATTTCGCTTTCCGCCGCGAAACGCCGCGAGTCCCCTTCCGGGTCGAAGAGCGGGAAGGCGCTCCGCTCGTAGAGCCGGAAGCCGCACTGCGTGTCCGGCACGTGGCGGCGCATCAACTCCGAGAGCAACCCGCTCAGGAAGCGGTTGATCCGGCGGCGGACGGCGGGCATCGAACGGGTGTCGTTCATGCGGTTGCCCGCCAGGACGCGCGATTTCGTCCGTTCGTACGCCGCGAGGAACGCCGGGATGTCGCTCGGCGCGTGCCGGCCGTCCGCGTCCATCGTGATGGCGAGGTCGTATCCGTTCTCCTCCGCGTACCGGAATCCGCGCCGCAGGGCCTCGACCTTCCCCGCGTTGCGGACGAGGGAGAGCACCTTCGCTCCCGCCGCCCGCGCGGCTTCCGCGGTCCCGTCGGGGCTGCCGTCGTCGATGACCACGACGTTCGGGCAGAAGGCGAGCGCTTCCGCCACCACCGCGCCCACGCGCGCTTCCTCGCGGTACGCGGGAATCAAGACGCAGGTTTTCCGCTTTTCCGCCATCAGTACGCGTTCTCCCGGCGGAAGAAGGTCTGGACCAGGATCTTGAAATCCAGCGAAAGCGACCAGTTTTCGAGGTAGTAGATGTCGTGGGAGATGCGCTCGGAAATCGACGTGTTGCCGCGCAGCCCGTTCACCTGCGCCCAGCCGGTCATGCCGGGGCGGATGACGTGCCGGGTCATGTAGTGGTCCACGTCGTACTTGAAACGCGCGACGAACACCGGCCGCTCCGGCCGCGGTCCCACGAGCGACATGTCGCCCTTCAGGACGTTCCAGAATTGCGGCAGCTCGTCCAGGTTCCACTTGCGGAGGAACGCGCCCACGCGCGTGCGGCGGGCGTCGTTTTCGCTCGTCCACACCGGGCCGGTCCCCTTTTCCGCGTCCACGGGCATGGAGCGCAGCTTGTACATCGTGAAATGCTTCCCGTTGGCGCCGACGCGCTTCTGCCGGTAGAACACCGGCCCCGGGCTCGACCGCTTGACGAACGGCGCCGCGAGGGCGATGACGGGCGCGGAGAGGAGCAACCCCACGCACGCGCCCGCGATGTCCTCCAGCCGCTTGAGCAGGCGGTTGTGGAACGCGTCGAGCGGCCAGCGGGAGAGGCCGAGGAGCGGCACGGGCCCCACGTGCTCGATGGAAACGCGGTCGGTCACCAGGTCGAAAAAGTCCGGCACCATGCGGAAGGGGATCATCCGCCGTTCGCAGTAGAGGATGACTTCCGTCAGCCGCTCCCGCGGGACGAGCGGGGTCGCCAGCATGATTTCCTGCGCGTGCGCCGCGTCGGCGATGGCCTCGAAGGCGTCCATGTCCCCGGCGAGCAGGTCCGGCGGGATGTCCGCGTCCGGCCCGCCTTCGCCCGCCACGCGGACGTGGGCGACGACCTTCGCGCGCAGGCGCGGTTCGCGGCGGATGGCGCGGCGGAGGCGGGCGGCGACCGGGCCGGTGCCGACGATGACGACGGGGTGGATGGGGGCGGAATGGCGCGCCCAGTGCAGTTCGATGCGCGAGAGGATGTAGCGCTCCAGGAGCACGAGGAAGAGGACCGTGAAGAAGGAGACGAGGGCGGTGACGCGCGAATACGGCGGCCAGTCGGGCTCGCGGGCGACGAAGGTGAGGGCGAGGGCGACGAAGAGGGTGGTGCCGACGCCGCGGACGAGGCGCGGGATTTCGTGCTCGAAGCGGCCGGTCTGGGGGCGGCGGTAGAGCCGGAGGATGCGGAAGATGGCGACGAGGAGGACGGAGACGGCGAGGGCGCCGGCGGCGTACATCTCCATGGGGGGAAGCTCCTCGTGGAAGAGGGGGACGAGCCCGGAGCAGAAGCGGATGTACACGGCGAGCATCACGCCCGCGTAGGTGGCGAAGAAGTCGACGACGCCGGCGAGCAGGCCGCAGAAGGCGTCGAAGTTGTCGCGGTGGAAAAGCATGGGGCAATCTATAGCCCTTCCGCCATCGTTTGTCCACGCGGCGGGCCGGAGGGGCGTCCGCCCCTTTGCCTGCGGCGCCATCCGATGCGATCCGGACGGAATCCGCAGGATCGGGGCGGGGAGGGAGGCAAAAGTCCTGCGCAAGGTCCGCAAGGACGGCAAAAAACGCCCCGCCGCATTTCTGGAGCGCGGGAGTGCGGAATTTGGTGCGGGATTACGGAGAATCAGGGTATTTCAAAGCCGTTTTCAATGCCCGCGAAGCGGCTGCCAAGGCTTTTCCGTGTCCCGCCCTTGCGCGGACTTCGCGCGGGGGCTCCCCGCGCGGGCGGTTGCAAGCGCCGGAAGTTTCCGGTAGGGTTCGCTCCATGGCTTCCGGCACCCGATCCTTCCTGCCCCTGCTCGCCGCCGCGGCGTTCGCCCTCGCGGCGTTGCCGGTGCATGCCGCCGACGGAGCCGCCGCGGCGCCGGACGAGCCCGAAATCGTCTTCCGCGAGGACCCCGCGAGCGAAGACGCGCCGCTCATCCAGGGCTTCCGCCTGCCGGAATACGACGGCGAAGGCCGCCTCAAGCGCCAGGCCACCGGCGACACCGCCCGCTTCCTCCAGGACGGCCTCCTCGAAGTGACCGGCCTCGAACTTTCGCTCTACGAGGAAGGCACCCTCCGGCTCGTCGCCACTTCCCCCCGTTGCGTGTACGACCAGGGCAAGCAGCGCGCCGCCAGCCGCGAGCCCCTGCGCGTCGTCACCGACACGGCCGTCCTCACCGGCGACGGCTTCGCGTGGAACGGCGAGGCGGAACAGTTCCAGATTTTCGACCACGCGCGGCTTGTCGTCGACACGGCCGCGTACGACGCGGAAGACGCCCTCGGATTCCCCGCGGGCGGCGGGGCGGACGGCGAACCCGGCAACAACGAGGAATCGGAGAAATGACGAAAAAGATGTGGACAATCCTGGCCGCGGCCTGCGTCGCGGCGATGGCGGGCCCGGTGCTTCCCGCGCGTGCGGCGGAGGGCCTCAAGACGGGCGGCAAGTCCATCGAAGCGGACGATTCCGCGACGGTGATGACGAGCGACAAGCTGACGTTCGACTACCGCAAGAAGTTCGCGATTTTCGAGGGGTCCGTCGTCGTGAGCGACCCGCGCATGCAGTTGAAGAGCGACCGGCTGACGGTCGTCTTCGGCGACGACGACAAGATCAAGACCATCAAGGCCGAGGGGAAGGTTTTCATCACGCAGGGCGACAAGAAGGCGCGGGGGGACGTGGCGACGTACGACCTGGTGACCGGCAAGATCGTGCTGGTGGGCGGCCCGCCGCAGGTGCTGCAGGGACGCAACATCATGGAAGCGGAAGTCATCACCTTCTGGCGCGACGAACAGCGGGTGGAATGCCGTCCGCGGGCGCGCCTCGTCGTCTATTCGGACGATTTCGAGAAATCGAAAAACCCGCTCCTGGCGCCGTAGGCGCATCCGCCGCTTCCGGTCCCCGGGGGTTCGGCCGTTGCCGCGCGCTTTGGCAAAATGCGCGTGAAGGCGGAAGCGCTTCCACGCGGAGCGGAGGAAGCGCCAAGCAAAGGGTCGGACGACCCTTGCCAATGTTTGGCAAAATCGGTCCATTTTTGCCAAACATTGGCAAAACGGGAAAACGCGCGGCGGGCGGCCGCGGGTGGTTGGCGGCTTGCAAACGAAAGCGGCGGCACGCGAAGTGGTGCCGCCGCCTGGCAACGCGTCTCCGACGCTATTCGGGAACGACGGTGCGGATGTGGATGTCGCGCAACTGCTTCGCGTCCACCTTCGCGGGCGCCTTCATCATCAGATCCATCGCCTTCTGCGTCTTCGGGAAGGCGATCACGTCGCGGATGGAGGACTTCCCCGCAAGCAGCATCACCAGCCGGTCCGCGCCCAGCGCCAGCCCGCCGTGGGGCGGCGCGCCGTAGCGGAAGGCCTTGAGGAGGTGCCCGAAGCGATCGGCGATTTCCTCTTCCGGAAGGCCCAGCACCTGGAACATCTTCTCCTGCAACGCCGGGTCGTGGATGCGGATGGACCCGCCCCCGAGTTCGGTGCCGTTGAGCACGATGTCGTACGCGCGGGCGCGCACCTCTTCCAAGGCGGTGTCGAGCTTGGAAACGTCTTCCGCCATCGGCGCGGTGAAGGGATGGTGGACGCTCGCGAGGCGGCCCTCGTCGTTGCGCTCGAAAAGCGGGAACTCGGTGATCCACGTGAAGCGGAAGAGATTCCGGTCGATGGCGCCGGTCAGTTCCGCCGCGGCGAGGCGGATGCGCCCGAGGAACGGCAGCACCTTTTCCTTTTGGTCCGCGCCGAAGAGAACGAGGTCGCCCGGCGCCATGTCGAGCTTCGCCTGCAATCCCGCGCGCTCCCCGTCGGTGAAGAACTTGACGATGGGGCTCTTCCACGTGCCGTCTTCCTGCACGCGGATGTACGCGAGCCCGCCCAGCCCCGCGGCCTTCGCTTCGCCCGTCCAGTCCTCCTCGACGAGCTTGATCGAGCACTTCGGGCTTCCGCCCTTGACGTTGATCGCCTTGAGCACGCCGCCGGCGTCGAGCGCGCGGCGGAACACCTTGAACTGCGTTGCGGCGAAAACGTCGCCCAGGTCGGTGATTTCCATGCCGAAGCGCAGGTCCGGCTTGTCGCTGCCGAAGCGCTCCTGCGCCTCGCGCCACGTCATCCGCGGCAGGGGCAGTTCCGGGACGGGGAGGCCCGCGGTCTCCATCAGTTTCGCGATCAGCCCGTCGGTCAGGGAAAGAATGTCCTCTTCGTCGATGAAGCTCATTTCCAAATCGATTTGCGTGAACTCGGGCTGGCGGTCGGCGCGCAGGTCCTCGTCGCGGAAGCAGCGGGCGATCTGCATGTACCGGTCGACGCCCGCGACCATGAGCAGCTGCTTGTACTGCTGCGGCGCCTGCGGCAGGGCGAAGAACGCGCCGGGGACGACGCGGCTGGGCACGAGGTAGTCGCGCGCGCCTTCGGGCGTGGACTTGGTCAGGATGGGCGTTTCGATTTCGAGGAACCCGTTGCCGTCGAGGTACTCGCGCGCGGTGTGGAGCAGCGCGTGGCGGAGGGTCAGCGCGTCGATCATGCCGCGGCGGCGCAAGTCGAGATACCGGTGCTCGAGGCGCAGGTCCTCGGAGACGGCGGCGGCCTCGCGGTCGTCCAGCGGGAAAGGCGGCGGGGCGGCGCGGTTCAGGATTGCGACCGAGCTTGCGCGCACTTCGATGTCGCCGGTGGCCATCTTGGGGTTCTTCGTTTCGGCGCTTCGCTCTTCGACGCGGCCGGTCACTTGCACGACATATTCGCCGCGGCAGGACTGGGCGGCGTCCCAGGCTTCGCGGGAATCTTCGGGGTCGAAGACGCACTGGGTCAGGCCGTACCGGTCGCGCAGGTCGATGAAAATCAATCCGCCGTGGTCGCGGACGGTGTCCACCCATCCGGCGAGGGTGACGGTTTTACCGGCATCGGCGGCGCGGAGGGCGCCGCAAGTGGTGGTGCGGAAGGACATGGCAAAAGCTCCTGTTGGGTTTGAATCGCGCGTTTATAGCGCGCAGCGTCCCCGTCTCCAAGCCGTTTTGCCGGTGTCCGGCAAAGCCAGGGCGTTTTTGCCGGTGTCCGGCAAAGGCCCGACCGGCGCGGCGGATGCCGCGCGTCAGCGCGCGAGGAATTCCGGGTGGCGGTCGGCGATGCGCCGGGCGAGGTAGAGGAACGGCGTGTCGAGGATCGAGGTCGCGATGAAAATCGCGTAGCCCGCGACGATGATTTGCAGGAGCGTCGGGGCGGAGTACGTCCCCGCGAAGGCGAGCACGTTGAAAAGCACCACGTTGAGGAGCTGGCTCGCGAGCGTCGAGCCGTTGTTGCGCAACCACAGGAACGCGCGCTTCTCCCCGCACCGGCGCGCGGTCCACGCCCAGATGGCGTGGTAGGCCCAGACGTCGTGGAGCTCGCAGACCACGTAGGCGGCCAGGCTCGCGAGCATGATGCGCGGCGTGGCGGCGAAAACCGTGCGGATGGCGGGCGAGGCCCAGTCGTCCGCCGCCGGGATGTACAGGAACCAGCTCTGCGAAACCGCGATGAAGGCGAGGTTCGCGACGATGCCCGCGAGCACGCACCGGTTGGCTTCCTTCTTGCCGCAGAGCTCGCTCATGATGTCGGTGGCGAGGAAGGTCGAAGCGAAGATGACGTTGCCCAAGGTGGTGTCGAGGCCGAAGGCGTGGACGAGGATGAGCACTTCGATGTTGGCCGCGACGGTGCAGAGGACCGTCCACGCGAAAAGGCCGGTCTTGCCGAGGATGCGGAAGAAAAGGAGGAGTCCGCCGAAAAAGAAGGGGACGGAGGCGAGGGAGAGGATTTCGTTCCGCCAGGGGAGGGCGGCGAGGAAATGGATGAATGTCATGGAGGTTCCTGGTTTTGTTTCGCGTCGGGAGGTCTTCGAACCGACGGCGCGGGAGTGTACGGACCGCGGCGGGCGCTGTAAAGCGCCACGGCGGGCGCGCCCGTTTTTTCCGTGGCATGCGCCCGCGCGGGTGCTATGCTTCCGCGTCAACCATGAGCCGTTCCGCTTCCGAATCCGATTCCGCCAAGCCCCGCCGTTCCCGCGTCCGGCTTTGGGTGGCGCTTGCCGCCGCGGCCGTCCTGCTCGCCGCCGGCGGCATCGCCTGGCGCGTCTTCTTCCTCCGCTCCGTCTCCTCCCTGGCCGGGGTCGTCTCCCCGTCCGTCGCCCACGCCGCGCTCGAAGGCGACCCTTCCGCCTCGCGCGCCGTCGCCAACGTCTATCTCGAGCGCGGCGACATCCCTTCCGCCGGCCGCTGGTTCGCCGCCGCGGCGGCAAGCGGCGCCCCCCCGGCGCTCTGTTCCTACGGCATTTTCCGCTGGTTCTTTTCGACCAAGGCGGACGACGTCAACGACGCGGTCAAGACCCTCGCGGATTCCACCGCGGCGGGCAACGCCCACGCCCCGGCGACGCTCGCCCTCGCGTACCTGACCGGCGTCGGGACGGACCGCGACATCGCGCGGGCGAAGGAGCTGTTCCAAACGGCCGCGAGCCGCGGCGATTCCTCCGCCGCCGGGTCGCTTGCCGCCCTCTCCGGCCCGTTGAACGAAGAGGAAGCGCTCACGTACCTCGCGCTCGCCGCCGCCCGCGACAAACCCGCCCGCGCGATGACCGCGCTCGGCATCGCCTTCTCCGTCGGCGACGGCGTCGCGAAGGACCCGCGCAAGTCGGTCGCCTGCCTCAAGCGCGCCGCGGAAATGGGCGACGCGGAAGGGCAGTACGAACTTTCGCAGGCGCTCGCGGCGACCTCGCCGCGCGAGAGCGCGGGGTGGCTGCGCAAGGCCGCGACGCAGGGCTGGGTCGGCGCCGAAGAGCAGCTCGGCAAGGAATGCCTCGAAGTCGGCGACTGGGGCGGGGCGCGCAACTGGTACTCGCTCGCCGCCGAGCAGGGCAGCATCGAAGCCGCGTACCGCTACGGGACCGTGCTTTCGCGCGACGACCCGGAAAAGGGGATGGACTGGGTCGTCAAGGCCGCGAAGGCCGGCCACCCGGAAGCGCAGTGGAGCATGGGGTGCTACTGCCGCGAGCGCGGCGAAATCGACGGCGCGCGCGCCTGGTTCGCGCTGGCGGGCGAGCAGGGCCACGAGGAAGCGCTCGAAGCGCTTGCCGGCATGCCCGCCGCGGGCGAGGGGATGGCCGACGCGCGGGCGCGGCTCGAAATGGCGCTTTCGGTGAGCGAGGACGCGCGGCGGATCGAGGGGAAGGCGAAGGTGGAAGACGCGCTTGCGGCGGGCGGCATCGCCCTGCCCGGCGGCGTGCGGCTGCCGATGGTCCCCATCCGCGCGGGCACGTTCTACGCGCAGGACCCCGCCGGCGGCGACGACAAGGGCCGGTGGGTCACGCTGACGCGCAACTTCTACATCGCGAAGACCGAAATCACGCAGGACCAGTGGCACGCGGTGATGGGGACGCGGTTGAGCGATTTCGCGCCGCCGCCCGCCGACAGCGACAAGCTGCGCGGCGAGGGCGACGAGTACCCGATGTTCTACGTTTCGTGGGCGGACGCGGCGGCGTTCTGCGAGAAGCTCAACGCGATGGGCGCCGCGCCGGAGTGGTACCTGTTCCGCCTGCCGACGGAAGCGGAGTGGGAGTACGCGTGCCGGGCGGGGACGACGGGGCCGTACGCGGGCGACCTCGACGAGATGGCGTGGTACGACGAGCGCTGGAAGGACGGTTCGCCGCACCCGGTGGCGGCAAAGCGGGCGAACGCGTGGGGGCTGAACGACATGCACGGGACCGTCTACGAGTGGTGCCAGGACTGGTACGGGGAAATCGCGGGCTTCGCGAGCGTGACGAACCCGGTGGGGGCGAAAACGGGCACGCACCGGGTGGCGCGCGGCGGCAGCTGGAACCTGACCGCGCCGTATTGCAGGAGCGGCGCCCGCTTCCAGTACCTCCCCGCCGCCTCGGACGACGCGCTGGGCTTCCGCGTGGTGCTGATCGAGCGGCACCCGTCGCGTTGACGCGCGCGCCGCCGTTTGGCTTGTCCGCCCGCCGCTCCGCCGGACGGACGGGGTAAACCATTTTAGTAAAACTTTTCACTGTACGGCGGGAAGGCGGAAGGCTAGAGTCTTGCGCCATGCAAACGCTCATCGAAAAAGCCAGGAAATTCTCCGGTTCCCTCGTCCTTCCCGAAGGCCAGGACCCCCGCGTCATGCGCGCGGCCGATCTCATCCTCTCCCAGGGCATCGCCCGCAAGGTCGTCGTCCTCGCCTCCCCCGCCGAAGCCGCCGAAGCCTTGCAAAAGGCCGGCGTCGCCTCCCCCGCCTTCGACATCCTCGACCCCGCCGCCCTCCC
This sequence comes from Kiritimatiellia bacterium, assembly GCA_017445365.1. Taxonomy (GTDB): domain Bacteria; phylum Verrucomicrobiota; class Kiritimatiellia; order CAIQIC01; family Lenti-01; genus RGIG3480. The sequence goes on along the minus strand of JAFSUH010000146.1, from coordinate 820 downwards.
GTACCTCGACGAACTCGCCCAGGCGTTTTTCAAGAAGCGCGAGAAGAAGGGCGTCACCCTCGAAGCCGCGCGCGAAACGATGAAAAAGCGCCTCTACGTCGGCGCGATGATGGTCGCCTGCGACAAGGTGGACGGCATGGTCGCCGGTTCCATCGCCTCCACCGCGGACATGCTCCGCGCGGCCTTCCAGTGCATCGGCACGGCTCCCGGCATCGCCACCGCCTCCAGCTGCTTCTGGATGAAGCTCGCCACCCCGGCCCCCGCGGGCGACGACGTCCTCATCTTCGCCGACTGCGGCGTCAACCCCTGCCCCACCGCCGAACAGCTCGCCGACATCGCCCTCGCCACGGCCCGCACCCACGCGGCCCTCGTCGGCGGCCAGGCGCGCGTCGCGCTCCTCTCCTTCTCCACCCGCGCGAGCGCCAAGCACGATCTCGTCGCCAAGGTCCAGGAAGCGGCGAAGCTCGCCAAGGAGAAATTCGCCGCCGCGACCGACCTCGACGCGGTCCTCGACGGGGAACTGCAGGCCGACGCGGCGCTGGTGCCCGCGGTCGCCGCGCAGAAGGCGCCGGACTCCGCCATCGCGGGCCGCGCGAACGTGCTGGTCTTCCCGGACCTCCAGGCGGGCAACATCGCCTACAAGCTGGTGGAGCGTCTCGCCCGCGCGACGGCGCTCGGCCCCATCCTCCAGGGCGTCGCGAAACCCATGAACGACCTCTCCCGCGGCTGCAAGGCCGAGGACATCGCGGGCGTCGCGGCGGTCACCATGTGCCAGGCGGCGGCGCTCCGCGGCTCCTCCGCGGCCGCTCCCGCCGCCCCG
>JAFSUH010000002.1 GCA_017445365.1 Kiritimatiellia bacterium | reverse complement strand
GGGTCGAGCCAGATGCGCATCGCGTAGGTGTCGCCCATGGCGGTGACGGACCCGACGCCGTCCACGCGGGAGAGGGCGTCGGCGATGTTCTTCGAAACGTAGTTGTTCAGCTCCATCGAGCTCATGTGGCTTCCGTCGGTCATGAACGCGTACACGCAGAGGATGTCGGTGGACTGCTTGTCCACGCGGACGCCCTGGCGGGTGACTTCCTCGGGGAGGGACGGCTCGGCGCGCTTGACGGCGTTCTGGACGTTGACCATGGCGATGTCGGTGTCGGTGCCGGGCTGGAAATAGACCTGGGCGAAGAAGTTGCCGTTGTCCTCGGCGTTGGCGGAATAGTAGAGCATGCCGTCGACGCCGTTGATCTGCGACTCGATGGCGGTGCCGACGGTGTCGAGGATGGTTTGGGAGGTGGCGCCGGGATAGTTGGCCATGACGCGGATCTGGGGCGGCGCGATGTCGGGGTATTCCTCGACGGGGAGCTTGGTGATGCAGATGGCGCCGGCGAGCATCAGGACGATGGAGCAGACGAAAGCCAGGCGGGGGCGGTCGATGAAGATTTTGCTGAACATGGCGTTATCCTCGTGTTTGGGGGCGGAAATGGAAAGCCGAAAAGTGCCGGGAGCGCCCGCGGCGCGTCCGTTCCGCGTTTTGCCAATGCTTGGCAAAAACGGGTCGGCTTTGCCGAACATTGGCAAAACCACCCGCCGCGCGGTTTCGGGAATTTGCCAATGTTTGGCAAAAATGGGCGAAATTTGCCAAGGTTTGGCAAATTATCTTTGGGCACGCGCGAATCATGGTTGCGGCACTCTCCCCGTTTTTCCCGCTTCCCGCGATTCTTTTTCCACCCGGATGCCGGCAAGGCAAGGCAGGAAAGTCCCATGGTTCATTCCCCGAGGGAATCTTTCTCCGAACCGGAACGCGGAGACACGGGGACGTCCCAACGGGAGGTTCGCAACAAGGCATTCCTTCGATCGGCGTCGGTCCCGTCGTACACGCGCCGCCGCAAGGCTTGCAACCGGGCGGCATCTTCTTCCGCTCCGGCCGCTTCCGCTTCTTCGAGCGCTTCGTTGCCATGCACCCAAATCTCCCGGGCCAGACGCCAGTCCAAATCCGCCAGCCGCATTTCGAAATCGGACAAGGCCTCCCAGCGCGCGTTCCGTTCGACGCACTTGCGGTAGGCGGTGCGGCTCGCCTCGTCCGGCAAATCGTCGGGCGATTCCACCCCCGCTCCCAGTAGTACGTCCCGACCGGGGTCGTCCTCGAAAGCAAGCATGTTGGCGGGGAAGCGCCATTCGCGGATTTCGCCAAGCACGTCCGCGGCCGCTTCCAGATGCACGTGGTCGTGCCGCCAGATTCCGCTTTGGAACATCCGCTCCACCCAGTCCGTTTTGCGGGTGAAATACGCCGCCGCCGTTTCCAGGTCTCCGCCCTTCGGAAAGCGCCATGGAACCGTTTCAAGGAACGTGCGGTCCCATTCCGCGGAAAATCCCTTCTCCGATTCGATTGCCCGCAAGGCGGCGTCACGCCCGGCGATTTTCGCCTGCCAGTCTTCCCCCGGGAGTTCCATGGGCGGATCGTCTTCCGCGAGCAGAAAATGGCGGAATGCCGCTTCCCATCCCGGCGGCGGCTCGATTCCGTACGCGGCCCATTCCGGCCGGTAGGCCCCGCAAAGGAGGATGTATCCGGCATCCCCTTCGCCGGCCCTTGCGGGAAACGCAAGGAGCGACAGCGCCAAAAACCCCGCCGGCAAGATGTTTTGAATGGCAATGCGTTCCATGATTCCTCCTTCAATTGTGCGTGATGACATCTTCCAGGGTCCTCGTGACCCATTTCCCGAGTTTCCGGATGGTCACCGTCCCGTCGTTTTGCACATCGAATTCCTGTATCCATGCAGGCAGGTCATGCTCCGTGCCGCTCGAACCCACTTTCCATCGTCCCGGAATTTCCCATTCGAAATGTCCCGGACCGAAGTCCTCCGGCCAGGGATGTTTCCCGGCCAAATACACTTGATCCCAAGCCGTGGGCCACCGATTCCGTTCGTCGAGCCAAAACCAGCGATTCGCTCCGTGCTGGCTGTGCGAAGGCGCGCCATGGGTTGCCCACCAGCCCGTGCAGTTCGTCGCATCCCTCCCCACTTCCTTGCAGCGGACCTTGCAGAACGAAACGTTCGTCGGTCCCACGACGACGGGATACAGCCACATGCCGGCACCGGGAATGGCCGAATCGTAGTGGTACGGCTGATTGATTTCCGCGGTGACGATGCCCGTCGGAGCGAAAACGCGGAACGTCTTGGAGAGAACGGTACCATCGAATTCGACCGAAATCGTTTCGCTTCCAGCGTCTTCCGGTGCCACGTAAAGAACGGCGGTGCCGCTTCCGAGCGGTGTCTGCGTCCCCGATTTCCGCCAAACGGCCGAAGCATCCCGCGTGAAATGCAATTCCAGTTCTTCCCCCACGCCCAAGTCCGTCCGCCACGCGTTCAAGGGCCAACCGGACCTGGGCACGGTTTCGATGACGCCGGCGACCGTGACGGCCGTGATTTCGGCAAAAGCGCCCGTGTGGTACATGTGCCCAACCGTATCGTAACGCAAAGTGATTTGGCTGTTCGGCAGGACGAGAATCCGCCGCGTGACGGTTTTCTCCGCCATGCTGCAATGGTTGCGGTTTTCGTTCCCCTCGAAACAGAAGGAGTTCGTGGAGGGGGTCTCCAGCGTCACCACGTCGTACCCGGCATTCTGGTCTTCCACCTTCCCGTGGACCGTCACGTCGAGAAAAACGCCCCACGCCGCCAAATCGGGGACCGCCAGCGTCGCCGCGACGTTCTGGCGGCTGTCGTTCGAGCCGCCGCAATTGAGGGCATCTTCGATTTCCACCCGCAATCCCGGTTCGTCTGCGCCGTTTTGGATGTGACGGAGCCGGTAGGCCAATTGCCCGGCGCTCCAGACCGCGTATTGCGGCAAGCCGTCCAAAGAATGCTCCAGCGAATTGGGAAATCCGTCCCCGTCGGGATCGCCGTCGGGACCGTTGGCCCCCGTCGCGTCCAGCGGGTCCAAGCCGTTGTCCGTTTCCCAGCCGTCCGGCAACCCGTCGTTGTCGCTGTCGGAATCGAGCGGATCCGTTCCCGCCGCAATCTCCGCCCCGTCGTTCAAGCCGTCGCCGTCGGTATCGGCCAGCAACGGATTGGTTCCCGAGGCGGCCTCGGTCCCGTCGGTCAGCCCATCGCCGTCCGTGTCGGCAACGAGGGGATTCGTTCCCGCTTGGATTTCCGCGCCGTCGGACAAGCCATCGCCGTCGGTGTCCGGGACGAGAGGGTCCGTTCCGGCCGTGATTTCCGCTCCGTCGCCGAGGCCGTCGCCATCCGTATCGGCATCTTCGGGGTCGGTGTGGCTGACGAACCGTTCGAAGCCGTCGTTGAGTCCGTCGCCGTCGGCGTCGTTCGCTTCCGCGGCGGCGTAGAAGCCCATGATGACGGGATTGGCGACCGCACCGATATCCGTGAAGGTGCCGGTGCCGTTCGTGATGCCCGCCGTCCCCCGCCATTCCCAAGCGTTGCCGAATCCCGAAAGGTTCTCCCCCACCGGCGTCCAGACGACGTTTGTCGTGGTCACGACCTGATTTTCATCATTCGTCCATGTCAGCACGTTGTTGCTGGGGGTTCCCGGAATCAGATACGCGAAGACATCGACATCCCCGTCCTCTTCCCACGCAAGCGAGACTTCCACCGTCCCGTTCGTATCCACGGCAAGCGACGTGAAGCGGAGCCCGTTGGTACGGCTCGCCGGGACGGCTCGCCCCACCATGCCGTTTTGCCAATGTTTGGCAAAAATGCCTTGATTTTGCCAAACATTGGCAAACCCTTCCGGGGGTGCGGCGAAGCCCCGCGAAGCAAGCTCCGTGGGGACCCCATCTTGCCGCGCTTGTTCCCCGGCAAAGGCTTTTACCGCTTCGTACGCGTCCCAATCCCCTTCCGCCACCAAGCCGCCGGTCAACGTGACGCTTGCCGATTCTTCCTTCGCGAAGTCGGTCGTCCCCCGCCATAGTTCCGTGCCGTCGGCATCGCGGATCACGGTGGCGCCGTTCTCCTGCGCCACGGAAACCGGCACCACCCAAGTGCCGTACTCGCGCCCGGCCGCGGCGGCGGCCCAGTTCGCGCCGAATGCCTCCCAAAGCGCGGGCCAGGTCCCGGCATCCTGCACAAACGGTTCGTCGAGCGGCGTGATGCGGCGGAACAGGTTCCGGGCGATTTCCGCCCGTTCCGCCAAATCCTCTTCCCCCAGCACCACCCCCGCATCCCATCCTTCCTCCTGCCGATCCGCCTCCCCGCCAAAACCGGTCCGGGCCGGCAAGAAAAGCACCAACAGGGCCAAGGCCTTTTTGTGAAAATGCTTTTTCATGAAACCTTTTGGAGGAAGAAGGAATGAAAACGACAGTTCGATTCCAAGCAGACCAATTGCCGCCCATTCCGTCAAGCGGGAAATTTTTCGACTTACCCGTCCGTTCCCCTTTCCCTTCCCCCCGGAATCCTGTCCATCCTGCAAATCCTGTCGGAAAACTCTCTGCGGATTCTCACCTCTGCGGGAGTTTTCGTTCCCGCTCCATGGTGCGGCGGGGGGCGCTATTTCGCGGCGGATTGACGGAAGAGGTCGATCCACCCGGCCGGGTCGTCGTCCCCCGCGTAGGTGGCGGCGAAGGCTTCCCGTTCCCCGGGCGGGAAAACGCGCAGCAACCGGTCCATCGAAAACGCGCGGCGCCGCTTCTCCCCCCGCGTCGCCGCTTCCCCCGCCCGCCCCTTTCGCAATGACTCGACGTCGATCCAGACGAAATCCTTTTCCTCCGGCACCGCGGGCGCGTCCGGACGCAACAGCACGTTTCCCGGCGCCGGGTCCAGATGGAGGAACCCCGCCTCGTGCACCCGCCGCAAGGCGCGCGCCAAGGCATCCCGCGTTTTCGCCGGGAAATCCCGGAACACCGGCATCCCGTTTTCCCGGAAGACGATGAAATCCGCAAGCGACCCGCGCGCCGCGACTTCCGGGTAGAGGAAAAAGTGGCACAGGCCCATGCCCGGACGGCGCTCGCGCCAGCAGGCCACGGGCCGCAGGACGGCGAAGCCCGCCGCGGCGAACGCCAAGGCGAGGCGCATCGCGCGGACGGCGGGCATCGAGGTCCACAGGCGCACGCGGCGGCAGAAGCGCCGCCCCGCGGGATAGACCGGATTGCACCAGCCCTCCTTCAGGATGTACGGCCCTTCCGCGCCGGGCAGGGCGATGCGCCGCACCCGGTTCATCCGGTTGTGCGTTGGCAAGAGGGGGAAACTTTCCGCCGCGTCCGCGAGATGCGGCAGGGCCGCGCGCACGGCGGCGGCCTCCGGCGCGGCGGGGGCGATCCAGGCGCGGATGCCCGGCAGGCGGACCTCTTCGAGGCCGCCGGTCATGCCTGCGGGCGGCCGAAGTACTGGCGGCGGAGCCAGTCGCGGTAGGCGCCGCTTCGCACGTGCTCGACCCAGGCGGGATTTCCGAGATACCACTTGACGGTGGCCTCGAAGCCGCCGTCCCAGGCCGTCGCGGGCGTCCAGCCGAGCTCGCGGGCGATCTTCCCGCAGTCGATGGCGTAGCGGCGGTCGTGGCCGGGGCGGTCCTTGACGAAGGTTATCAGCTCTTCGCGCTTGCGGCCGTCCGGGAGCGCCGGGGCGAGGGCATCGACGAGCGCGCAGATCTTGCGGACGACTTCGAGGTTGGTGAGCTCGTTGCGGCCGCCGACGTTGTAGGTCTCGCCGTCCCTGCCTTCCCGCATCACCTGCCAGATGGCGCGGCAGTGGTCGGTGACGAAGAGCCAGTCGCGGATGTTGAGCCCGTCGCCGTACACGGGAAGCGGCTTTCCTTCGAGGGCGTTCAAAATTATGAGGGGAATCAGCTTCTCCGGGAACTGGTACGGCCCGTAGTTGTTCGAGCAGTTGGTCATCGTCACCGGCAGGCCGAAGGTGCGGTTGGCGGCGCGGACCAAGTGGTCGCTCGCGGCCTTCGAGGCGGAATACGGCGAGTTCGGCGCGTACGGCGTGTCCTCGCGGAAGAAGCCGTCGGGCGGGAGCGAGCCGAAGACCTCGTCGGTGGAGACGTGGTGGAAGAGCTTGAAATCCTTGACACCGCGGGCGGCGGAGAGGAGGACGTGGGTGCCGACGATGTTGGTGGAGACGAAGTCGTCGGGCGCGAGGATGGAGCGGTCCACGTGGCTTTCCGCGGCGAAGTGGCAGATGGCGTCGATGCCGTACTTCGCCAGCGTCGCGCGCACGGTCTCCGCGTCGCGGATGTCGCCGTGGACGAAGACGTAGCGGTCGGGGAAGTCTCGGGCGATGTCGGAAAGGCTCTCGCCGTTGCCCGCGTAGGTGAGCGCGTCGAAATTGACGACGCGGCCGGCGAAACCGGCTTCGCGGAAGAGGTAGTGGATGAAGTTGCCGCCGATGAAGCCGGCGCCGCCGGTGACGAGGAGGTTCTGGAAGATACGGGTCATGCGGTCTATTTTGCCGCAATCCCCCCGCCGAAAGCAAGCGCCGAGGCGCTTTGCCTTGCGGCGGGCGGGCGGAAAGGACATGCTTTCCGCAAACGCAAAGGATTTCCATGGGCACTTCTTCCCTCGCTTCTTCCCGCGCGCTCGCGCGCATCGCCCGGCGGCAGGCCGGTTGCTTCACTTCGTCCCAGGCCGTGGAGGCGGGGTACGGTTATCCGTTGCACGTGTACCACCAGAAGAGCGGCGGCTGGGTGCGCCTCGCCCGCGGCATCTACCGGCTCGCCTCCGCGCCCGACACCCCCGCCGTGCGTCTCGTTTCGGCCCTCCTCTGGCCGCGCAACAAGGCCGGGGCCGTCCCCTGCGCCCTCGCGGGCGAAGCGGCGGAAGCGGTCCGCGCGGGGCGGGCCGACGCCTTTTCCGGCCCCGTCGAGCTGGCCGTCCCGCAAAGTTTCCGCTACCGCTCCGAGCCGCCCGCGGGCGTCGTGGTCCGCCCCCTTCCCGGCGAAACCATCCCTTCGCAAACCATCGGCCTTTTCCGCGTGCTGGCGGAGGGGGACGCCGCCGCGGACGCGGAAAATCCGCCGAAATCCGCCGGAAAACCGCGAAAAACGGCCAAAAATGCCGCAAAAAACGGCCCCAAAGCGGTCGAAACGGCCTCGAAAGCCCTCTCCGCCGCGGGAACGACGCAGGAACGCGCCGATTGGTTCGACGAACTGGATTTCCGGCTCGCCCTGGAGGACATCCGTGCGGCATCGCGGCGGTAAAACGCCTTCCGGCGGCGGTTTTTTGCGTTTTCCGGCCGTTTTGGGCCGGTTTTGGGCCGTTTTTTGCCTGTTTCCGGCCGTTTTGGGCGCTTTTCCGGCCGCGGAAGCGGCCGAAATCCGCCTGACGGGCGACCGCCTCTCCGCCCGGGCGTGGCACGAACCGGCCGAGGCAATCTTGGATGCCTTCGCGCGTGCCGGGGTCTCCGTGCGCGCTTCCGAAGACGTGTCCGGCGGCGACGTCACCGCCTCCTTCGAGAACCGCCCGCTCGAAGAGGGGCTGGCCGTCCTCTTTCCCGCCCGCGACTGGCAACTGGCGTTCTCCCGCCTGCCGGGGCCGGTCAAGCACGTCGTCCGCCTCCGCGACCTCGCGGTCTTCGCCCACGGCGCGCGCGCGGCCGACGCGAAAGAATTGCGGCGGGTCCCGCACCGCTTCGTCCTCTCGCGCGGCCCGGCGGGGACAAACGCGCCGTACGTCGCCGACGAGCTGCTCCTCGCCGTCCGGCCCGGCGTCTCCTCCGAGGCCTTCTTCCGCCTGCTCGCGGAACTGGGCGCGGGGCTGGTCGCCGTGGACGGGAAAACCGGCACGTACCTCCTGCGCCTGCCGCCGGGAAGCAACGTCCCCGAAATCGCGTCGCGCCTCTCCCGCAACCCCGCCATCGCCTTCGCCGAACCGAACTACGCGCTCTTCCCGCCGTCCGCCCCCGCTTCCGCCGCCCCGTCCGGCGGGGCGGCCGCAGACGCGCGCGCGCTCGCGAAAAAGCTTGATGCGGCCGACGGGCCGGCGCGCGTCGCCGTCCTC
>JAFSUH010000145.1 GCA_017445365.1 Kiritimatiellia bacterium | reverse complement strand
TTGTCGTCGGATTCATGCGGGGGGCATTCATGGGGCGGAAACGAATTCCCCCCATTGAATACTCGCCGCCGAATCCGGAATCTGACCAATTTTTGTCCACTTTTTTGTCCGCCCCGTGTCCTTCCCACCCCCGTCGGCGGGAGTCCGTTTGTCGTTGTGTCATTGTTTGCGTTGTTTCCATGGGTCGCGGTGCGTCCGCTTCGCGGCCGCATGGAAACGAAAAAGCGCGTTCTCGAATCCATGCCCACACCGGAGGCCGTTCCACGGGCCTTGTCTGATGCACATGGGAGAACGCGCCCGGAGGGGCGCGCCTGCTTGATGGCATCAGACAAGGTCGATGTGTTCGGACCTTGTTGAAATGAACGACGATGGAAAATGTGGAACTGTTTCCGGTGTGGCGTCGTTTAGCAGTTCGCTAAAATCGATTGTTTACAAGGGATTTCCGGGGTTGTGTGGTTCTCCGTGGGGTGGACACAATGCATGGGGCGACCCCAAGCTTCTACGCTCCCACTTTGCCATACCGCCCCCTCCCGCGGCAAGCCGTCATTCCGCCCGCCGGCCCGTCGCCTGCGGAATCGGGAATGGACGAACCCAAGAAACTACTTCGTAAATCTTCGCTATTTTGCTCTGTCAAACGTGTAATGGCTCAGAATCATCTAGGCGCAACCCGAGCTTTGTATCTCATTCTCGGTTTGCTTCCTTCAGCGCTTCGGACCAGTAGCGCCAAACTTCGTGGGGTGTAATAATGTCCGTCAAACGTTCCCGCCTTTCAAGTACTTGGGCGGCATGTTTAACTGCAATGCGGATGAATTCTTCACGTTCTATAGGAATTCTTCCAACTGAATCCCGAATAGTCAAACATACCTCCAAAGCGATTTTCCGGCGGGCGAGCATCAAGCTCCCATGCGCAACGAAAAAGGGATGGAACTCATTGTATCGTCCAAATCCGGGCTGGTCTTCGGGCAGAGGCGGCAAAAGGGTATGCCGGTCCCCCTCCCAATAATCGTTCATGACCGCTTCAAGGAGGGTGCCGAACCGAATGTATTCCGCATCTTTCATCCTTACATCCCTGTCCCAGCCGTTGTCGACACCTTCCAGCTTGAAAGCGGTCAAACAATACTCTGTCGTCAGCCCGTTGCGGTTGCATTCGGCAAAAAGGCGGTGGATACCATCCTCGGAACACTTGCCGGATGCAAGAGCCTGCAACAGAAGTTTGACGGCGGTATCTTCGGCCACTACGGCTAGCAACAGATTGCCTCCGCCGGGTTCGCCAAGGCTCCAATCCCGGAAAGCCAAGGCATCTTCGGCAAGCGCCGTTTCCCTCCCTGCCGCACGCGACGGGAGATACTGCAACTCTTCCAACCGGGCTTTTCCCCACGCCATCGTTTCCTTCGCTTCCGCCTGCGCGGTCCTCCCGTCCGCCTTGGCGCAACCTTCCGGTCCTGGAACGGATGCCGACTCCACGCCCCGCGTTGCCGCAAAGGTGGCAAACCCTTCGATTCCCTTCACTTCCCGGAAGTTCGCTTCCCCCGCTTGTACGAGCGGGATAGTGATAACGCAAAGGACAAGGGCGGCGACGAAAAATAATCGGCGTTTCATTTGTTTCATGGTGAATTCTCTCCAAACCCAAATTTCTTCTTGTTCAATTCCTTCCCGAAATCGACCCGATTGAAAAAGATATTTCCGGCATCCCTTGCGGAGTTTCCCGCGTCCCATCCAATTTGGAGCACAGCCCCGGTACTGTTTAATCCACCTCTTTCGTAATCGAAGTCGTAAAGATCTTCAAGTCGTCCCGCCACGGTCAAGTGTTTGATGGATAAATCGCGTTTCACGACTATTCCGACGTTCACGTAAGGCAACATAGCGTTGCCAAAAGCGACGTGGAGGTCGTATTCGTCGGGATGCCGAACCATATGTTCATTGGCAAAATTGATGGGAACGTTATTGGTTGTCCAAGTTGTAGCATATTCGTTTTCGTTGGGGTTGCAGTTGAAATGGGCTAAAACCTCTTGTGCATGGTTTGCCAAAATCCGTTTGACAATATCCTCTATTTCAATGGATTCGGAAATCTTTGCGCTTGCCTCGCTGCTGACATTCCAGATGTAAAGCGCCAATGTGGTGTTGCCTGAAGCGTCAAACGCGGCACCCGCGTTATGGGTGAGATTGCTTTGGCTAAGGCAATTGATGACGAGGTTGTTTGTCAAATCGAATGCCAATGGTGCATTGGAGCGATTCAAAAAGCGACAGAGAAGGGATGTCCCTACCGGATAGGGTAGCCAAGCTTCCCGAACCTTCCAAGTCAATGATGAGCGGTTATCTTCATAATATGCATGCGTGAAGCTCACAACATCGAACGTTGTCGCAGTGGGGCGGCATTCGGCAGGGTCCAAGACGCCGTTTCCGTTGTCGTCGATACCGATTCGGATGGAATTGGTCTGGATGGCCGCCGCAGGCGTGAAAGACAAAGTAGCGATGCCGTTGGAATCGGGAGCGGCGCTGGCAAGTCGTGTGTTTCCTGCATACACGGCGCACAACAAGGGGAGCGGGGCGAGTTCACCGGGAATGGACGCGACGACGTCGAGTTCGACCTGTCCCGAGGCTTCCGTCGCCACGAAAAGCCGGTTCGTCGTGGTTTGCTTGGGGTTGGGAACCCGGTTGCATGGTGCATCCCGTTCCCGAACTTGCAATAAATCGGCTGAATAGGTAGCGATGAGCCGCGCTTCCGTCACTTCGGCAAAGGCCCCGCAGTGCCATTTGTGCCCAACCGTGTTGTAGCGGAGTATCACGGAATCGCCCGAACGGATGAGATTGGTGGCTTCTCCGCTTTCCTGGATCATTGCGCAGTACTCGGGCTGGCCATTGGGAATGCCGTCGTGACTTGAGAACAGATCGTTCGTGTTTCCCGCCACCTCGAACGTGACTTTGTCGAAGTTCGCATCCACGTCTTCGACGAACCCCGTGACAACAATCGCCAAGCGGCAGGCGAAATCCAGCAAAGGCGGATAGGAAAGCGTGACGGGGACGTTTTGGACGGAATCGTTGGCCCCACCGCAGTCCAAAGAATCCTCGACCTCGACCCTGAACCCTTGCCAATTGGTCGTGGCTACACCGTTGCTGGTCGTCACCGTGGAAGAGAAATGGGCGAGTTTCCATGCCAATTCCTCGCCGTTCCAGAGAGGATTGTTCGCCAAGGCGCCGAGTTCGTATTCCAGCGCATTGGGAAACCCGTCCCCGTCCGGGTCGCCGTCGGGACCGTCCGCGCCCGAGTCAACCGAAGGATTCAACCCATTTTGCACTTCCCACCCGTCTGGCAACCCGTCCCCGTCCGTATCGGGATTCAATGGATTGGTTCCCGCCGCAATCTCCGCTCCGTCATTCAACCCATCCCCATCGGTATCAGGGTTGAGAGGATAGGTTCCCGCCGCAATCTCCGCTCCGTCGTTCAATCCATCGCCATCTGTGTCGGATTTCAGGGGGTTCGTCCCGATGGCAATCTCCGCTCCATCGTTCAAGCCGTCCCCATCCGTATCTGCGCGAGTCGGGTCCGTTCCCCAAAGCATCTCCGCCCAATCGTCAAGACCATCTCCGTCAGAGTCGCTCAAAACCGGGTCCGTGTGCAAAACGAAACGTTCCCACCCATCGTTCCACCCGTCACCGTCGGTGTCGTTTGCTTCAGCCGCAGCGTAGAAACGGATGATTCCCATATAGGCCGGAATGTTCGTATCGACAAAAAGGCCCTCTCCGTTTGTGATGACTGCCGTTCCCCTCCACTCCCAATCGTTGTCGAAGCCGGACAGGTTTGTCCCCACCATGTTCCAAAAGGTATTCGTCGTGGTCACGACTTGGTTTTCGTCGTTCGTCCACGTCCAAATCCGAATCTCCGGTTCATGCGGAATCGCGTAAACGAAAATATCGGCCTCGCCGTCCTCTTCCCACGCAAGCGAGAGTTCCACGGTCCCGTTGGTTTCCACGTCCACCGACGTGAAGCGGAGCCCGTTGGTGTGGACGGCTCCTCTGGAGGGTAAAGGTTCGGCATCCTGCCTGGACGCGTTCTCCACGAAGTTCCGCACGGCCTCGTATCCGTCCCATTCCTCTTCGTTCACCAAGCCGCCGGTCAACGTGACGCTTGCCGATTCTTCCTTCGCGAAGTCGGTCGCCCCCCGCCAAAGTTCCGTGCCGTCGGCATCGCGAATCACGGTTGCGCCGTTTTCCCGCTCCACCGAAACCGGCACCACCCAAGCTCCGTACTCGCGCCCGGCCGCGGCGGCGGCCCAGTTCGCGCCGAATGCCTCCCAAAGCGCGGGCCAGGTCCCGGCATCCTGCACGAACGGGTCGTTTCCCGGCGTGATGCGGCGGAACATGTTCCGGGCGATTTCCGCCCGTTCCGCCAAATCCTCTTCCCCCAGCACCACCCCCGCATCCCATTCTTCCGACTGCCGATCCGCCTCCCCGCCAAAACCAATCCCGGCCGGCAAGGCAAGCGCGAGAGCAATCCAAATTTTTCCGGTGGGGGTGCGAATCACGGGGGTCCCTCGAACGAAAACTTCCAACGGTATTGCCGCATATCTCCCGCCTCCCCGTCAAGCGTGATTTCCGCCGATTCCCATCCGTCTCAAAGGTCCGCCATCAAAGGAAAGACGACCGGAGACCCCTGTCCGCGTCGCGTTTCGCGAAAGCACGGCGCTTTTTGCCGGGATTCTTCCGGGAGGCGCATGCCCGCTTGTCGACCGACTGCGGGAAAGCGGTCGCGGAACGGGTCGGCATGGCGGACGGCGGACCTGCGCGGTGGCGTCCGGGGCCGGACGAAGAGCTCGGCCTTGTCCTTCGGCTCGGCGGCATCCGCGGCTCCGGCGGGTATCGCCCCCCGGTTTTTGGCGGCTTGCGGAAGGGGGGAGGAGATGGAACACTTTCCCGCCATGAAAGCCGCTTCCGCCGCCATCAAGGGCCATGCCTTGGGGATTCTCGCCATCGTCCTCTGGGGCGTCATGTTCCCCGTGGGGACGGAGCTCATGGCCGACGGGCGGATTTCGCCGATGGCGCTGGGGTTCTGGCGGTATGCGCTCGCCTCGCTCGCGCTCCTGCCGCTCTCGGCCCTCGCGGCCCCGCCGGGGAAGCGTTGCCCCCGCCGCGCGGGCGATTTCGCCGCGTGCGCCGCTTTCGGCCTCGTCGGGGCGACGGCGATGTGCGGGCTCCTCTTCAAGGCGCAGGAGACGGTTTCCTCGCTCAACGCGTCGCTCCTCGAAGCGTACGTGCCGATTCTCGTGATGCTCCTGCTCCGCCCCGTCACCGGGCCGCTCCCGTGGCGCAAGTGGTTCGCGGTGGTGCTGGGGTTGGCGGGAACGATGCTCGTCCTCCAGGCCGTCACGCTCGACGGGGTGCGCCTCTCGCGCCTCGGCATCGGCGATTTCCACATCTTCCTTTCGGGGCTTTCGTGGGCGGTGTACACCGCCTTCGCCCGCCCGTGGACGAAGCGGCTGGGCTCGCTCGTGTTCACGGCGTGGAGCGCGGTTTTCGGCGCGGCGGGCTTCGCGGCGGCCGTGAAGCTGCAGGGGGGAACGCTGGCCCTGCCGGGAGAGTGGCGGATTTGGGGAATGGTGGCGTTCTTGGCGTGGGGCCCGGCGGCGTGCGCGTACTGGGCGTGGAACGCGGCTCCGAAGTACATCCCGGTCCACTCGCTCGCGTTCCTCGAATACTTCGCTCCCGCCGTCGCCGCCCTCGCCGCGTGGCTCGGCCGCGGCGAGCCGGTCACGTGGCTCCAGGTGCTGGGATTGCTCGTCATCCTCGCCGCCGCGCGGCTGCAGACGGGCGGGCCGGAAAAAGGGTGAAGCGGGGCAAAAAAGAAAACCGCGGATCCCGGGAAGAATCGGCGGTTTTGAAATGGTAGCGGGGATTGGATTTGAACCAATGACCTTCAGGTTATGAGCCTGACGAGCTGCCGGGCTGCTCCACCCCGCAATCGGATTGCGGCGGCCAACATACCGGGTCTTTCCCGGAATGCAAGCCGAAAAAATCGGGAGCGGGCGAAGGGAATCGAACCCTCCTAGCCAGCTTGGAAGGCTGGAGCATTAGCCACTATGCTACGCCCGCGGGAGGGAAACGGAGTGTGGCAAGCCCGCCCCCCTTCCGCAAGATTTTTCCGCGCCGCGCCGCCAACCCGGGACGCGGCAGGCGGAAAAGGGCCCCACCCGCAGGCTTGCCCCACCCGCCCTTTGGCGCGATACTCCGCTTTTCCGTTCCCCTTTCCATCCCACCCCCACCCGGACGCCCTCCCCATGCTCTCCTTCCTCCTGCGCGGCGGCCCCGTCGCCTGGCTCCTCGCCCTCCTCGCCCTCCTCGCCGCCTTCCTCTTCCTCGAGCGCTTCTTCCACCTCCACCGCGCCCAGATCGCCGCCGACGACTTCCTCAAGGGCGTCTTCAACATCCTCTCCCGCGGCAACGCCGTCGAGGCCGCCTCCATCTGCGAGGACGCCCCCGGTCCCGTCGCCCGCCTCGCCCTCGCCGCCGTCCTCCACGTCGACGACCCGCCCGACGTCCTCTCCCACGCCGTCGTTGCCGCCGGCCTCGACGAACTCCCCCGCATGGAACGCGGCCTCGGGTGGCTCGCCGCCATCGCCCGCATCGCCCCCTTCGCCGGGCTCCTCGGCACCCTCCTCTGCCTGATGGGCTTCCTCGAGGACATCCGCCTCGCCTCCCCGCTCGTCCAGCCCGCCGACCTCTCCGGCGCCCTCTACCGCGCGATCGCGACCACCGCCTTCTCCCTCGTCGTCGCCCTCCTCGCCCACGCCGGGTACGCCTTCCTCGTCTCCCGCGTCGAGTCGATTTCGCTTGACATGGAAAAAAGCGCCGATTCCCTCCTCGACTTCATGCGCCGCCTCCGTTCCGCCCGCGCCGCCGCCCCGTCCCCCGCGCCATGACCTTCCCCGTCCGCCCCGCCGCCCCCTTCCGCGACGCGCACCGCCGCTTCCTCCCGCGCTGCCGCCGCGACGCGACCCCCTTCGACGCGCCCGCGTTCCTCGCGGTCGGACTGATCGTCGCGATGTTCCTCGTCTTCCGCCAGCCGTACGTCCTGCCCCCCGCCGTGCGCCTCTCCCTCCCCCGCGCCCCCTTCACCGGCGCGGCGGCGTACGACGCGCGCGTCCTCCTCGCCGACGCCGCGGGCTCCTTCTACTTCGCCGACCGCCGCTTCACCTCCCTGGCGCCGCTCGCCGACGCCCTCGCCGAAGCCGCCGCCGCGGCCGCCGCTTCGCGCGAAACCCCGCCGCCCCTCCTGATCGAGGCGGACCGGTCCCTCCCGCTCTCCCTTCTCGCCTCCCTCCACACCGCCGCGCGCGAAGCGGGCTGGACGGACATCTCCTTCGCCGTCGCCCCCTGACCGCCCGCCGAAAACCGACAACCGATTGGTGATTGCCGACAGTTTCCCTCCGCCATGACCTCCCTCCGCCGCATTCTCTTCGACACCGCCTGGGGCCCTGCCGTCGCATGGTTCCTTGCCGCTGTCTTTACGTTGCTGGCGATGGTCTTCGAAACGTCCGTCATGTGCCGGTGCGGCCTTTGGTTCTTCCGTTTCCTTTCCGGCAGCGCCCTGTTCCTGTTTCTCGCGGCCACGGTCGCCGCTCTCGCGGCGTTCGCCCGCGCCCTCCTCCGGAAACAATGGTTGCGCGCCGCCCTCCAAGCCGTCCTGGGCGTCGCCGCCGTGCTCCTCGCAAAGACCGCGATCCTTCCTTTGCACAAGATTTCCGAACCCGTCGAATCCCGCGCCTGCGAAGCTCTCCCCTGGACCTCCACGCGCCCCGGCGTTCCCTTCCCCTTCGCCATCGAACACCGCATCTTGCCCGTCCCGCCGTTCTCCGGTGCCATCCAAACCTGCGACATGCGCATCGCCTTCCCCTCCGGCAAACGCATCCGCCTGGGGCGCGAAATCCTCCGCCCCGCCACCGCCACCGTCCACGCCCTCGATGCCGGCCGCTACGCCCTCGTCGACGTCCGCCGCCCCGACTACGCCAACTTCTTCCGCATCGACCCCGGTGCCGAGACCGTCGAAGTTCTCGCCTGGAACGCCCTCTTCGCCCTGCCGCCCGAATCCCTTCTCGTCTTCGGAGGTCGCTCCGGCAACGACCGTTTCATCACCATCGAGACCCCCGACGGCGAGCGCGAAATCCACGAATGCGTCCCCGTCGGCGATGCCTTCGCCAACCGCCGCTACCTCGGTCTCGTCGGCCCCGACGGCAATTTCACCACCGCCGGTCCCAACGACCCCCGCGCCGACCTCTTCGATCCCTCCCCCTCCGACCACACCCTCTTCCCCTGATGCCCGCCAGCGAACGCCCATGAAACGCCTCCTCCTCGCCATTGTCTCCCTCGCCGCTGCCACGGCCTTCGCGGCGGAACCCGCCCCCGCCTGGCGGCCTTCCCCCGACATGGTCGGAACCTTCCGTTCGATTGCTGACAACAATGTTCTCGTCGTCTCCCCCGACGCTGGCATCAAGCTCGACTTCGACGACGGCGACGACGTCTTTGCCGGGACCTTCCGTCCCGACCCCTCCGGCACCCCCGGCCGCTACCTCGCAAAAGCCCGCCGGATTTTGGCCTTCGCAGCCGAAGATGACGAGCCGGAAACCGGATTCCTCGTCCTCTCCTTCGAGGTTGCCTCCGCTTGGCAGCTTTTGGGCATGGGAGAAACCCCCGGCGAAATGGAATGGCTGGAAGAGAGATGCGTCGAAAAGCGCAACGGCATCGTCCGATACGAGAAGGAATGGTTCGAAAACCGCTTCGTCTCCGACCAGCCGCTTCCGGCCGGAGCCCCCGAAATCACTCCCGAGGCCGCCCGCCAGCGCCTCGTCGGCGTTTGGGAAAATTTTTCAGGGGGCTTCGGCGGAGTCACCGTCATGCTTGCGGCCGACGGCCATGGCATCTTCGGAGCCTCGGTCGCGGCCATGCCCTGCTCCTGGCGCATCCGCAAGACCGACGACGGTTGGCTCCTCGCCTGCAAGGTGTACGAAGGCGGCAACACCCCCGCCCAAATCAAAACCTCCTTCGCCCTCCTGAAGGCCGACCCGCACCTCCATCGCCTCCAGCTTCTCGCTGCCGACAGCACCCTCGAAGCCGCCACCGCCGCCGCGGAAGCCCTCGACCCCGACGAACCCCGTGCCTATCTCTACCGCTCCTCCGACACATTCCCTCCCGAGTTCGCCGAACAGCTCTCCGCCGCAATCAAGCGCATCAACGCCGCCCTCAACCCCTGACCGCCGATCCCATGTCCCGCCCGCCCGAGAGCCTCCCCGCCGACCGCCGCGACGAACGCGCCCGCCGCCGTTCGCGCCGCATGGCGGCCCTGGCCCTGGCAACGGCGGTTCTCGCCTTTTCCGCCCTCTTCCGCGCGGCCCCGCCGCCGCCCGCGGCCCCTCCCTTCCGGC
>JAFSUH010000144.1 GCA_017445365.1 Kiritimatiellia bacterium | reverse complement strand
TCCGTGGTCCTGAACAAGCCCGAACACGGCATCCATCCGGTCATCCTCTTCACCGACCATCCGAGCCTCCTGGGGAGCTGAACACCCGTACCTCGAAAGGGACGCTCCCTTGCCTCCACCCATTCCGGTTTTGATCTCCACAAATTTTCCGCTTTTGAAATCCACGCGACACGGCGGAAACGGACGGTTGACAGTCCGTGGCTTGGGGAGTACGTTGAAGAACCATTCTTTTACAAGGAACCGCCGCAATGAACGCAGAATATCTCGAAAAAGCGCGTGACGTGATGCCCAACATCCCGCTCTTGGTCAACGTCGTCTCCAAGCGCGTCCGCGAGCTCAACCGCGGCGCACGCCCCCTCATCAAGCCCGATTCCCCCGGCATGGACCACCTCGACCTCGCCCTCAAGGAAATCGGCTACGGGAAACTCACCGCCGAACTCGGCGAAGTCGGCGACGACACCGCCGCGGACGAATCCCTGCTCGGATTCTAGCCGCTTCCGGGGGTTGCCGTGACGAAAGAAAAGGGGCAGGAAACGCCGGCGCTCGCGCGCAACCGGCGCGCCCGCTTCGATTACCACGTCCTCGAAACGTGGGAGGCGGGCATCGAGCTGACCGGCGGCGAAGTCAAAAGCTGCCGCGACGGCTCCGCCAGCCTCGCCGAAGCCTTCGCCGCCTTCGACGAGGGCGGCCGGGAACTGTTCCTCCGCGACATGCGCGTCCAGCCGTACCTGCCCGCGGGCCGCATCGGATTCGAGTCGCGCGACCCGGTGCGGCCGAAGCGCCTCCTCATGCACCGCGCGGAACTCCGCAAGCGGTACGCGCAGGTCCGCGAAAAGGGCCTCGCCATCGTCCCCTTGAAGCTCTACGTGGCCCGCGGCCGCATCAAGGTCGAGCTCGCCCTCGTCCAAGGCAAGGAAAAAGGCGACAAGCGGCAGGCGCTCAAGGAAAAGGGCGCGAAGAAGGAACTCGCGCGCCTCCGCGACCGCTAGGAGGCGGGAGCCCCCGGTGCCGCGGGGCGTTGTTTCCCGCGGCTTCTTGCATTCCCCCTTTCCGGGTTCCCCGCGCCCGCGGGGCGGGGCGGCTCGCACGGTTTGCGCCCGGAAAAGGAAAAGTCCATAGTACGGCCCATGAATCCCGAAAGCCATTCGCAAAGCTACCGCGCCAGCGGCGTCGACATCACCCGCGGCTACCGCGCCGTCGAACTCATGCGCCCCTTCGTCGAATCCACCCGCACCCCCGGCCTCGCCGACGCCATCGGCGGCTTCGGCGGCCTCTTCCGCCCCGACCTGGCCGGCATGTCCGAGCCCGTCCTCGTCTCCGGCACCGACGGCGTCGGCACCAAGCTCAAGCTCGCCTTCCTCCTCGACCGCCACGACACCGTCGGCCGCGACTGCGTCGCCATGTGCGTCAACGACATCGTCTGCTGCGGCGCCAAACCGCTCTTCTTCCTCGATTACATCGCCTTGGGCCGCCTCGATCCCGAAAAGGTCGCCTCCATCGTCTCCGGCGTCGCCGCCGGTTGCGTGGAGTGCGCCGCGGCGCTCGTCGGCGGCGAAACCGCCGAAATGCCCGGCTTCTACCCGCCCGACGAGTACGACCTGGCCGGCTTCGCCGTCGGCATCGCCGACCGGCCGAAACTGCTCGACAAGACCGAAATGCGTCCCGGCGACGTGCTCCTCGCGCTCCCCTCGAGCGGCCTCCACTCCAACGGCTTCTCCCTCGTCCGCAAGGTTTTCCGCATCGGCGAAGGCGGGGAGAACCGGCGGTACGCGGAACTCCCCGAGCCCCTCTGGGAGACGCTTTTGACCCCCACGCGCATCTACGCGAAGCAGGTCGCTTCCCTTCTCGCCGCCGTCCGGGCGCGCTCGCTCGCCCACATCACCGGCGGCGGGTTCTTCGAGAACATCCCGCGCGCCCTCGCCGACGGCTGCCGCGCCCGCATCGAGAGAAAAGCCGTCCGCACGCCGCCGGTTTTCGGCATCCTGCAGCGGGAAGGGGACATCCCCGAACGCGACATGTTCAACACCTTCAACATGGGGGTGGGCATGGTCGCCGCCGTCGCGCCGGACGATGCGGCAAAGGCGCTGGAAGCCCTCCACGGCGCGGGCGAAGAGGCGTATGTCTTGGGCGAAATCGTCGCGGGCGAAAAGGGAGTCGATCTGTGCTGACGCGCCGTGCCAGGACCGCCGTCCTCGTTTCCGGCGGCGGGACCAACTTGCAGGCCTTGCTCGACGCCGCGCGCGTCGGGCGGCTTCCCTCCGCGGAACTGGCGCTCGTCGTCTCCTCCCGCGCGGACGCGTACGCCTTGGAGCGCGCGAAGGCCGCCGGGATTCCCTCGTGCATCGCCGCCAAGCCGAAGGGCGAAGACCTCGAATCCTACGGGGAACGGCTCCTCGCCGCCCTCCGCGCGCACGGCATCGACCTCGTGGTGCTCGCGGGCTTCCTCGTGATTCTTCCCGCGAACGTCGTGCGGGCCTTCCCGGGGCGGATCTTGAACGTCCACCCGTCGCTGATTCCCGCCTTTTGCGGCAAGGGGTTCTACGGCCTCCGCGTCCACGAGGCCGCCCTCGCGCGCGGTGTCAAGGTGACCGGGGCGACGGTGCATGTGGTCAACGAAATTCCCGATGGCGGGCCGATTTTGCTGCAGAAGGCGGTCGCGGTGGAGGACGGCGACACGCCGGAAATCCTCCAGCGCCGCGTCATGGAACAGGCCGAATGGGTCCTCCTCCCGCGGGCCGTCGAAGAAACCGCGCGGAAAATCCTTGCCAAGGAAGCTTGATCATCCCTCCCGCGACGCGGCTCGGCGGGAACACCCCGCCCCACCGGCATGCAGGCCGACGCCTTTCCGGGGCGGCGCCCTGACGGGGAGATTCCGGCGGGCAGCGTGCCCCGAAGGGGGCATTCGCGGCGGAGCTTTCCCTCGTGGACGGACAATCCCGCTCCCGAAGCCGAAGGCTGCCGGGCTAGCCGCGGTTGAGTTCGGCGGATCGCATGGTGGCGGCGCGGACGGCGGCCTTCACCGCCTCCGCGAAGCCGCGCCTTTCCATCGCGGCCAATCCCGCCAGGGTCGTCCCGCCCTTGCTCGACACCTTCTCGCGCAGGCGCGCGGGCGCCTCGCCGCTTTCGATGGCCGTCGCCGCCGCGCCGTACGCGGTCCACACGGCGAGTTTCCGCGCGACATCCGCTTCGAACCCTTCCGCGCGGGCCGCCTCTTCCAGCGCTTCGATGAAGCGGAAAAGGTACCCGGGTCCGCTCCCGCTCACCCCCGTCACCGCATCCATCATCCGCTCTTCCACGCGCACGACTTCGCCCGCGCCGCGCAGGACCGCTTCGGCCGCGTCGAGGTCTTCCTCGGTCGCGCGCGTTCCCGCGCAGAGGGCGGAAACGGCCTTGCCCACGGTGGCGGCCAGGTTCGGCATGGCACGGACCACGCGCGCCGCGACGGCGCGCTCCAGGGTCGCGGTCGAAAGACCCGCGGCGATGGAGAGGAGGAGCTTGCTCCCGCCGAGAACCGGGGCTAGTTGCGCCAGCAATTCCGGCGCGTTCTGCGGCTTGACCGCGAGGACGGCGATGTCCGACGCCGCGACGGCGGCCGCGCCGTCCGGCACGGCCGCGACGGAGAACTTTTCCGCGAGCCACGCGCGCCGCTCGGAAGAGATTTCGACGACTTCCACCTCTTCCTTCCGCGCGACGCCGGAGGAGAGCACGCCCGCGAGAAGGGCGCTTGCCATGTTGCCCCCGCCCAAAAACGCGATTTTCATTCGTTTTTCCTCGTTTCGTTTTGTCAAGCTTTTTCGTCAGGGACGAAGCGGGCGATGGCGGGGGAGCCGAGCCACGCCGTCAGCCCCAGCGCCCGCGCGACGCCTTCCGCGGCGGCGCTCGCCGCCTTGGCCTTGAGCATCCGGTGGACGACCATCGGGAAGAAGAACTGCTTCTTGATGCCGCTGCGCCGGAATCCGTTGGCGGCGAAGAGGTCGCGCACTTCCGCGTGGCGGAAAAGCCGCCACGTGCGGGTGTTCTTCTCGAACTTCTTCTTCGCGCCGAAGAACATCGGGGCGATGGCGTTCAGCGACTCGCCCGTCGGGTAATCGACCACGACCGCCTTGCGCGCGACGCGGCAGAGTTCCTTGACGAGCACCGGGTACCGCCCGCAGTGGGTGAGCAGGCGGAAGCAGAGGACCACGTCGAAGCTCTTGTCGGGGAAGGGCAGGTCGATCAGGTTGGCTACTTGGAAGCGGATGCGGCCCGCGTCGATGTTCGCCCGGATGCGGTGGGCGCAGCTTCCGTCGCTGCCGAGGACGGTCGTCTTCCAGCCGGCTTCGGAAAGCGGGTTCGCGAGCTGGCCGTGGCCGCCGCCGACGTCGAGGAGTTCCGTGACGGGGTACGGGGCGAGGAGCTTGCGCGTCAGCTCGAGCTGGGTCGCGAGCATCCACGCGCCGGACGCGCCGCGGAAGCGCCCGGCGTACTCGTCGGTCGAGGTGTGGATGTCGGCGGTTTCGGGGAAATCGCGGGGGTCCATGGGTCACTCCTCCCCGCCCGGCGGGACGGCCCCCGGCGGGGGCGGCAACTGGGTGACGGCGAGCGGCAGGCGGATTTTCAGGTCCCCGTCGAGGAGGATTTCGATCCAGTGGGTTTCGGGGGCGAGGAATTCGAGGTTGAGGAAGTTTTCGACGTTGGTGGCGGAACGGGCCTGGTCGGCGAGTTGGAAGCGGATGGGGCGGCCTTCGAGGAGGACGGACTCGTCGCTTCGGAGGATCCGGGTTTGCTGGGTGAACCCGCCCGCGCCGGCGGCCCAGCGGGTGTAGATGCAAAGCCGCGGGTAGCGGACGGGAAACTTGGCGACGTTGATGCGGTCGAAGATGCCGATCAGCATGAATTTGCCGTTGCGCTCCTGGCGCACGTCGTCGCAGACGATGGCCGCCTGCAGGTCGGGGATCATGTTCATGGGAAAAGCCTTTCGGGTTGGGAGGGCGGAAGCATAGCGTCCCGCCCCGCCCGCCGCGACCGAAAAGAAACTTGCCAATGTTCGGCAAAAACGCCCCGATTTTGCCGAACATTGGCAAATCCTTGTCGCCGCGCGCGGGAAACATTTTGCCGAACATTGGCAAAAATCAGGGAATTTTGCCGAACATTGGCAAAACGCCCGGAGGCGGACGCGGCGCTGCGCGCAAGCGGAAGCGCCGCGGGCAACGGGTCCGCGACCCTTGGCAACGGGCCGGAAGACGGGTAAAATGCGGCCATGAGCGCGACTTTGGCGAGCTTGCTGCCCTGGCTCGCCGCCGCGGCGTACGCGGCGGTGTTCCTCCACGTCTTCTGGTCGAAGCGCAACGACTCGACGGAAGCCGCCTTCTGGCTGCTCGTGGTGGCGCTCCTCCCGGTGGCGGGCGTCGCGCTGTATCTCTTCTTCGGCATCACCCGCGTGGAGCGCGCCGACCGCCGCATCCGCGCCTTCCGCCGCGCCGACCCCTCCCGCACCGCC
>JAFSUH010000143.1 GCA_017445365.1 Kiritimatiellia bacterium | reverse complement strand
GGCGGCGGCGGCGAGCAGGGCGGCGGCCGGAACCGCGAGCTTCCCCGCGCGGCGGAGGGGCGGGCGGCGGGAACGGGAGAAGACGAGCCACTGGAGGGGCAACCCCGCCCCCATCGCGAAGAGGAGGTCGAAAGGCAGGGCCTCCTGCGTCCGCACGAAGGGGCAGCAACAAACCAGGAACGGCACGAAAAGCGGCAGCAGCCACGGGATGCCGGCCAGCTGGCGGCGGAAGGGACGGCGGAACCAGAAACTCCACGAAAAGAGGCCCCAGAGAAGCGGCAGCGCGCCCATCCGCGCGAAAACGGCGGCCAGGGAACGGCATCGCAGGACGGTCGCCCCGCGCCACGAATAGACGCCGCCCAGATGGTGCGTGAGTTCCGCGTACGTCCGCCGGGAGGCGGAACGCAGGGCGGCGAAGTACCAGGCCGGGTCGTGGAAGAGGGCCGGGGTCCCCGCCGCGTATCCCGCGGCCGCCGCGAGAAGCGCCGCAAGGACCAGCGCCGCGAAAAACACCCATCCGCGCGGGCGGGAACCGCCGCGGCGGAACAGCGCCGCGGGACCGGCGAACGCCCAAAGCAGCAACGGGAAGAGCGTGAACTTGCAGGCGACCGCGAACCCCGCCGCGAAGGCCGCCAGGAGAATCCGCCCGGTCCCGCCCTTGCGGAGGGCCCGCGCCGCGGTCCACGCGAAAAACGCCATCGAGACCAGGAGCGCCGCATCGGTTTCGCAGTAACGGACGAATTCGGCGGAAGCGGGAGAGGCGAGGAAGAAGAGGCCGGAAACGAAGGCCGCGGGCGGATGGAATCCCGCTTCCAGGCAGGCCGCGTACAGGAAAAGCGCCGTCAGGACGAAGAGCCACGAATTGAAGTCCCGCCCGTCCTGGATGGTTGGATGCGGCCGCGTGTCCCGGAACCCGCCGGGCGCGAAGAACGTCGCCGGATCGACCGTCACGACCTTCCCGTCCTGCCGGACGTGCGCCCGCCAGGCGTTGGCGGCTTTCGCCGCGCGCGCTTGCAGCGCCATGCGGATGCGGTAGAGCTGGAACCAGCCGTTGGGGTAGGCGCGGTTGGTGAGATAGCCCTCGTCGCGGACCAGCGCCATCCACCGTTGGATGGCCAGTTCGTCGGGGTGGTAGCACTCGCTCCATTCGCGGCCCGCCGTGCCGGTCCAAACCGCGGCAAGGAGCAGGACGGCGGCGAAAAACCACGCGGCGCGGCGGCGGCGGGAGGGGTCTTTCGGGACGGAAGGGGTTTGCATGGGGACGGGGGAGCCGGGAGACGCCCGGGACGAGGGGGATTTTTCCCGACTTCGTGCGCGTTGTAAAGCGCCGTCGCCATGCCCGGAAAACACGCGCGGTACTGCCGGGGGGGAGAAAGTTCGATGGATGCAGGGTTGCAGGCGGGAAGGGTTGCCCGTCAAGTCCCGCATCCCCGAAAAACGCGGCGCCTTGCGCCGCGACCTCACTTCTTCCTTCTTTACGTCTTACTTTTTCCTTCGCCGCGAGCGGCGCCTGCGCGGTCGTGCCGGAAGATTTCCCACGCGTTCCAGAGGTTCTGGAGGAAGACGTAGCAGACGACGGCGATGGCCGCGGGAGGCGTCGCGTAGGCAAGCGCGAGGTACAGGGCGAGCGTCGTGTTCTTCTGCCCGAGCAACTGCGAGCACTCCGTCTCCCGCCCCGCCGGGGCGAACCGCCGCCCGAGCGCGAACCCCGCCGCGCACTGCGCGAGGGCGATCCCCGCGCACCCGGCGAGCATTCCCGCCGCCCCGGCGTTTCCGGCGAGATACGTCCGCGCCATCGCCGAGAGGATTGCAAGCGTCGCCGCCCAAAGGGCGAAGGTCGCGCCCGAGAGCCGTTTCGAAAAATCCCGCGCACCCGGGAAGAGCGCGCGGAGCCCCATCGCGAGCGCCAGGGGCAGGAGCACCGTGGTCGCGACCGAGAGCGCCACCGAGGCGATGGCCCCCGCCGTCACGCCCGCCCCCGTCGCCCACGGCAGGAGCACCACCATCGCCGCGAGCACCCCGGCCGACGAAACCGCGAACCCGCCCAGGGCGTAGGCCACGTCCCCGCCCAAAAACCCGATGACGACGGGCGAGGCCGTCGCCGACGGCGCGATGCCGCAGAAAAACGCGGCCAGCGCGAAGTCCCGGTGCGCGGGGAAGAGCGCGCGCAACGCGAGAAACGGCAGCACCCCCGCCGCGAGATTGGCGGCAAGCAGGAGGAAATGCGCCCCCCGCGGGCGCAACGCTTTCGCATCGATGGAAAGCGACGAGGTGAAGACCATCAGCATCAGCACGTACCGGATGGCGTTCCACGGGGGCGTCGCCAGCACCGCGAGGCGCGGGAAAAACGCCCCCGCCGCGAGCGGGACGACGATCATCGCCGGGCGCACCCACGCTTTGGCGCCTTGCTTCATGCCGGGTGAGTTCCCTTATTCGCCGACGTCCGCGGAGGCGCCTTCGTCGTCGCTCGCCACGCGCACGACCTCTTCGAGCGTCGTCTCCCCCGCGAGCGCCTTCCGCCAGCCGTCCATCTTGAGCGTCCGCATCCCTGCGGCGAGCGCTTCCGCCTTGATTTCGCTCGCGGCGCGGTTGTCCACGATCATCTGGCGGATTTTGTCGGTCAAAGTGAGGATTTCGTAGATGCCCGTCCGGCCGCGGAAGCCCGTCTGGCGGCACGCTTCGCACCCCACCGCTTCGTGCAGCGTCCCGCCCGCGAGGTCCGCCGGGTCGAAGCCCATGCTCTTCAAAATCTCCGGATCGGGCTTGACGGGCCGCTTGCAGTTGTCGCAGAGCCGCCGCACCAGCCGCTGGGCGACGAGCGCTTCGACGGAGCTGGCGACGAGGAACGGCTCGACGCCCATGTCCACGAGGCGGGTGATGGCGCCCGCCGCGTCGTTGGTGTGCAGGGTCGAGAAGACGAGGTGGCCGGTGAGCGACGCCTGGATGGCGATGTCCGCCGTCTCCTGGTCGCGGATTTCGCCGACCATGATGACGTCCGGGTCCTGGCGGAGGAACGCGCGCAGCACCCGCGCGAAGGTGAGGTCGATTTCCGGCTGCACCTGCACCTGGTTGATGCCGGCCATCTCGTATTCGATGGGGTCCTCGACCGTGAGGATGCGCTTGTCCACGGAGTTGATGGTGTGCAACCACGCGTAGAGGCTCGTGGACTTGCCCGAGCCCGTGGGCCCCGTGACGAGCAGGATGCCGTGGGGCTTGCGGATGAGCTTGTCCAGGAGTTCCCGGTCGTCCGCGGCGAGGCCGAGCTTGTCCATGCCGAAGACGCCGCTCGAGCGCATGAGCAAACGCAGCGAAACGCTTTCGCCGTGGCGCGTGGGCATGGTGGACACGCGGATGTCGATTTCCTCGCCCTTGACGGTGACGGAGATGCGCCCGTCCTGGGGTTTTCGCTTTTCGGCGATGTCGAGCCCCGCCATGACCTTGATGCGGGAGATGATCGCCGACTGGAGGCGCTTCATCTGCCCGGGCAGCGGCACCGGGTGGAGCACGCCGTCCACGCGCACGCGGATGCGCAGATCGTCTTCCATCGGCTCGATGTGGATGTCGGTGCCGCGGGACTGGTGGGCGTCCCAGATGATCTGGTTGACGAACTTGACGACGCTGGCCTCCTGGTCGAGGTCGCCGAGGTCGAGGGAACCGGTGGAGGTGTCCTCGTCGTCGAAATCCATGCCCGCGATGGCCTCGGCGCCGACGCCGTAGAGCGATTTCGCCGCCTCGGCGATGTCCTTCTGCATCGCGAGGACGGGGAGGATGCGCATGCCGCCGGAAGCGACGCGGAGCGCCTCGGTGACGCCGCGGGCGAAGGGCTCGTTCATCGCGACGGAAAGCGCCGTGCCGTCCTCGGAAACGGAGAGGGGGACGACGTGGTACTGCGAGGCGGCCTTCGGGGGGACTTTCGCGAGCGCGGCGCGGTCCACCTGCTTCGCGTCGAGGCGGACGAAGGGGACGGACATCGCCTCCGCGAGCGCGCGGAGGAAGGCTTCCTCGCCCGCGGCTTCGCTCTTGACGACTTCGGAGGTGATGGCGCCGCCGTTTTCCCGCGCCCGGAGGAGGAAGGTCTCGATTTCGGGGGCGGAAAAAAGGTGCGTGGCCTCGAGGAGGGAGGCGATGCGGTTGGAGGTCGCGGCTGGCATGAAAGGAAAATATGCCGCCCCCCCGCGCAAAAGTCGATTGCAAACGGCGGTGCCGGAGGCGCGTTGCCGGCACTTCCGCCGCGGGGGGACCGCGGTCCCCTTGCGCGGGAGCGCCCGCACGGCCAAGCCGCCGTGCCAATGCTTGGCAATTTTTCCTTGACTTTGCCGATGTCCGGCGGAATTGCCGTTTTCAGGCCCTGGCGCGTGGCGCGGCCAAGGCCTTCAAGGCGTCGAGCAGGCGCTCCGCGTAGGGTTCCAGGGCGTAGCGGCCGAAGGCGTCGGCGCGGGCGGCGGCGCCCAGCCTCCGGCGCAGGGCCCCGTCTTCCGCGAGCCGCCGGATCGCCTCCCGCATCGCCGCCGGGTCTTCCGGCGGGACGGCCAGGGCGTTGCGGCCGTCCTCCACGTAATCGGCGACGCCCGCGACCGCGCTCGCGACGACGGGTTTGCCGTACGCCATCGCTTCCAGCAACGCCACCTGCCCCGTCGAGCGGGCCACCGGCACCAAGGGCACGGCCACGATGCGCGCGGCGCGCAGGCGTTCCCGGTATTCCGCAAACGGCATGTCCCGGAAAACCTTGACGTTCGGCGGGATGGCCGCGGGCAGCTCCGCGTCCCCGCCCACCGCGAGGACGAAGGGGAGGTCCACCCCCTCCGCCGCGGCAACCAGCGTCTTCCAGTCGCGCCAGCTCCGCCCGCCGGAAAAGAGGAACCCGCCCTCCTCCGCCCCCGCGGCTTCTCCGGGGGAAACCGTCGTGTACAGGGGCACGAAGGGCACGCGCGCGCGCGACAGGGACAGGCGGCGGGCGAGCTCGTCCGCCTCGGCGCCCGCGGCGGCGACCATGCCGCGGGCGCGTTTCGCCACCAACCGGAAGGCCGCGCGCTTGAGGCGGTTCGCCCGCGAATCCCGCGCGGGGAAATCGGGGAACACCTCCATCGCCACCTGCTTCGAGTCGAGGAACAGGCAGGCGCAGGCCAGCCCGTAGAACAGCGACACGCGCGCGCCCATCGTGACGACGAGGTCGGCCTTCCCCCGGCCGCGCAGGAGGCGCGCGACCTGCCGCCACGGCGGAAGCGTGTCGGGCGATTCGTCCGGCCGGCAGACGCTTTCCGTCGCCGCGGTCCAGACGCGGCTTTGGAAGAAGGCGAGATTGGAAAGGATGCGCATGTCCCCGACTCTAGTGCCCCGCCCCCCGGATTGCCACCCCATTCCGCGCTACCGTTTTTCGATGCGCACGGTGCTGCCGCGGTCGCCGGAGGCGACGGCAATCTGCGGCCAGACGTCCTCTTCGAGCTTCGCCACGTGCGAGATGATCCCCACCTGCCGCGTGCCGCCCGCGAGGTCCCGGAGGACGCGGATGCAGCTTTCGAGCACCGCGTCGTCGAGCGACCCGAAGCCCTCGTCGATGAATACCGAATCGAGCTCCACGCCGCCCGCGTGGTTGCGCACGACGTCCGCCAATCCCAGCGCGAGCGACATCGACGCCAGGAACCCTTCCCCGCCGGAGAGGGAAACCGACGGCCGCTGGATGCCGGTGACCCGGTCGACGACGTCGATGTCGAGCCCCGCCGTGCGCCGCCCGTCGGTCCCTTCCGCTCGGTGCACCAGTTCGAACCGCCCCCCGCTCATCCGGTCGAGCCGCACGTTGGCCTGTTCGAGCACTTCGCGCAAGGTCGTCCCCAGCATGAACCGCACGAAATCGATCTTGTCCGTCCCGCCGCCCGGCCCGCCCGTGGCGAGGAGCGCGAGCGCGTCGAGCCGTTCCATCCCCTTCCGTGTTCCGGCGAGCCGCGCGTCGGCCTCGCGGATGGCCGCGAGCACCTTTCCGTGTTCCCGCGCGAAGGCGTCGTACGTGTTGGCCTCGCCGTTCGCCCCGTCCCTCGCCTCCCGGAGCCCGTCGCATTCCGCCCGGAGGGACGGAACGTCCTCCCGCGCGAAGCCCGCCGTCTCCTCTTCGAGGCGGGCGATGGCGAGGCCGTTGTCCCGGACGGCGGTCGCGTGGGCGGCGCATTCCCTTTCGATGCCCGCCAGCCACGCCGCGGCGTTTTCTTCCGGCAGGAGCGCCGCGTCCGCGCGGTAGCTCCCGGCATCCGCATAGCCCGCCCCGGCGAGCGAGCGGGCGAAATCCGCTTCGCGGCCGGCCAGAACGCGCGCTTTTTCCGCCTCCGCCTTCCGCCGTTCCGCGAGGGCGGCCGCGCGGGAGGCGCAAGCCGTCCGCGCACCCTGGAGGCGCCGCTCGGCGGCGTCGACTGCCGCCCGGAGGCCGTCCCGCACGCGCGCGGCTTCCCGCAACGCCCGTTGCGCGGCCCCTTCCGTCGGATGCGGCAG
>JAFSUH010000142.1 GCA_017445365.1 Kiritimatiellia bacterium | reverse complement strand
TTTGCCAATGTTTGGCAAAATCAAGGCATTTTTGCCAAACATTGGCAAAACGGCATGGTGGGGCAAGCCGTCCCGGCGAGCCGTACCAACGGGCTTCGCTTCACGTCGGTGGACGTGGAAACGAACGGGACGGTGGCGCTTTCGCTTGCGTGGGAGGAAGACGGAGACGCCGACATTTTCGTCTGCGCGGTTCCGCACGACCCGGGCGTGCGTGTCTTCACGTGGACAAACGACGAAAACCAGGTCGTCACCGTGACGAACACGGTCTGGACCATGGCGGGGCCGAACCTCTCGGGGTTCGACAACGACTGGGAATGGCGGGGAACGGCAACCGTCACGAACGGCGAGGGGCTTTTCGTCGATACCGGCATCCCCGACTATCTGGGCGTCATGCGCTTCTATGCCGCGGCGGAAGCCAACGACACCGATGGAGACGGCTGGAACGACGGCTGGGAGCGCTTCGTCTTCCACACGGACCCGACCGTGCCGAACAACGGCAATCCCGACCCTTCGGGCACGAACGAAACGACCAACGTGTTCTGGTTTGTCACGACGACGAACGAATTCGATGACCAATACTGGATGGGAACCTGCACATCCAACGCACCCGCCCAAAGGGTTGTGACGGAATCCGTGTCCACTGCCGCGCCTACCACCAACAGCGTTGTGTACGACGTGACCATCACGGGGTTCGTTGATGACAACATCAAGGTGGATAATCACGACGTGGATTGGCGAAGAAACGTGCATGAGTTCGACCACAGGAACATCACCAACGAAATCAACGATTTGCAAAGCGGCCAGTTTTCGCTGGAATTGTGGGATTACCCGCTTGCCGATTATGCGGGACCGAACGAGGCCCGCTTCGGCGACACGAACGGGGTCCCCTTCCGCGTCGAATGGACGTGGGCCGTGCCGATGGAGTTTCGGCTGGAGCACATCACGACGAACGGAGCCCCGCTTGTGGTCAATCCGAGCGGAACGAGACCGAACCGGGAAATCACCTGCGTGGCGACGGTGCTTCCCACGAACATTCCCGACACGGACATCCATTGGGAAGTCTCGGGTGCGGGAATGGACTTCGTTGGCGGCACGAATTGGGGACGGGAGGTGCATCTCGCGGCAACACGTCCAGGGGATTGGGTCGCCATCGTGACGGTCTCGAACAGCACCTTGCGCCCTGCCCGCCTGCGCGGGACGGTACTGGAGAAGAAGGATGTCAATGTGTACCTCCACATCGTCCGCGATAACGACGGACAGAACCCCGCCATGACGGTGGCCCACTTCGACGAATTGCTCACAGTGGCGAACCAGATTTGGGAGCAAGCCGCCGTCGAGTTCCACCGCGCGAGCAGCGTGATGTACATCGACAAGACCGATTGGCAGGTGATTTCAACAACAGACAATTTGGCAGAATACCACGAAATGCAATCTACCAACAGCAATACGGGAGGTATCGAAATATATTGCATTCAACGGTTCGAGAACAACAGATACAACGCCTTGACGTCTATCAGAACGAATGCGATGGGCGGCACGACACTTACGACCAATGCTACCGCCCGGACGTTGGCCCATGAATTGGGCCATGTTTGCGGATTGCTCGACATTTACACGAATCGCGTATCAAACGGAGTGACAAATGAACTCCCTTCTACATTGCCTGCAAACAAGAACTGGATTCCGCGGGATTGGTGCGAAGAAGCTCCGTTAGGGGGATATGGAGAAGTGCCGCAAACGGAAATCATACATCGTTTGTTGATGTATGGAGTTGGCGTAACGCGTGCAGTGGATATTCCCGCGGGGAAGATAACAGGCTTGAATACAGCCGGGGCGACGAATTCCATTTCCGTCGGGTTGTGGAACATGAAAACAAGGAATCCAAAACACTGGTGAAACAATGAAACGATTTGTCTTCTGTTGGAGCGTATGCTTTTTCCTTTCCGCCGGAATTCTTTCCGCACGAGTCCTGTCGGACGAAGACAAGGCCCGATTCCATGACATTTTCCTGATGTGCCGTGATGAGGTGGATTCGGGACCGGAAGAAGACCTTTCAGCCCTAGCCAAGGCACAGGGGCTTTCCAACGAAGAAATGGCCTCGCGATTGATGCAATTCGTCCGAGAGGGACTTTCCAAAAGCGATGATCCCCTCCAACGGCATGCAACCGGGGCCGCCATGTCTGCGTTGGTTCCTTTCGCCGGAGAAAGCGGAGTTCCGTTCGTCCGCGAAGTGATTCAGGTCGCGGAGGACGGGAATCTGCGTCAAATTGCTCTTCTCGCAGGCCTCCGCATGGCGCCGGAGAAGTGGGAAGAATGGGTGCGGGAAGCGGTAGCGGACAAGCGTTTCGGTGATTTCGACCGATGGATGGTTTACGAGGATGTTTTCAGAATTGGCCGCGACGCGGACAAAAAGACCCGGCAACGGGTGATTGAAGTGTTGAGCGAAATGCGCGCAAGCGATTCCTACCGGGTGAACCAAAACTGTTTGGGCGGGTGGGTTGCCGAGTTGAAGGGGGGAGACGCGTGGGAAGCGTGGCTCAAGGAAGTGCTCACGGGCGAGGGTTTCTACGGAGCCGACCGGGAAAAGGCTTTCCATTTGGCCATGCAGGCCGGACGCGACGGGGATGAGCGGACGCGGCAACGCGTGATCGAAGTTTTCGGGGAACTGTGCGACGACGAATCCCTCGACGTGGACCGGGCGGCCCTGCGACGGTGGATTGTCGAATTGGAGGACAAACCATGAAAAATTGGATGATTTCCAAAAGATTTCGGGACAGGATGTGGTAGCATTTCCTTTCCCCGCGGAGACGCGGGGAGATGTTTTTTTCGACAGGATTTACAGGATTCTGGAACCGGAGAGGGGGAGAAAGGGGGCACACGGAGACACGGAGGCGGCGGCGCAACGGAAAAACGCCTCCGGCGGAAGCACGGCTCGTTCGCGGTCTTTGACAACGGCTTGCGGCGGGTTTGCCCGCGGTTTGGATGGCGGTGCGGGAGGCGGTGGAAGGGCAAACGCGGTTGGAAGGCGCATCCCCCGGCATGCCGGGGGGCTTGGGGGCGCCGCCGTTCGCCGGGGGGGCGCGAAAATTGTCTGTTGCACCGGCGGGAGGACGCTATATTATACGCGTGCGCGAAAGACTCGCCATGCCCGCGTTTTCCCGAAATGTCCTGCAAAACCTTCCAATCCAGCCGCAAGCTTCCCGCCGTTCCCGAGGCGGAAGGCTTCCGTCTGCCGACGGAGAACAGGCGCAATGCACAATCGGGAAAAACAGCTCGCGCAAAGAACGCAAAGGACGCAAAGAATTTCCCGCGGAGACGCAGAGACGCGGAGAAGGAGGGGGCGGCATGACGAAAGCCCTCCAGAAGCCCGTCGTGTATTTGGAGACGACATTCGTCAGCCGCCTGACGGGGTGGCTGTCGCCATTGGACCACATTTGGGCGCAACAGGTGGCGACACGGGAATGGTGGCGGCTCATGCGGGCCCGGGTGGAGGCGGTCGTTTCGGAAGTCGTCTGGTTCGAGATTGCCTTGGGAGACGCCGCATGCGCGGCGCGGCGGGCGCGGACAATCGACGGCTTGCCGGTTTGGGAAGCGACCCCGGAGTCGAAAGCCGTGGCCAAGGAATTGTTGCGTACCGGGGCCGTGAACCCGGACAAACCCAGGGATGCGGCGCACATCGCCGTTGCGTCCATCGGCGGGGCGGACATCCTGTTGAGCTGGAATTTCAAGGACATCGTGAACGAAAACAAACTGCCCCTCGTCACGGCGGTGGTGGAAGGCGCCGGATTCCGGTGCCCGCTCATCACTTCGCCCGACAAGCTGCTGGAGGACCTGCCATGAGCGACGAGAACATTTTCGAAGAACTGGCGGAAACGAACCGGAAACTTTTGGACAAGGCCGGCGGGTCCATCGATGCTTATTTCGACCTTTGCCACAAAATTGCGGTAAAGGCTCGTGCCCAGTATGCCGAGGAAGGGGAGGCTTGGCGGGGCGTGGGGAGGCGGCCGGGACTCCGGCGGCCCGCGCCCGCACGGGGGAAACGTGCCAAAAACGCCAAGAAGGCAAAAGGGGTGGGAGCATGAACCGCAAGAATGACAGGATTTCCCCGCAGAGACGCAGAGACGCGGAGAAGGAGGGGGCGGCATGCCGACCATCCTGAACCAGGACGGATACAGGTTCTACTTCTTCTCGAACGAACACGAGCCGATCCATGTCCACGTCCAGTTCGGCGCGGGCAGGGCGAAGTTCGACATTTCGGAGGGCGTGCGGTTGCTGGAATCAAGGGGAATGAAGGTACAGGAATTGCGCAAGGCGCAGGACCTCGCCGAAGAGAACGTCGAACTGCTCAGGAGGACATGGCATGAATGCTTCGATTGAGACGAAAGCGGGCGTGTCGTTCGGGGACGGGCGATTCCTCGTCCGGTTGCCAAACGACGTGATCTTTTCCTTCCCGATTTCGGGGAACCGGCGGTTCGAGCGGGCCACCCGGGAGCAACTCGTCCATGTCGAGATGGACGACGAAGGGCTCCATTGGCCCGACATCGACGAAGACCTCTCTTTCGCCGGCCTCCTGCGCGGCGACTGGGGACAGCACATCCGAACGCCGGAGGCCATGCACAATGCAGAATGCAGGAGGCACAACGGGGAGGAGCACCCATGAACCGCAAGAACGACAGGATTTTGCCGCGGGAAACGGCGTTGGAACGTTTGGCACGGGAACTGCCGTGAGGGGGGGATTCAAGCCCCGCCCACGGAAGACCTCGCGCAGGGCGGTTCAGGCTTGCAAGAGGCGTGGCGGAAGGGTAGGGTGACCCACGGTTGCAAACCAATTGCCGTGCTTGCAAAAGGCGGCGAGTCCCGTGGCGGCGTTCGTTTGGGCGTCGCCACGGATGTTTTGGAGTTCGCGGCCTTTGACAACGGCTTGCGGCGGGTTTGCCCGCGGTTTGGATGGCGGTGCGGGAGGCGGTGGAAGGGCAAACGCGGCTGGAAGCCGCATCCCCCGGCACGACGGGGTGGTCGGGGTTGCCTCTCCCTTTCAAGATGACCTGCATTTCTTCGCTTTATGCAAATCGACAAGTCAATATTGATTTTTGCATAATTACCGTTATGCTGGCGAAAAGCCGAGCAACGCCATGATCGAACGCGACATCACCGCCAAAGCCCTCTCCTTGTGGAAACAGTACCCGGTATTGACCATTACCGGGCCCCGCCAGTCGGGAAAAACCACGTTGGTGCGACACGTTTTCCCCGAAGCGGAATACGTGAACCTGGAAGACCCGGAAGCGCACGAACTGGCGCGCCGGGACGTGAAGGGTTTTCTCGCCCGCCATCCGGCCCCGGCGGTTTTCGACGAAGTGCAGTACACCCCCGACCTGCTCCGCGCCATACAGGCGGAGGTGGACGCCACGGGAGGCGTCTCCCGGTACGTCCTGACGGGAAGCCACCAGCCCGCTCTCCAAAACGCCGTTTCACAGTCGCTGGCAGGTCGGACGGGCCTTTTGGAGTTGCTGCCGTTCTCGATCCGGGAACTGGCGGCGGCGGGCGTTGCGAAATCGCGGGACGAGTGGTTGCTCGATGGCTTCATGCCCCGTCTCTACGACAGCGGGATCGCTCCCAGCGACCTTTACCGCGACTATTTCCTCACGTACGTGGAGCGCGACGTCCGCCAGCTGGCCAACCTGCGCAACCTGTCGGCCTTCGAAAC
Organism: Kiritimatiellia bacterium; assembly: GCA_017445365.1. GTDB lineage: Bacteria > Verrucomicrobiota > Kiritimatiellia > CAIQIC01 > Lenti-01 > RGIG3480. Next base: position 2,911 of record JAFSUH010000142.1, on the reverse strand, counting down.
GTTCGTGCGCCTGCTCGCGGGACGGGTGGGGCAGTTGCTCAACGCGGAGTCGCTCTCGAACGACACGGGCGTTCCCGTGGCGACGGTCCGGGGGTGGCTCTCGCTGCTGGAGGCGTCCTACCTCATCCACCCCTTGCGCCCCTATTACCGCAATTTCGGGAAACGTTTCGTGAAAGCGCCCAAAATCTACTTCACCGAGCCGGGGCTGGCCGCCTACCTCCTCGGCCTGCGCACGGTCGGGCAGGTCGCGACGCACCCGCTCGCGGGGAACCTCTTCGAGAACCTGGTCGTGGCCGAGATGCTGAAAAGCCGGCGCAACCGGGGCGAGGCGGACGATCTCCATTTCATGCGGACCTCCAACGGCGTCGAGGCGGACATCGTCGTCGAGGAGGGCGGGCAACTCGACCTGTACGAGGTGAAAGCGGCCGAAACGTTCCGCGCGGACATGGCCGCGAACCTGGAGAAGCTCTCGCGGCTGGTCCCCGGCGTCGGACGGAGGACCGTGGTGTTCGCGGGTGCGACGGTCGGCGAAGTGCGGGGCACCCGTTTCGTCCGTTTCACGGAAATGCCGTGACACGCCCGAAGCGCCGCCGTTCGCCGGGGGGCGCGAAAATTGTTCATTGCACCGGCTGGAGGACGCTATATTATACGCGTGCGCGAAAGACTCGCCATGCCCGCGTTTTCCCGAAATGTCCTGCAAAACCTTCCAATCCAGCCGCAAGCTTCCCGCCGTTCCCGAGGCGGAAGGCTTCCGCGTGGCGCCGGGGAACGGGTGCAAACGTGAATGCACGATCCCGAACTGGGCAGAAATGATTTTCCCGCGGAGACGCGGAGACGCCGAGAAGGAGGGAGCGGCATGACGAAAACCCTCCAGAAACCCGTCGTGTATTTGGATGCCAGTTTCGTCAGCCATTGGGTCGGACAGAATCTGGAAAATCCGCGCGAGGCGGCGTGGCACCAGGCATCGGTCGCCTGCTGGCGGCGGATGGAGGGGATGGCGACGCCCGTGGTGTCGTACCACGTATGGACCGAAATCGCACGGGGGAGTGACCGCGCCAAGGCGCAGGCAAGGAAAAAGGCCATCGAAACATTGCCGGCATGGGCCTATACCGACGCGGCCATCGCGCTGGCGGAGCGTTTGCTGGCGGTCGAGGCTGTCCGTAGGAAAAAGGAGGACGACGCCTTGCACATCGCCCTGGCGGCGGTGCATGGCGCGGATGTCCTGTTGAGCTGGAATTTCCAAGATATCGTCAACGGGAAAAAACTTCCCCTCATCCAAAACGTGGTGGAAGGCGCCGGATACCGGTGCCCGCTCATCACTTCGCCCGACAAGCTGCTGGAGGACCTGCCATGAGCGACGACCCTGTTTTGCTGGAGTTGGAAGAGACGCGCCGCGGACTCTGGGCGGAAAGCGACGGGACGCTCGCGGGATATGCCCGGATGGTCGACCGGCTGGGCCGGGAGTACCGCGAACGGTTCCTTGCCGGGCAGACCGGGAAGAAGGGCGGTGCGGCATCGGGCAAGCCTCCGCGGGCGCGGAAAGCGCCCGCACGGGGGAAACGTGCCAAAAACGCCAAGAAGGCCAAAGGGGTGGCGCAATGAGTGAACAGAGAAAAGTGAAAAACGAAAAGAGAATCGGAATGGGCTTCATGGTTCCGTGGGGGAAAACGGAAGCCGCAAAGGCCGCAAAGAACGCAAAGATTTCCCCGCAGGGACGCGGAGACACGGAGAAGGAGGGGGTGGCGTGATGGCCAAGGGCATGCAGAGCAAGGGAAAGAAGCGGGCGGCAGGGAAAGCCGCCGGGGTCGTCGTGCGCCTGGAGGAGGTGCAGCAGGCGCTGGTCGAGGTGCGCGGGCAGAAGGGCCTGCTGGACTCGACCGTGGCGGCGTTGTACGGGGTGGAAACCCGGGCTATCAATCAGGCTGTCAGCAGAAATCCGGACAAGTTCCCCGCTGGGTATGTCATCCGGTTGACGGCGGAGGAGTGGTCCGGCATGAAGTCACAATTTGTGACTTCATGGAATTTCCTTGAAAAAATGCCAAAAAACGGGGGGGGAAGTGAAGTTGCCGGCCCTGTTCACGGAGAAGGGGCTGTACATGCTGGCGACGATTTTGCACGGGGAGAGGGCCGTGGCGACGACCATCGCCATCGTGGAGACGTTCGCGAAAATCCGGGAGCTGGCCCGGACCATGGCGGAGCTGGCGGATGCGAAGGAGGCCTACGCCCAGCGGTCGCTGATGGAGAAGAGCGGGGACATCCTCGCGGACGTGCTGGGCGAGGACATGACCAAGACGGAAGACGAGACGACGTTCGAGCTGAACTTTGCGGTGCTCAAGTTCAAGCACACGGTGCGGCGGACACGGGGCGAGAAGGGGAAGGGGAAAAAACACGGGGAAGGGCAACCATGAACCGCAAGAACGACAGGATTTTGCCGCGGGGACGCGGGGAGGCGGAGTTTTTTCGACAGGATTCACAGGATTCTGGAACCGGAGAGGGGGAGAAAGGGGGCACACAGAGGCACGGAGACACGGAGGCGGCGGCGTAACGGAAAAACGTCTCCAGCGGAAACACGGCTCGTTCGCGGCCTTTGACAAAGGCTTGCGGCGGGTTCTGCTCGCCGTTTGGATGGCGGCGCTCCCGTTCGGGGCGCCGTGCGCCCGTGCGCAGGAGACGGAAGGGTTTGACGCGGGGGTGGTGCTGGGCGAAGAGGATTTGGCGGAACGGGCGGAAATCGCCCGGAACGCGTTCCGCCGCATCACGCCGGGAAACGACCCGTTCGTGCAGGATGCCGGGACATGGCCGGTTGCGTGGGAAGAGTTCCCTTCCAGATGGGCCGGGGCGGCAACGGGTCGGGAATACGGAGCTTGGGTGGTGCCGGTTTCGGTGGAGCGGGAAAACGGCGCAACCGTGA
>JAFSUH010000141.1 GCA_017445365.1 Kiritimatiellia bacterium | reverse complement strand
CCGGCGGCGCCCCCCGGGGGGGCGGGGAGAAGAGGGGATTGCCCGCATCGACATTGGCCGAACCGACGCTAGGTCCTCCAACCGGGGGCTTTCCGGTTTTGATGCATCCGGCTTTCCGGTTTTGATTTTACCGCGACAGCCAAAAGTGCCGGAAGCCTCCGCGCCTTGCTTGCGGGAAGGGGATGGGGCATGATGGGAAATGGCGGTCCGAAGACGGACGGCCATCCCCGAAAGAGGGACCCATGAAACGATGGACGGTGTTGTTGTCGGTTTGGGCTACGGCGGCGGCGTACGGCGGTGACGTGGCCGTCACGGTGTACAACGGCGCTTTCGCTTGCGTCCGCGAGGCACGGGAACTCGATTTGCGGCAGGGCGAAAACGCGATGCGCCTGACCGACATGTCCGGCCAGCTGGAGCCGGATTCCGTCATCCTGCGCGAGACGGGCGACGAGGCTTTCGGCGTGGAGATTTTGGAACAGCGCTACGTCAACGCGCCGCTCACGCAGGACCTCATGCTCCGCGAGCTGGAGGGCAGGGAAGTCCGCTTCCGCGTGGACGAAAAAGACGGGACGGCGCACGAAGAGACGGGGACGCTCCTCCGCGGTCCGCGCCGGGAGGCGGGGCCCATCGTCCAGATGGCCGACGGCGTGCGCTTCGGTCTTCCGGGCCAGCCGCTCTTCGACGGGGTGGACGCGACGGCGTTCCTCACCCCGTCGCTGGAATGGCGGCTTTGGTCGGACAAGGCGGGGACGGTGCCGGTGGAAGTGGCGTATCTCACGCGGGGGCTTTCGTGGGAGGCGACCTACAACCTCGTCGCGCCCGAAGACGGCGGCGACGAGTTTTCCTTCTCCGGGTGGGTGGGCATCAAGAACGACTCCGGGAAGGATTACCCGGACGCGGCCATCAAACTCATCGCTGGCGACGTGGCGAAACTGGCGACAGCGCCGCTGGCATGGGGAGGCGGGATGGACCCTCCCGAGTGCGACATCGACATGGCGCTCCCGGAGGAGCGGGCTTTCGACGAGTTCCACCTCTACACGCTGCCGCGGCGTTCGACCCTCAAGAGCGGGGAGTTGAAGCAAATCGAATTCCTGTGCGCGGAAGGGGTGAAGGGCGAGCGGGAATACGTCTACGAGCCGTTGCGGCACTGGCGCGGACGACACGGGGACTGGAACCGCAGGGCGGGACTCAACGACGAAAAGTAGGTCGCGGTGGCAATTTGCCTCCGCAACAGCGCGACGAACGGGCTCGGGGTGCCGCTTCCCAAGGGCAAGATGCGGCTCTACCGGCGGGACGCGAAGGACGGTCGGCCGGAGTTCACCGGCGAAAGCGCCATCGACCACACGCCGAAGGACGAGGCGGTGCGGCTGGACGGCGGGTACGCCTTCGACCTCGCGGCGGAGCGGACGCAGACCGATTTCGAAATCGACACGGGTCTGCGCCGGGCGGTCGAGCGCTTCGAAATCAAGGTGCGCAACCACAAGGACGCCGCCGTGGCGGTGCGGGTGGCGGAGCACCTCTGGCGCTGGGCGAACTGGGAAATCAACGAGGAAAGCGCGCCGCACGGAAAAACGGCGTCCGACCGCGCGGAATGGGAGCTGGAAGTTCCCGCCGGCGGCGAAGCGGTGCTCGCGTACAGCGTGCTCTACACGTGGAAGTAGGGCGGAACGCCCGGGCCGTCCCGCCCCGAGAGAAGGCTTGAAGCGCGGGGGAGGGGAGGGCATGATGTCCGCGTCCGCACGCATCACGTCCACTCCAACCCCGGCCCCGCCATGAAACGCTTCCTTCCGTTTCTCCTCCCCGTCCTCCTCGCCGTTTCCGCCCTTGCCGCGGACATTTCCCCCTCCCAGGCCGCACGCGCCGCCGAGGCGTGGATTTCCCGCGGGTTCGCGGAAGGCGTTCTCCCCGCCGGACGAACCGTGTCCGCCGTCGAAACCCTCGTCGATGCCGCAAGCGGGGCGCGCGTCCTCGTCGCCAAAATCAACGGCGGCGGCTTCGTCGTCCTCTCCTCCGACGACCGCATCGAACCCGTCCTCGCGTTTTCCTCCGAAGGCAAGGGCCCTTCCGCCGATCCGCGCAATCCCTTCTGGACGCTCTTGCGCGGCGACATCGCCTTTCGCGAAGCCGCCGCGGGCGTGACCCGCGGCAAGAAGAACGCCGGGAAGACGGGACGCGCCGCGGCGGAGGCGACCGCCCCGCAGCGCAAGTGGGCGGCGCTCCTCGCCGCCGCGGCGAAGGACAAGGCCTCGAAAACCAAATCCGTCGCGCTCTGGGACATCCGCGTCGAGCCGATGGTGGCCGCCCGCTGGAACCAGGAAACCGCCTCCGCGGCGCTGGATTCCTCCGACTGGTGCTACAACTACTACACCCCGAACCACTACCCCTGCGGATGCGTGGCGACGGCCATCGGGCAGCTGATGCAGTACTACCGGCACCCGGCCAAGGCCGTCAAGGCCGCGACCTACACCTGCACCGTCGACGGCAAGGACAAGGCCATGAAGATGAAAGGCGGCACGTACGATTGGGGCAAAATGCCCGCAAAACCTTGGAAGAAAGCCTCGCTCGCGCAACGGAAGGCCATCGGCAAGCTCCTCTACGACGTGGGCGTCACCGTGCAGATGGACTGGAGCGAAGCGGGGAGCGGCGCGATCACCCTCGACGGCGCGACGGCGCTCGTGCGGGATTTCGGGTACGCCAACGCCGCAAGCCACCTGTACGGAACCGGCCTGATGGGATGGGGCCTCCCGCACTTCAAGAAACAGGTCATCCCTTCCCTGGAGGCGGGAAGCCCCGTCGTGCTCTCCATCGGCGAAGAGGCGGGAGGCTCCGGCCACGCCGTGCTCGCCGACGGCTACGGGTATTCGGAAACCGATTTCTTCCTCCACGTCAATTTCGGCTGGGGCGCCAAGGACGACACCTGCACGGCCTGGTACGCGCCGCCCGATTTGGCCGCGGGCGGCTACGGATTCGACACCATCCGCGGCTTTGTCTACAACGTCTTCCCCGCGAAGAAGGGCGATGTCTTCTCCGGCCGCGTCGTGGACCGCTTCGACAAGCCGCTCCCCGGCATCAAGGTGACCCTGTCGGACGGCCAGACGGCCACGACCGGCACCAACGGCATCTACGCGTTCGTCGCAAGACGCTCCGCCGACAACACCGTCAACTTCACGGCGACCGCCGTCAAGGACGGCGTGAAGGCGTCCTGCCCGACCAACATGCTTTTTGCCGGCAATTCGCCCGCCAACAACATCGTCCTTTCGTTCGTCACCCTCCGGCTGGACGCCAACGGCGGAAGCGGCGTTCCCGCCACGCGCGCGGTGCCGTACGCCCAAGCCGCCGGCAAGCTGCCCGTCCCGAAGCGCGCCGGATGCCGGTTCCTCGGCTGGTTCACCGCCAAAAGCGGCGGCAAGCAAATCGCGGCAACGACGAAGTTTTCCTCCGACCGGACGGTGTACGCGCACTGGCAGGCCCTCCGGACCGTGGCGTTCGACCCCAACGGCGGCAAGTGCGCGACGAAGAGCAAGCTCGTCGCGAAGGGTGCCGCCATCGGGACGTTGCCAAGCGCGACGCGCAGCGGTTGCCGCCTCCTCGGTTGGTACACCGCCAAAAAGGGCGGCAACAAGGTCTCCGAAAAGACCAAGATCGACAAGAACCGCACGCTGTACGCGCATTGGCAGGCCGTCCGGACCGTGACGTTCGACGCCAACGGCGGGACCTGCGCGACGAAGACGCGGACCGTGGCGAAAGGCGCGGCCGTCGGGACGTTGCCCGGCGCGACCCGCGCCGGATTCCGCCTGGAAGGGTGGTACACCGCGAAAAGCGGCGGGAGCAAGGTCGCCGCCACGACGAAAATCACGAAGAACCGCACGCTGTACGCCCGATGGCAGGCGGTTTGCACGGTGACGTTCGACGCCGACGGCGGGACGTGCGCGACGAAGAGCAAGGTCGTCGCGAAGGGGGCCGCCATCGGGACCTTGCCGGAGGCGGCGCGGGAGGGTTTCCGCTTCCTCGGCTGGTTCCCCTCGAAGACCGGCGGCAGCCGGATCGATGCCACCTTCCTTGTCACCGGGGACCGGACCCTGTTCGCGCGCTGGGAGGAAATCGTGCCGGAAGAACCGGCCGGGCCGGAACTCGACCGGACCCGGGGGAGGGGAGGCCGCGCGGCGGAGAGCCTGGACTTCGCCATCGAAGCGGAGGCGGGGAAGACGTACGAGCTGCAATGGTGCGGGAGCCTGGGACCGGGAGCGGTCTGGACCACGGTGCTTTCCGTGACGGCGGAGGAGGACGGGCCGCTGGCCTTCGAAGCGCCCATTCCCGCGGGCGGCGGACAGGGCTTCTACCGCGTCCTCGGGACGGATTGACGCGCCGGGAGCGCTCCTTCCGCCCGCCCCGTCTTTTTTCCGTGGCAAAACGGTCCGGGTGCGCTAGGATGCGCCCGTTCCCACGTCCCGGGAGGCTCCCCCATGCAAATGACCGTCAAAGACGCTGCCCAGGCCCTCAAGGTCGCCGACAAAACCATTTACCGCTGGATCCAAGGCGCGGGCCTTCCCGCCTACCGCGTCGCCGGCCAGTACCGCATCAACCGCGCCATGCTCTTCGAGTGGGCCAGCGGGAAGCGCCTGAATTTCTCCTCCAACCTCGCCGCGGAAGACCCCCCGGCCGATGCCGCGCTCCCCACGGCCGCGGATGCCCTGCGCGCCGGCGGCATCCACCGCGGCCTCCGCGGCGCCACCGTCGAAGACGTCCTCCGCGAGGTCTCCCGCATCGCCGCGATTCCCGAGAACATCGACCGGGATCTCCTCTTCCACACGATGCTCGCGCGCGAAAACCTCCAGTCCACCGGCGTCGGCGACGGGGTGGCCATCCCCCACGTCCGCAACCCCGCCGTGCTCGAGGTTTCCAGCCCCCTCGCGATGCTCTGCTCGCTCGCGGAGCCCATCGAATTCCACGCCCTCGACGGCAAGCGCGTGGACCGGCTGTTCGTCCTCCTGACGCCGACGGTGCGCATCCACCTGCACCTTTTGAGCCGCATTTCCTTCGCCCTGCGCGAGCCCGCCTTCAAGGCCGTGTTGCGCGCCATGCCCGGCGACGAAGCGATTTACGGCGCCTTCGCCGCCGCGACCGCGGATCCGTCATGATCGTCTGGCTCTACCTGGTTTCGCGTTTCGCGGGGTACGGCTTCGCCATCGCCGGGCTCTTCGCGAGCCTGCACGAACGGGGACGCGGCGTGCACGGGGCGGACCCCCTCTCCGCCGCCCTCCTCTCCGCCGGATTCGCCTGCTTCCTCCTCTCGTGCGTCCTTTGGATGGTCCTGCGCCGCCGCCGCGCGAAGGAACGCGCCGCCGCCCGCGGGTCGCGGCGCAAGTTGCCGGAACCCGGGCCATGAACGGAAAGCCCCGCTTGCAGGCGCTCCCGCGCGTCAAGCGCAACGGCGTGGAGTTGCAGGCCCACCTCGCGGAGGCGCTCGGCCTTTCGCGGCGCGCGGCGAAGAAAATCGTCGACGAGCGGCGGGTGTTCGTCAACGGGCGGCGCATCTGGATGGCGCGCCACCCGCTGGAGGTGCGCGATGCCGTCGAAATCGCGGGGGCGGCCGTGCCGGAAGGCGGTGCGGAGGGGCGGGCGAAGGAACTCGCGGTGCTGGCGGAAGGGAAGGGCTGGCGGGTCGTCGACAAGCCCTGCGGGATGACGGCGACGGGCGAACGGTCGGCGGAAAGCCTGCTCCGGGAGACGACGGGCAACCCCGCCATCGCCGCGGTGCACCGGCTGGACCGCGACACGACCGGTTGCCTCCTCTTCGCCGAAGACGAAGCGACGCGCCGGGCGCTCGTCGCCTCCTTCGAGGAAGGGCGCGTGACCAAGGTGTACCGCGCGTTGGCCGCGGGCGTTCCCGAAAAGGACGCGTTCGCGGTTTCGCGGCCGCTGGACGGCCAGGCGGCGGAAAGCGCGGTGCGCGTGCTTGCGCGCCGGTTCGCCGCGCCGCGCGCGTGCCACCTGGCGGTCAAGATCGACACGGGCCGGACGCACCAGATCCGGCGGCACCTGCTCGCGGCGGGCTTCCCGGTGCTGGGGGACCGGCGGTATTTCTCGCAGGCCTCGCGGGCGTTCGCCGCGGTGCCCCGGCAGATGCTGCACGCCGCGCGGCTGGGCTTCCCCGATCCGGAGACGGGGAAAACGGTCTTCGCCGTCTCGCCCCTCCCCGCCGATTTCAAGCGCCTTCTCCGCGAGCTCGGCCTTCGCTAGCGCGGAAACTTTTCTCTCGCGTGCGCCGGGGGCGGGCCGCTACCCTGCGGACATGAAATCTCCCCGCTCCCTCCTGGCCGCGTTCCTTCTCCTTTCCGCTTTCGCGGTTTCCGCTTCCGCCGCCCGCGCGCCCGCCCTCCGGCTCGGCACCGGCGGGAAGGGCGGGGTGTATTTCGCCTGGGGCGAGGCCCTGCGCGACCTGATCGCGGCCCGGTCGGACGACACGCCCCCGCTTGCGGTCCTTGCCACGGCCGGTTCCGCCGCCAACATGCGCCTCCTCGCCGGCGGCCTGGTGCAACTGGCCGTCGAGCAGGAAGACGTCTTCCAGGACGCGATTGCCGGAAAGGGAAGTTTCTCGCCGGGCGGTCCCGTCTCCGGCGTGCGCGTGCTCACGGGCCTTTTCACCGAGGCGTGCCAGATCGTCGTGGACGCCGCCGGCCCCCTCCGATCCGTCGGCGACCTCGCGGGCAGGCGCGTGTCCGTCGGCGAGCCGGACTCCGGCGCCTTCGCCCACGCGGTGGGCATCCTCGCCTCCTACGGCCTTTCGCTCGACGGGATCGAGCCGGTCTACCTCTCCTATGCCGACGCGGCGAAAGCGCTGGAGCGCGGCGAAATCGACGCGTTTTTCTGCACCGCCGGCGTGCCGACCCCGGCGATTTCCGCGCTCGCCGCGAAAAAGCGCGTCCGCCTGCTTCCCCTGGACGGACGGGCGCAGGACGTGTTGCTGGCGCCCGGCTCGCGCTTCCGGAAAATGGAAATCCCCTCCGGCGTGTACCCCGGGGTGAGCGCCCCCGTTCCGACGCTCGGCATCTTGGCGCTCCTCGTCGCGCGCGCCGACGTGGGGGCGGCGGAAGCCGGGCGGATCCTGTCGGCCGTCTACGGAAACTCCGACAAGTTGCCGCGGACTTTCGGCCTCGTGGAAAAGCCCTCCCCCGAGGGCATCGCCGCCCCCTTCCACGACGGCGCGGTCGCGTGGTTCGCTTCGCGCGGGATTTCCGTTCCCGCGGCGGGGGAAACGCCGCCCGCCGCCGCGGAACGCGCGCGCCGCCGCATCGCCTTCGACATGTTCCAGACGCTCGCGATCGCGGTGCTGGCCCTCCATCTCGGCGAAGCGCTCAAGAAAAGGGTCAAGTTCCTGCGCACGTTCTGCATTCCCTCGCCGGTGGTCGGCGGCCTCCTCGCCGCTTGCGCGACATGCGCGCTCTATTTGACGAAAACGGTGGAATTCGCCTTCGACGAAACGTTCCGGACGATCTGCATGGTGCTGTTTTTCACCTCCGTCGGGTCCCAGGCGAACCTGAAGGTGCTGAAAAGCGGCGGGAAGGGGCTGGCGGGGTTTCTTGCGGTGGTGGGACTCTTGATCGTCCTCCAGAACGGCGTCGCCGTGGCGCTTTCCAAGCCGCTGGGGGTGTCGCCTTTGATCGGGCTTTGCACCGGTTCGATCGCGATGGTCGGCGGCCACGGGACCGCGGGCGCGTTCGGGCCGCTCCTGGAGGACATGAACGTGACGGGGGCGACGACGCTCGCGACCGCGGCGGCGACCTTCGGCCTCGTGGCGGGCTCGCTCATGGGAGGGCCGCTCGCGAACCGCCTGATCGGAAGGAAGAACCTGCTTTCGACCGTGCAGCCGGAGGACGACAGCCTGCTCGTCGAAGACCGCAGGAAGCACCGCCGGGCGGTTTCGATGTACGCGCCGGCGGCCTACCAGCTGCTGCTCGCGGCGGGCATCGGGACGGTGGTGTCGCTGCTGCTTTCGAAGACGGGGCTGACATTTCCGGTGTACATCGGCGCGATGCTCGCGGCCGCGGCGATGCGCAACCTCGGCGAAATGACGGGCCGGTGGCACGTGCACATGGGGGAAATCGGCGACCTGGGCGAAATCTGCCTTTCGCTGTTCCTGGGGGTGGCGATGATCACCCTGAAGCTCTGGCAGCTGGCGGCGCTGGCGCTGCCGCTGGTGGCGATGCTCTCCGCGCAGGCGCTTTTGATGTACCTCTTCGCGCGGTGGGTGGTGTTCCACGCGATGGGGCGGGACTACGACGCGGCGGTGCTCGTGGCGGGGACGTGCGGGTTCGGGATGGGAGCGACGCCGAACGCGATGGCGAACATGCAGGCGGTGACGGAAAAGTTCGCGCCGTCGGTGAAAGCGTACCTGCTGGTTCCCATCGTCGGGGGCATGTTCGCGGATTTCATCAACTCCCTCGCCATCACCTTCTTCCTCAATTTCGCCGGGTGATCGCGCGCAACGGCCGTTTTGCCGATGTCCGGCAAAAACGGCCCGCTTTTGCCGGACATCGGCAAAATGCCTTCCGGGCGCGGCGCGGAAACGGAAGCGCGGCACGTGCGGCGCAGTCGCGCGGAGCCGCCGCAAGCAACGGGTCCGGAGGACCCTAGAGGTTCTGGTAGTAGTTGGGCGCTTCCTTCGTGATCATCACGTCGTGCGGGTGGCTCTCGTGCAGCGACGCCGCCGTCATGCGCACGAATTTCGCCTTCGCGTGCAACTCCTCGAGCGTCGCCGCCCCGCAGTAGCCCATGCCCGAGCGGATGCCGCCGAGCAGCTGGTAGAGCACGTCCGCCATTCGCCCGCGGTACGGCACCTGCCCTTCGATGCCCTCCGGCACCAGCTTGCGCGTTTCGGTGACGTCGCCCTGCCCGTAGCGCTCCTTGCCGCCGAGCACCATCGCGCCCAGGGACCCCATCCCGCGGTACACCTTGTAGCTGCGCCCCTTGTAGAGCACCGTTTCGCCCGGCGACTCCTCGCACCCGGCCAAGAGGCTTCCGATCATCACCGTGTTCGCCCCCGCGGCGAGGGCCTTGGTCGCGTCGCCGGAATAGTGGATGCCGCCGTCGGCGATGCACGGAACCCCCGCTTCGCGGCAGACCGCGGCGCAGGCGAGCACCGCCGAAAGCTGCGGGACGCCGATGCCCGCGACCACGCGCGTCGTGCAGATGCTCCCCGGCCCGATGCCGACCTTGACGCCGTCCGCGCCCGCGTCGATCAGGTGCTTCGCGCCTTCCGGCGTGGCGACGTTGCCCGCGAGGACGTCCACCTTGTTTCCGAGCGCGGCCTTGGCCGCGCGCACCATTTCGAGGACGCGGACCGAGTCGCCGTGGGCGGTGTCGACGACCAGCGCGTCCGCGCCCGCGGCGGCGAGCGCTTCGGCGCGGCGCAGTTCCTTTTCGCCCACGCCGATGGCCGCGGCGACGCGGAGGCGGCCGAAGGAATCCTTGTTCGCGTCGGGAAAGTCGATTTTCTTCTTGATGTCGCGGATGGTGATCAGGCGCTTGAGCTTCCCTTCCGCGTCCACGACGGGGAGCTTTTCGATGCGGTGCTGGTGGAGGACCTTCTTCGCCTCTTCGAGGGTGATGTCCTCACCCGCGGTCACGAGCCGCGCGCGCGGGGTCATCACGTCGCGGACGAGGCGGGAGAGGTCTTCCTCGAAGCGCATGTCGCGGGAGGTGAGGATGCCCGCGAGCGTGCCGTCGGCTTCGACCACGGGGACGCCGGTGATGTGGAACTTTTCGGTGATGGCGGCGACGTCGCGCAAGGTCGCGCCGGGGGCGACGGTGACGGGGGAGAGGATCATCCACGCTTCGAATTTCTTGACCTTTTCGACTTCGGCGGCCTGCGCGTCCGGGGAGAAGTTCTTGTGGATGACGCCGATGCCGCCCTGCTGGGCGATGGCGATGGCGGCGGCGGACTCGGTGACGGTGTCCATGGCCGCGGAGACGAGGGGAATCTTCAAATCGATGTTGCGCGAGAAGCGCGCCGCGAGGGAGACCTGCCCGGGGAGGACTTCGGAATACTGCGGGAGGAGCAGCACGTCGTCGTACGTCAGGGCCAGGGGAAAGTCGGCAGGGTGCAAAGGGGAAGAAGTCATGGGAAAATCCTCGCTTTGCCGCGTGAAGATAGCATTTCCCCCGCCGCATGGCAAACCCCAACGCGCGGGACGGGAAACCGGGACGCGCGGCGCGGCGGAGCGGACGGTGGCTTTCCGCCGCCGGGCGTGGTAGGGTGGGGGACGTGAGAACCCGCTCCGCCATCCTTCTCTCCGCCTTCCTCTCTCTCCTTCTCGGCGTCCTTTTCGCCGTGCCGCTCTGGCTGGTCCTGCGCGGCGGATTCTGGGTGGACGGCCGTCCCACCCTCCGCCCCGTCCTCGCCGTTTTCCGGAACGCGGTCTACCTCCAAGGCCTCCGCAATTCCCTCTTCATCGCGCTGGGCACCACTTTCTGCTCCGCGTGCATCGCCGTCCCCCTCGCTTGGATCGGAGACCAGTTCGACTTCGCGGGCAAGCGCCTCCTCTCCGCGCTCGTGCTTCTCCCCATGATCCTTCCGCCCTTCGTCGGCGCCATCGGCTTCCAGCAGATTTTCGGCGCGTACGGCGTTTTGAACGCGCTCCTCGGCCTCGGCCCGGTCGATTGGCTCGGCGGCGGGCAGTTCTGCGGGGTCGTCCTCCTCCAGTCCCTCGCGCTCTACCCGATCCTCTACCTCAACGCCTCCGCGGCGCTCGCCAACATCGACCCCGCCTGCGAGGAAGCCGCGGCCAACCTCGGCGCGGGCCGCGCGACGCGCCTCTTTCGCATCGTCCTCCCGCTCGCCGCGCCGGGCCTTTTCGCGGGCGGGACGCTCATCTTCATCTGGAGCTTCACGGAGCTGGGGACGCCGCTCATCATGAACTTCACCCGGTGCGCCCCGGTGCAGATCTACGACGCCTTGCGCGACGTGGGCAAGAGCCCTTTCCCGTACGCCCTGACGAGCGTCGTCCTCTTTTCCTCCGTCTCGCTCTACGCGCTTTCGCGCCTCCTCTTCGCCCGCGGCCACCTCGCCGTTGCTCCCAAGGCCGCCGTCGCGAAGGCGCCGCGCCCCTTGCGCGGGCTTGCCGCCGCCGCGGCGGCCCTGCCGTACGCCCTCGTCGTCTTCTGCGCGCTCCTCCCGCATCTCGGCGTGATTTTCACGAGTTTCTCCGTTCCCGGCAGCTGGTACGGCACCGTCCTCCCCGCCGCATGGACCGGGAGCAACTGGCTCGAAGCGCTTGCGCATCCGCTCACGATTTCTTCCATCAAAAACTCGGTCCTCTTCGCCGCGTGCGCGGTGGTCGCGGACACGGCGCTGGGCTTGGGCATCGCCTTCGTCGTGGTGCGCAGCCGCCTCCGGTTCCGCGGCTTCCTCGACGCGCTTTCGATGCTGCCCCTCGCGGTGCCGGGCCTCGTGATGGCGTTCGGGTTCATCGCGGTGTCGAGCTGGCTTGCCAACCAGAAGGCGTTCGCGGGCGTGCCGTGGTGGGCGCAGCTGGTGGACGTGAGGACGAACCCGACGCTCTTCCTCGTCATCGCCTACGCGGTCCGCCGGATGCCGTACATGGTCCGGAGCGCCGTCGCGGGGCTGGAGCAGACGAGCGAGACCTACGAAGAGGCCGCGCACAATTTGGGCGCGGGCGCGGCGACGACCCTGCGGCGGGTGACGTTCCCGCTCATCACCGCGAACCTGATTGCGGGCGGCCTCCTCACGTTCGCCTTCAGCATGCTGGAAGTGAGCGACTCGCTCATGCTCGCGCAGCAGGCGGACTACATGCCCATCACGAAAGCGGTTTACGAATTGTTCCAGCTTCTGGGGAGCGGCCCGTACGTCGCTTCGGCCCTCGGCGTCTGGGCGATGGCGTTCCTCGCGACGACCCTCGTCGGCGCCAGCCTCCTCCTCGGCAAGAAGATGGGCGCGCTCTTCCGCCTGTAGCACCTGCTGCGGCCCAAACGCATTTTGCCACGAAAAGAGCGATAGCCCGAGCCCCAAGAGAACCCGCAAGTTACCGAAACCGGCAGGCAACACCCGGCAAGCCCCGGGAAATACCCTTCTTTCCAGCGGACAACGGCTTTCCGGCGGCGCGTCGGGGATTGCAAGGTGCGGAGCAGGCGGGGGCGGATGCCAGTTCGGCGGGAATGGCGCGCCCCGTCCCGAAGACATCGCGTCCCGTTTCCTTGATGCGCACGACCGTGCGGATGGGCCGTCCCGCCGCGTGGGTGAGGAACCGACGGCTGTCGAATTCGCGGAAAGCAGGCGACGATGCCGTTGCCTCCGTGGCGGCGGCGATTTCGCCCGACAGCTTCCGTTCCGCCCGGGGCAGCCCCTTCCTGCCTTCCAGCAACTCCATGCAAACGCGCGAAATGAGGGAAAAGGGTGGGACGAAATGAGCGAAAAGGGTCCGCGCACTACCGGATAGGCCGTCAGCGGATGTCCCGGCGCAGGCGTTCCTCTTCGAGCCGTTCCCGGCCGCCGATCCAGCGCCCCACCTGGACGGCCAGGAACACGCCGATCACGGTCATGGCGGAACAGGCCGCGAGCGCCAGGATGTTGCCGAGGGTCATTTCCCGCCTCCCAGTTCCACCCGTCCGCCGAGACGAATCACGAAATG
>JAFSUH010000014.1 GCA_017445365.1 Kiritimatiellia bacterium | reverse complement strand
GGTCCGGGGCCTTGCACGGCGTGGCGGGGCGACCCCGCCACGCCGGCGGCGGCCTTATGGCTCGCGCACGCGCGGGCGAGTCGGGGCGGATCGGGGGGAAACCATCGAATGGCGCAGGGCCTGCGCCCGCGCGGGCGTGACGGGATGATGGTCAATCCAGTCCGAGGAGGCGGCTCGCGGGAACAATGGCGTCGAAATAGCCGTTGCCGCGGACGACGGGCGCCAGTTCCCCTTCGTAGACCAGCGCGGTCCGGACGGAGACGCCCGGTCGGACGTGAAGCGCCCTGACCTTCCGCGCCACTTCGGCCTCCACCTCCTCGCCAATGCGGCGTCGGCGCTTGATTTCCACGACGCAGACGGACTTGCGCGTCTGGACGAGAAGGTCGATCTGGACGCCGGCCCCCTTTCCCTTGCCGCGGGTCCGCCACGGAGCCGCGGAGAGCACCGGTAGGCCGCCAAGTCCGACGAGCGGGAGAAGTTCCGTCACCTGGTTGAGCACGAGGTTCTCGAACTGGAGCCCCAGTACGGAGTCCCATCCCGGGAGGGTTTCCAGAGGCGCCGCCTGGACCAGCCCCGCCTTGATTTCCGCGGTCCGCGGTTCGATGTAGCGCAAGTAGAAGCGCGTGTAGTTGTCGCGGAGACGGTAACGGTCCTGGCGGGCGGCCCTCCCCGTTTCGGGGTTGAGTCCGGAATCCTTCGCCACGAACCCGGCAAGCTCCAGTTCGTCCAGGTGCGACGAGAGGTGCCCGTTGCGTCCGACTTGGAGCGCCGCGGCAAGTTCCTGCCCCGTCCGCGGCCCCGCCGCGAGCGCATGCAGAATCGCGCGCTTTGTCGCCGCGCGCTCGCCGAAGACGTCGGCGAAAATCTGGTCGAAGTCCCGGAAAAGCGTTCCCGACGGCCGGAAGCAGAGCCGTGCGATGTTCTCTTCCGCAGAGCGGGACGGCTTGATCTCCTCCAGGTATTTCGGCACGCCGCCGGTCACGGAAAGAACGTCGAAGATTTCGCGCGTCGCAAGCCGGTCCGCCGTCTTCCCCCAAAAGCGGACGCAGTCTTTCAGCGGCAATTCGGGAAGGACGATCTGCAGCGAGATCCTCCCCGCAAAACCGGTGTTGTTCAGGATGTTTTCCGAAATCCACGACGACACGGATCCGCAGATCACGAACACATGCTTCCTGCGCTTGCGGAACAGCATGTCCCAGGCGTTTTTCAACTCGCCCGGAAAGTTCGGATCGTATCCGCCGAGCCACGAGATTTCGTCCAGCAACACCACGGTCTTCCGGCGGTTGTCGAGCCGTTCGTCCAGCATTCGGAACGCACGGGTCCAATTCGGCGGCGTTTCGTCCGGGCGGCCGGTTTGCTCGGCAAGCTGGCGCCCGAACGCCTTGAGCTGGTCCCCGTTGTCCATCTCGGGCTGGGGCGGGAGTCCGGCAATGGCGAGAAAGCGCGCCCCGCTGCGGAGCGCAAACTCTTCGACGAGCCGGCTCTTGCCGATGCGCCGGCGTCCCTGACAGGACACGAGCGATGCTGCATCCTTCTCCCAGAGATCCGCTAGTTCTTCCAGTTGTCCATTGCGTCCGAAAAACATCGATGTTCTCCCGTTCCGGTTTCCCGCATTCGCGGTCTGATGTGCGTAAATCTATCGGAAATGCTCGGTTTTGTCAATCCAATTCTGGGCTCGAAATCGAAAAAATACAATTTCAAGCCCATTGCAGCACCTCTACGGTGTATGGATAACGGCGGGAACACTGGCGGGCGGGGACTGGCCTGCATCGTCGAGCTGTTCGGGAGCGACCCGAACGGACGCAAGATGATCGCGTGGGGGCGGAGGCAATGCCGAATGCCGAATGCTGAGTGCTGAATGCTGAATGCTGAGTGCTGAATGCTGAATGGATGCCGGGCGATTGCCATTGGCCGGGCGAAACGGCCCGCGCAACGCGCGGGCAATGCTGAATGCTGAGTGCTGAATGCTGAATGGATGCCGGGCGCTCGCCATTCGCCGGGCGAAGCGGGCTGCGACCGTCGCCGCGCCGGCGCGGAGCGGTGGTGCGAGCGAGGGGCGCGTAGCGATGGATCTCGTCGACAACCCCGTCGGTCTCCGGGCGATCCATTCCGCGGACTGACTCCGCCACGCGCAAGGGACTTCCGATTTGCGGCGCGGTGTGGTAGAATCCGCGCCACGAAACGAGAAACACGGCCATGCGCCTTTTGACGGACGTACAAGGTTTTTCAACTGGTTCGTTCGTCGATTTCTACGCACGAGTTACGCACAGATTATGAAGAAGAGCCTTGTTTTTCATTGAAAAATCAATTACTTCCATTT
>JAFSUH010000140.1 GCA_017445365.1 Kiritimatiellia bacterium | reverse complement strand
CGTCACTTTCCACTTGTCATGGCAGTTGTGCCAGGAATGTCCTGGCCGGCACGACAGCGGGGCGCTCCAAGCCGAAACAATCAATCTCCTCGTAGGGTAAATCGAACACTGTCTGCAGGACATGTCTCGCCCCCAGCGTGCGTCCGAACTCCGCCAAGGCCGGGGTCAACGTCGTGTCGGAGGCCTTGCATTCGGCAAGCAACCAGGGCTTCCCGTCCTTCGCGACCAGGAAATCCACCTCGTGGCGTCCCCCCTTGTCCCTCACGTAATGCAGCGAATACTCCCCGAACCCCAAATCCGTCCACAACTGCACGGCCTTGAGCAGATGGCACGCCAGCATCGTTTCGCAGCGCTTGCCCCGGTCCGCCACCCGCGCCCAGTCGCGGAGATACCATTTCGGCGTCTTGCGCAACGCCCCCGCCACGCCCCGCGCCCACGGCGGCACCCGGAACCCGAAAAAGAACGATTCCAGCACCGCCGTCCAATTCTTGGCCGTGACCTCGTTCGCCTGGACCTCCGCCCCCAGCGATGCCCACACCAGTTGCTCCCCGGAACGCTCCGCGAGGATTCGCGCGAACGTCTCCATCTGGTCCAGTCCCCGTATGGCCGTGTCCTTCCGGATGTCCTCCCGGACGAGCTGCTCGAAGCGCAGCCGTTGCCACCGCCCGTAAAACCCCGCCTCCCCCTTCGCGAACGGCTCGGGAAAGCCCCCGAACCGCCACAACCCCTCCCAAGCCTCTTCTCCGGGATACCCCGGCGGCGCCGTTACAGCCTCCGGTTGCACGGGCCGCGCCAGCTCCCCCACCGACAGCGGATGCATCCGGTACGGGAAATACCGCCCCATCAAACTGTCTCCGCCCCGCTTGTACACGTCCAGCCGAGCCGATCCGGTCACCACCACCTTCACCCGCTCCCCGTATTCGTCGAAAAACCCCTTCAAAAACCGCTTCCATCCCGGATGGTGGTGCAACTCGTCCAACACCAGCACCGGCGTCCTGGCCCGCTCCCGGTCCAGTTCCGCGAACGCTGCCACCTTCTCCTCCCCGCCCAGGATGATCCGCCGCTGCGTCCCGTTGTCCCAGTTGAGCCGCACCGTTCCCACCTTTCCGCAAAGCGTCGTCTTGCCCACCTGGCGGGGCCCCGACAGGAAAACCATCTGCCGGTCCCGCTCCAAATGCCGCCTCACCACATCCGTGTACAATCTTGGAATCTCTTGCATGTCCACATCTTGCCCCGCCTTCCCTCAACCGTCAACACCATTCCATATATAAATCTGCAATGGTCAGAACCAAACCATAATGCAGTCTGGAATGCGGAGCAAGAAGGAGGAGACAAGAATGGCGGCGCGCCCTGGGGGCGGACAAATTGCGGGAGAGAGATTGGGGGGGGCATCATGGCAGTTGCGAAAGGAAGGTGCGGGCCGATACCGCCACGGGGCGGTCCAACCCGAAAACGTCGGTTTCCGCGTATGGAAGGTCGAACACGACTTGGAAGGCGTGCGGCACACCGATTTCTTTCTGGAGACTCTTCATCGCGGGGGAAATGGACGTGTCGGCGCTCTTGCATTCGGCCAGGAACCAGGGTTCGCCGTCCCTCGACACCAGGAAATCGACTTCCCGGCCGTAGCGGGTCCGCACGTAGAAAAGGTCGAATTCGCCCAGCCCCAAGTCGGTCCACATGTGGACGGCCTTGAGCAGGTGGCACGCCAGCATCGTTTCGGCCCGCTTGCCGCCGTCCGCGATGCCCGACCAATCGCGGAGATACCATTTCGGCGTTTTGCGGATGGCGGACGCGACATTCCTCGACCACGGCTTGACGAGGAATCCGAAGAAAAACGATTGCAGCACGGCCACCCACGCCCGCGCCGTCACTTCGCTTGCCTGGACCTCCTTGCCGAGCGACGCCCACGTGAGCTGTTCGCCCGAGCGGACGGACAGGATGCGCGCCAGCGCCTCGATCTGGTCCAGTTCGCGGACCGCCGTTTCCTTGCGGATGTCCTCGCGGACAAGTTGCCCGAACCGCAAACGCCTCCACCGCGCGAGAAACGCCGCTTCCCCGCGGGAAAAAGGTTCCGGGAATCCGCCGAGCGTCCACAGCGCCTCCCATTCGGACCGCCCAAGCTCCCGCGGCGGGGACAAAACCTCCTCCGGGCAGACGGGCCGCAACAGCTCGCCGACGGAAAGCGGATGCATGCGGTGGGGAAAGTAGCGCCCCATCAGGCTGTCGCCGCCGCGCTTGTAGACGTCCAGGCGCGCGGAGCCGGTCACGATGATCTTGAGTCGGTCCTCCCATCCGTCGAAAAGCCCTTTCAAAAACCGCTTCCATCCGGGGAACCGGTGGATTTCGTCCAGGACGAGGACCGCCTTGTCCGGCCGCGCCACCTCCGCCCCCGCCTTGGCGGCAACCGCCTCCTCGCCGGAAAGAATCAATTCCCGGTCGCGCGCGATGTCCCAGTTCAGGTACGCGGGCGACATCGCCCGGCAGAGCGTCGTTTTCCCCACCTGCCTCGGGCCGGAAAGAAAAAGCATCTGCCTCTCTTTCGCAAGATGCCGCCGCACGATGTCCGAATAGGATCTGGGAATGCCGTTCATGCCGGAACTCTGCACACCGGCCCGTGAATTGTCAAGCGAAACCAAATACTACTTTGGATTCGTCGCGACATTTCCAAGCTATACTTTGTTTTGGATGACACTCTGGCGGCTGGCTGGGGCGGAAACCACGCCTTTCCAGTGAATGGGACAGCAGAAAAGGAGCCCAGCAGAAAAGGAGCCAGACCCCGGCAACACCGCTGGGCGACGGGAGGGATGGATGCATTGAAAACCATGAAAACCGCTTCGCGGACAGGAACGCGCTTGGACCGCGGATGGGATCGCAGTGACAAGTGGCGAGTGCCAAGTGGGCGGCGCGCCCTGCGGGCGGACAAGCGGGAGGAACGCGGGAGGAGAGCGGGAGGTATTTCAGCCAAAAAGGGAGGCAAGATTGCGGGAGGGATATGGGAGGGAGGGGCGTGGAAGCCGGGATGGCAAGGATTTTTCCAATGTTTCCAGGCTTTCCAAAGGGGAGATTTCAAGTTGACCGAAGATGGAACATGATCTTTTTTCGTATTCCTAAT
The DNA here is from genome assembly GCA_017445365.1 of Kiritimatiellia bacterium. Taxonomy (GTDB): domain Bacteria; phylum Verrucomicrobiota; class Kiritimatiellia; order CAIQIC01; family Lenti-01; genus RGIG3480. The sequence goes on along the minus strand of JAFSUH010000140.1, from coordinate 1,329 downwards.
TTGCTTTTTTTCGATTTTGTGCTGGCCTTTTTTACCGTCTTGTGGCAGGATGTCGCCGGAATGAAAAAGAGGAACGGATGATCAAGAGATGGCAAACGGCCCGGCTGGAAGCCATGATGCGGCTCCGGCGCGGGGTGAATCTGACCGGGACCCGCCAGACCGGGAAGTCCACGCTAGCGACGGTGGTGGAGTTGCCCCAAGCGCGGCGCTACACGTTCGACGACAAGGCGGTGCGGGCCGTTGCGGAAAGCGATCCGCACGGATTCGTCCGGCACCGCCCCGGCGAGTCGCTGGTCATCGACGAGGCACAGAAGGTCCCCGACATCCTCGACGCCATCAAGATGGTCGTGGATGCGGACAATTCGTCCGGCCAGTACCTGCTGACCGGCAGCTCCAACCTCCGCTTCGCCAAGGCCGTGCGGGATTCGCTCGCCGGGCGGTTGGGGCGCATCCGGTTGCGGACCTTGGCGCAGGGCGAAATCGCCGGACGCGGGCCGGGATTCCTGGAGACGGCTTTCGCGCGCGGTTTCCGGGACTCCTACCCGGAGCTGGACAAGCGGGGCGTCATCCACCTGGCCTTCCTGGGCGGCTACCCGGAGCCGCTCGGGTACCCCCAGGCCGACCGTTCCCGTTGGATGAGGGACTACCTCGGCGATCTGCTGGAAAAGGACGTCCGCGACGTCACGGAAATCCGCAAGCTGCCCGTCCTGCGCGCAACGGCCCGGTGGCTGCTCGCCCACACGGCGCAGTTCGTGACCATCGACGAACTGGCCGCCCGGACGGCAGTTTCCAAGGCGACCGCCCGCAACTACACCGAGGCGCTGAAGGCCCTCTACCTGTTCGACGAACTCCCCGCCTGGTCGCGCGGCGACTATCCCCTCCTGGGACGCCGCGGAAAGTGGCTGGCGACGGACACCGCGCTCGTGGCCGGCGTCCTCGGCTGGGACGAGGAGCAGGTGTACATGGACCCGAACCGCGGCGGCAAACTCGCCGAAACGTGGGTGTACCAGCAAATTGCCGCCGAAGCCGATGCCGCCGACGGCATCGTCCTCTCGCATTACCGGGACGGGCGCGGCCACGAAATCGATTTCATGGTGGAGCGTCCCGACGGCGCGGTGCTCGGAATCGAGGTGAAGGCCGGACAGGTCTCCCCGGGCGATTTCCGGCATCTCAAGTGGTTCGCCACGAACACGTCCGGCATTCCCTTCACCGGCATTGTCCTCCATTCGGGAAACCAGACACTCCGCTTCGGCGAAGGCTTCTGGGCCGTCCCCTTCGGCGCCCTCGCCTGAGCCCTGGGCGGGTTGTCCCGCGGGCGGATCATTGTGG
>JAFSUH010000139.1 GCA_017445365.1 Kiritimatiellia bacterium | reverse complement strand
CTTCCGGGCCGCCCGCGCGTCCGGCGACCGGATCGCCCGCGCGACGGGCGCCGCCGGGGTCGTCCTCGCCGTCACGGCGATCGCGCTCTACGTGCTGCCGGGGTTCAACGCGTCCGGCTCGCTCATGGCGACGCATTCGTACCTCGTCGTCGTCCTCTGGTGCCTCGCGGGGCTGTCCTGTTTCCTCCACGTGTTCCGCCGCGACCGCTCGCACCGCTTCGGGCAATCGACCGTGGTGTGGATTTCCCTCCTCGCGGTCATCCTCTTCATGGCGCTCCTGTGGATCCGCGAAACGACCGTCGAAACCACCCGCCGGGCCTTCGACGAAATCTCCGCCCGCCACGCCGCCGTCCACGGACATCCCGGGGAGGACGCCGGCGACTGGCGCGCCATCCTCCGCACCGAACTGGAAAAAATCAACGGGACGATCCTGCGCGACAACTTCGTGCAGGTGTCCCTCGCCGTCCTCGCCTTCGCCCTGATGCTCGCGCTCTACACCGTCCTCCGCCGCCGCGAACACGAGCACGAACTCGAAAAGGCCCGCGCGAAATCCTACTTCTTCTCCACCGTCTCCCACGACATCCGCACGCCCCTGAACGCCATCATCGGGTTTTCCGAAATGCTCAAGGCGGGCGGCATGTCCCCGGCCGAACGCGAACAGGCGCTCGATTCGATCGTCGTCAGCGGCCGCACCCTGCTGGGGCTGGTCAACGACGTGCTCGACCTCTCCAAGCTCGAATCCGGCAAGATGGAAATCGTCCCCGAACCGACGGACTGCCCGCACCTCCTCAGGGGGGTGGTGGACGCCTTCCGCGCCACCGTCGGCCGGCAGGGGCCGGAACTGCGGTGCAAGGTCGGGGAGATGCCGCGTCTCCTGCTCGATCCGCAGCGGTTGCGGCAGATCGTCTTCAACATCGCCGGCAACGCCGTCAAGTTCACCGAACGGGGCTTCGTGGAGGTGCGCGCGTCGTACGAACCGGACGGCACCGGGACCGCCGGGACGTTCCGGCTCGAAGTCGAGGACACCGGCTGCGGCATCGCCGCGGAGGACCTCGAGCGCCTCGGCTCGGCGTACGTCCAGATCGGCGCGAAGGTCTCCCGCAACGGCGGGACGGGGCTGGGGCTTGCCATCTGCAAGCAGCTCGCCGCGGCGATGGGCGGGAAGCTCGCCGTGGAATCCGGATTGGGGCGCGGGTCCACCTTCTCGGTGACGCTGCCCGGCGTCAAGGCCGCCGGAGCCCCCGCGCACGCGGAAGGCGAGGCGGAGGGGAAACCCGCCGCCCCGGACGCCGTGGTCGATGCCGCGCCGCACCCCGTCAGGCGCATCCTCCTCGTGGACGACTCGAAGATGAACCTGATGGTGCTGCAGGCGCACCTGAAGCACATCGGGCGCTTCGACATCGCGCTGGCGGCGGACGGGCGGGTGGCGCTGGACATCCTGCAAGCGCGGGACGCCAAGCCCTTCGACCTGGTGCTGACGGACATGTGGATGCCGGGGCTGGACGGGCTGGAGCTGTTCCGGGCGATCCGCGCGGACCGGGCGCTGGCGGGCGTGCGCGTCGTCATCGTGACGGCGGACGTGGAATTGCAGGGGAAGGCGGAGCGGATGGGCTTCGACGGAATCCTCCTCAAGCCCGTGACCGCGGCCCAGCTCGCCCAGGTCATCGCCGGTACCGCCGTTTGACCGGCAACGCCGCGGCAAGCCGCCTCCCCCCGACATTTCCCCCTTCGCACTTTCCTCTCCCTGTTCCCTTGTCCCTTCAAGCGCCCGGCAACGCCGGGCGCTTGACTTCTCCCGGGCCGGGCGATATATGCTTTTCCCTTTGGAAACCCCGCAACCCCGAGGACCGGAACCATGCTCGCCTCCCTCGCCAAACTGGACACCACCGTCGCGCTGCTCGGCACCTCCGCCGCCGTCGAAATCGCCGTCCGCCTGCTCGTCGCCAGCGCCTGCGGCATGCTCATCGGCTTCGAACGCGAAATGCGCGCCAAGGAAGCGGGCGTCCGCACCCACTTCCTCGTCAGCTTCGGAAGCGCCCTGTTCATGATCATCTCCACGTACGGGTTCCTCGCCACCGCGGGGGTTCCCGGCATCCGCGGCGCCGACCAGGCGCGCATCGCCGCGCAGATCGTCTCCGGCATCGGCTTCATCGGCGCGGGCACCATCATGGTCAACCGCGGCAACATCACCGGGCTTACCACCGCCGCGGGCCTCTGGGTGGCCGCGGGCATCGGCATGGCCGTCGGAAGCGGCCTCTACTTCCTCGGCCTCCTCGCCACGGTGATGGTGCTCGCCGGGCTCGAAATCCTGCGCATCTTCTTCCACAAGACGCGCCTGACCTCCTTCGTCGCCTTCCGCACCACCCACCGCCGCGCCATCGCCGCCGTCGAAGAGGGGCTCAAGAAGTCCGGCTGCCACGCGGTCTGCACCGACGTCACCGTCGAAAAGACGGACGGGGGCGACGAGTTCCGCGTGAAAATGACCCTCCAGCGGTACGCCTCCATGAGCGACGCCGCGCTGGTGAGCTTCTTCCGGAAATTCCCGAACGTCACCCTCGACAAGATCGACTCGAACAACTAGCCGCCTTCCCATGCGCCTTGCCCCCGTTTCCGCCTTTCTTTTCGCCGCCGCCCTCGCCGCCTCCGCCGCCGAGCCGCTTTCCCCGCGGCTCGTCTGCGACGATACGCCCTTCGATTTCGGCGAGCGGCCCAACACCGGAGCGGTGGAACACGACTTCCTCCTCCGCAACGAAGGGAAGCTTTCCGCGGAAATCACGAACGTGCGCAGCAGTTGCGGGTGCACGGTGGCGACGATGTCCGGCGCCGAGCGCGTCATCCGCCCCGGCGGCACCGGGACGGTCCACGTCGTCTTCTCCCTCGCGGGCCGCACGGGACCGCAGAACAAGGTGGTCACCGTCGAATCCAACGACCCGCACCGCCGCTCGCTCGCGCTCCAGCTGGTCGGCACGGCGGTCCAGCCGGTGACCGCCAATCCCCCGGCCGTCCTCTTTTCCTCCGTCCCGCCGGACGCGGGCGTGCGGGAAAAGGCCATCGTGCTTTCGGCGAACGAACCCTTCCGCGTGTTTTCCGCGGAAAGCGCTTCCGCCGCCTTCGCGCTCCGGCGCGCGGAGGACGACCCCGACGGCGACGCGGACGCGCACCGCTGGATCGTCTCGTTCGACCCGCGCGAAGCGGACGCGGACGGCGCGGGGCGGTTCCGCTCCGCGGTCGATTTCGCGACTTCGGCCGGGCCGCTCCACGTGGCCATCGCGGGCTCCTTCGCGCAGACGGGCGGCGGCCGGTGAAGGATTTTCCCGCCATCCTCCGTTGCGCCGCGGGGCTCGTCGCCGTCGCCGTCGCCGCCGCGGTCGCGGACAACTGCGTCCGCGGCGCGCTTCCGTGGCGCGGCGACTGGGAGAATCACGCGGAGACCAAGGCGCGCGCCCTGGGCGCGAAAGCGGTGACCCTGCGCGGGTTGCTCGACGCGAAGGAGGCGCTCCGGCTCGATGCGAGGAGCCGCGCGGCGTACGACGCGGGCCACATCCCCGGCGCCCTTTCCTTCCCCGCGGCGGACAGGGACGAAGCCTTCGCGGAACACGCCGCCGCGCTTTCCGGGGCGCGCGGGATTTTGGTCTACTGCGACTCGCCCGCGTGCGACGAAGCCTTGCAGGTGCTCCAATTCCTCGCTTCGACGGGCTTGACGAACCTCCTCTACTACGCCGGCGGGTGGGAGGAATACGCCCGGGAAAAAGAGAGCATCGCACCGGAGGATGCGCGATGAACGCCCGCCGCCTCCTTTCCTCCCTCTGCGCCGCGGGCGTGGGCGCGGTGTTCGTCCTGGCGGCGTTGCCGAAGTTGCAGGATCCGGCGACGTTCGCCTTGGCGGTGTACCGCTACCACCTCCTGCCGGGCGCGCTCGTCAACCTCGCGGCGATGGCGATGCCGTGGACGGAAATTCTCACCGGAGCGGCCTTGATCGCGGGACGGGGAACCCTGCGCCGCGCGGGGGCGTTGCTGGCCGCGGCGATGCTCGTGATTTTCACCTCGGCGATCGCCTTGAGCCTGGCGCGGGGCTTGGACATCGCCTGCGGGTGCTTCTCGCTGTCGCCCGCCGCCGCGGCCGCGGGCTGGAAGAACCTCGTGCGCAACGCGTTTCTCTTCGCCGCCTGCCTGCCGCCGCTTCTCTTGCGGCTACCGCAGGAGAAGTAAGAAGTGCGGACGCGGCTTTCGCCGCGGTTTTCCGGTTTTGCCGATGTTTGGCAATTTTGCATGGATTTTGCCAAGGTTTGGCAAAATGCCAAAACGGAGCGGCGGATGGTTTTGCCAATGTTCGGCAAAATCGGCCCATTTTTGCCAAACATCGGCAAAGTCGCACGACAACGCGGGCGGTGGTTGCGCGAAGCGGGAACCACCGCAGGCAACGTGTCCCCGGCACCTAGCCGTCGAAGACGAAGAATTTGCGCAGGACGTAGTTGATCGCGAGCGAGCAGACGAGGTTCGCCCCGAAGGCGTACGTGGTCTGGACGGCCAGTTTGTCGATCAATAGCCCCATCAGGAACGTCCCCAGTCCCGCGCTGATGGCGCTCACCCCCACGAAGAGGAGGAACTCCACCACCATGCCGTGGCGGCCGGGCTTGAAGACGAACAGGCGGTTCGCGATGTAGCAGACGACGTTGGAGACAACGAACGCCGCGCCGTTGCAGAAGACGGCGTTGCGCGCGCGCAGGGCCTCGTCCACCGCCGGGGCGGCGAGGTGGAACAGCCGGACCAGGATGTCGTCCTGCGCGACGCAGGGGAAGAGGAAGAACCCGGCCAGGAAGAAGGTCAGGATGTGCGAGGCGGTGGCGATGCCGCCCGCAAACGCGTACTTGACGAACTGGATGAAGGGATGCGCGCTCGCGCCGTCGCCGGTGAACTGGCGGCAGAACTCGCCGACCGTCTTCGGGAACGGGACGGCGGGTGTTTCCGGCGCTTTCGGAGTTCCGTCCATCGCGTTTCTACTTGACCCAGGCCAACGTTTCCGCATCGAGCGGCTCGACCCGCACCACGCGGCACGGCCCCTCCCCTTCCGCGCCCGGCAGGACCACTTCGTCCCCGGCCGCGCGCCCCTTGAGCGCCGCGGCGAGCCCCGAGGCCGACGAGATGATCTTCTTTTCGGGCACTTGGTCCCACTCGCCCAAAATCGTGAAGGTTTCCTCCGCGCCGCCGGCGTGGGCGATGGTGACGCGCGTCCCCGGGCAGGCGACGTCGCTCTTCACGTCGGAGAAATCCACGGGGCGGACGAGTTTCAGCTGCTTTTCCATCTCCGCGATGCGCGCGAGGAGGACCGCCTCCATGTCCTTGGCGGCCTTGTACTCGTAGTTTTCGGAGAGGTCGCCGTACGAGCGGGCAATCTGGATTTCGTGGCGGTTCTGCGGCAAATCCTCTTCCTTGACCTTTTTCAGGGCCGCCTGCTTTTCGCGGTACGAGCGGGCGGATGTCACGTCCTTCGGCGCCTCCTTCGGCGCGCTCGTCTCCTGCAGGGCGTCGGAAAGCTCCGGGTACAGCTTGAGCAAATCGACCTGCAGCTTCTGCCGGTCGCCGCCGCGCCACGCCGGCGAGCGGTTGAGGCGGCGGAAGAACTCGACCTGCTTTTCGCGGTTCCAGCCCTCGAAGGTGGCCTTCAGCCACTCCGGCTTCTCGAAGCGCTCGCGCAGGTTCTTCTGCGCCTTGAGCCGTTCGCCCATGTAGTCCTTTTCCAACTCGTCGAGGATGATGCCGGCCATGTCGGTCGCGGTCGGAAGGTGCCACTCGCGCGCGGTCTTCGGGTTGCGCAGGGTCCAGAGGAGCCACTCGACCCGGACGGACTTGCGCGCGAAGGCGTCGGCCAGCGCGGCGCGGAGGTTGTCCGCCGCTTCGTGGTCGAGGAGCATCTTCGCGATTTCGCCGAAGGTCGGCGCGTACACGAGCGCGGCCGCGCCTTCCATCGCCGCGCGGGCCTTCTCCGCGTCGTACGCCCAAAGGAACTCCAGCGCGGGGCGCACGTCCTTGGCGTTGAGGTGGGCGAGCGCTTCGGCGAGCGCGGCGGGGTCGGCCATTTCTTCCGCCGCGCGCTTCCAGCCGCAGGTCTCCGGCAGGGCGAGGGAGGCGGCGTGCATCGCCGCGAGCAGGCGCAACCACGGTTGCTTGGCCGGGGCGCCGCGGATGAGGAACGCCGCGCGGTCGGCGAGGACGGCCTTCTGCGCGTCGGCGTGGGTGCCGCCCGCGTTCGCCGCTTCGGCGAGGGCTTTCAGGATGTTCGCGAGGTCGCGCTCGCCGGAGAGGCGCGCGAACCAGGTGTCGTCGAAGCCGCTCGTCTCGGAGAGAAGGCGCATCGGATCGTTCTTTTTCGCGGGGAAATCGACGCGTTTGGCCGCCTTGAGGCGCTTCTTGGCCGTGGCGAAGAAGCCGCTCCACGCGTCGGCGGAAACGATGCCGCCGGAAACGAGGCGGGATTTGAGGTCGTCGGCGGAGAGCGGTCCGAAGGAAGCGAGCGCGCGCTCGACGACGGTTTCGGGCGCGGAAGCGACCGCGTCGCGGACGGCCTGCGGGTCGAGGAAGAACCACGAGAGGATGTGGTCGTCGGAGAGGAGGACGAGCTTTTCGGCGGCGCTCTTGACGGGGAAGCGCTGTTCGCCGCGGCCGTGGAAATCGACGATGACGCCGGTGACGTTCGCGTTGTTTTCCCGCCACGTGGTCGCGTCGCGGACGATGCCGAAGCCGTACACGCGGTGGAGGCACTTGGCGCCGCGCTTGAGGGCGGCGATCAGTTCCAGGCGGCGGAGGCATTCGCGCGGGGCGATGCGCTGGCCGAAGCCCGCGTCGTACACCATGCCCATGAGCGTCCCGTCGCTGCGGGCGGCCTGGTCGGCGGCCTCGCGCCAGTACGCGGCGTCGCGGCTCCCGGGGGCGGCGCGTTCGATGCGCCAGCGGAGGAACGCGAGGCTGTCGGCGAGGTTGCCGGACGAGGCGATGGCGGACGCGGCGGCGGAAATCCACGCGTCGGCGGCGTCCGGGGCGGGGTTTTGCGCGAGATACGCCTCCAAGGCGTCTTTCCAGGCGGAAAGGGAGGAGGAGCCGTCGTCACGCAAGGCAATCAGGGGGGAATCGGAAGCAACGGGGGAAGAAACGGGATCGGACACGGGGAACCTCCTTGGGGTGCGCCGAAACGTACACGCCCGCCGCGGGGAAATCAAGCGGAGAGGTGGGGCGGAAGGGGGAAAAAGGAGGAAAAACTGGCGGAGAGAGAGGGATTCGAACCCTCGATACCCTTTTGGGGCATACACGCTTTCCAGGCGAGCCCGTTCAACCAACTCCGGCATCTCTCCGCGCAAGGTGAATTCGTATTTGTTTTGCTATGGTACCGGAGAAGGGACTTGAACCCTTATGCCCGCGAGGGCGCCAGATTTTGAGTCTGGTGCGTCTGCCATTCCGCCACTCCGGCTTGGTTGAAAAATCGACTATATCTTCCCCCCCCTCTCCCGTCAATCCCAAAGGGCCGCATATCCGCGGGCGGGCAACCCGCCCGTCAAATCCGATGGCTTCCGATGGCCTCCGAAACGCTTGGCTCCGCCCGGCGGCCATTCCTCCCGCGCCAGCGGCATCGCCTCCGGCAAGGCGCCGTCTCCGGGCGCAATGGCGCGGGGCCGGCGCAAAACAAAGTGGCGGACGGCATCTTGCGGGGCGGGGTTTTTGCGGTATGGATGAAACGGGGCCGGGGACGGCCGAAGAGGCCGCCCCGCCCCGGAAGGACTTTGCACATGGACTTGAACCAATGGACCCAGAAGGCCCGCGAAGCGCTCCAGCGCGCCCAGGCCGTGGCCAACGAACTCTCCCTCGCCGAAATCACCCCCGCCGCGCTCGCCCGCGCCCTCCTCTCCCAGGAGGACGGCGTCGTCCCCGCCGGCGTCGAAAAAATCGGCCTCGTCCCCTCCGCCGCCGTGCAGGCGGTCGACGGCGTCCTCGCCCGCGAACCGAAGGCGCAAGGCGAAGGCATCAGCCGCGGCGTTTCCCGCGCCCTCGTCGCGGCGCTGGAAAAAGCCGAGGCGTACAAGGCGCGCTTCCAGGATTCGTACCTCTCCGCGGAACACCTCTTCCTCGGCATCCTCGCCGGCAAGAACGGCGAGGTCGCCAAGGCGCTCGCCGCCGCGGGCGTGAACGAAGAGAATTTCCTGGAAGCGATGCGCACCGTGCGCGGTGCCGCGCGCGTGACCGACGAGGCGCCGGAGGAGAAGTACCAGGCGCTCAAGCGCTACGGCCGCGACCTCACCGACGACGCGCGCCGCGGCAAGCTCGACCCGGTCATCGGCCGGGAAACCGAAATCCGCCGCGTCTAGCAGGTGCTTTCGCGCCGCAGCACGAACAACCCCGTCCTCAACG
>JAFSUH010000138.1 GCA_017445365.1 Kiritimatiellia bacterium | reverse complement strand
GCGGGTTATGGGCGGGGGGGGGTGGCAAGGGGTGCGGCGCGGGTGGGAAGTTTCGCCCGAAGCTCGCGAGAAGGACGTGACGGCGGCGGAAGGCGCGGCGCGTTGGCTACGCGACACAATGCGGCGCGGATTGTTCGGGGAGTCGATGGGCAGGCTTGACGCGGAGGAACTGGAACGGCGGCGCGCGTGTCTTCCGGCGGTGGAAGAATGGCTGGCGGAGCTGGCGGAAGAGGGCGAGGCGTGGAAGGAATGGAAACGGGCGCGCCGGGATGCAGCGGACACGTTGCCCATTGCCGAGATAGAGGCGGCGCGGGCGCGGCTGGCGGCGAGGGCGGGAGGGCGGGAAAACAAGCCGAAAGCTACACGACAAGACCGGGCCGGAAACCGCTATGCGGTATCGCGGAAGGAAGCGGCGGAAACCTTGGGGGTTTCGCTTTCAACGGTGAAGAAATGGGAAACAGGAACGGCAACCCCTCGCAAGGCGGAGGGATATACGCGGGAAAAACGGCGGACAAAAACGGGTTTTGCCGCATTCGTGGCAGGGTTGAAGCGGGACCTTTCCATCGGGGAAAACATGTTGGAGGGTGCAGGAACCCTACGGCTAGGTAATCGGAAGAAACCAAAAAGGCTGACGTAAAGCAAATTGACCCATAAGGGGCACGAAAAGGGTATTCCGGGAAAAAGTTTTCCCGGATTTTTTTGTGCAAACTTCCCTTGTTTTTCGTGATTTTACAGAAAGTGTCCCTTTCGGGATGGGACACTTTGGGGACACTTTTCCCCGATTTGTGCCGCCCCGTTCGCGGTTGGTTCCTGTCCTTTTCCGGCGGGGCCGCGAGCGAGGAAAACACGGTAGAAAGACTAACGCCATGCTGGCACAAACAAAAACCGCCATTGCCGCCTTGCTCGCGGCGGATGGTTCCATCCCGAAAGAAACGCAAACCCGCGCGCTTGCCCTCTTGGGCGGCGCGGAAGTCCCGCGTCCCCTTGGCCGCGTCATTCGCTACGCGGAGGCCGCCCGCCTCTTGGGCGTGACCCGGAAAACCTTGCGCGAATGGGCAAAGGCTGGCGCCCTGGAGGGCGTGTACCGCGCAGGGAGCAACGTCCGCGCCGGGTTCACGGAGGCAAGCGTCCGTGCGCTTGTCGAGGGCCGCGGGAACAGGGCGGAGGCGTAGGCCATGACGGAGCGGGAAATTGTCGATTTGCTCGCCCGCCGTTTCCGGTTGGCGGAGAGCCGCCGGGCGGTCGCCCGCGAGCTTCGCGACGTTGACGGCGCACTTCGGGGCCTTGTCGAAAAAGAAGCCGCCCGTGGGGCGGGCGGCGTGCCGCGTGAACGTGCAACGGGGAGAACGCTACCCCGCGCGGGGTATGCGAACCAGTCGAAAAAGGGCTGGCGGGAGTGCATTGTCGTGGCGGCGGAAACGGCGATTGCTTCGGGTATCTCCCCGGAGCAGGCCGTGGGGAACTTCGCGCGGATGGTGACGCTTGCCGCAAAGGTCGCGAAGGGTGGCACGCAGTGACCCCGGCGGAGCGGTACGCGGTCGGCTCCCTCTTGACGGAGGGGGCCGCCGCCTTGCGCTTGTGCGAAGCGGAGGGCCTTGCGGAGGATACCTTTGCCGATGCGCTCGCGGTCGCGGTTTGGCGATGCGCGAAGAAACTTGACGGCGAGGCGCGCGAGTGGGACGGCGTGGCGCTGGCGGACCGCGTTTCCCGCGAAGTCCCCGGCGGCGTGGCGCAGTTCGCGGACGCGATGGGCGAGGCCGTTTCGCTCGCCTTCCTCCCCTGCCGCGTTCGAGAGATTGCGGAAGCGGCTTGGCGGCGGGACACGTCGAGGGAAGCGGCGGCTCTCGCGGGGCAGTTGCGGCACGGCGGCGACGGCGCGGAGGCGTGGGAAAAGCTTGTCGCCCTGTACACGGGCAACGCGCGGCTCGCCCGCGTCCACTGGATGACCGGGGGGGAAGTCTTGGACGCTCCCGATGAGCCGAACGCGTTCTTTGTCCACCCGTGGCTCGCGCCGGGGACGCTGGCGGCGCTCGTTGGCGCGGGAGGGACGGGAAAGACGCGGTTTTACCTTTGGGCGCTCGCGGCCATGTTCGCGGGCCGTCCGATGGTCGGCACGATGCCGATAGCGTCCCGCGCGAGCGGGGGAAAGTGGCTCGTTGTCGCCGGGAACGAAAACGGCCTTGCGCGATTGAAGGCGGACCTTTCGCGGCTCGCCGGGGCCATGCCGGACGCGGCGGCGGGAATCCGCGAACGGCTCGTTTTCCACGTTGTCCGCGACGGTGACGCGCCGATGGACGCGGACGCGCTCCCGTGGGTAGAAGCGAAGCTTCGCGAGCTTGGCGACGCGTGCGAGGGGGTCGTTTTTGACCCGGTAAGCGACTTGCTCCCGGCGGGCGAAAGTCTGAACGAGGACGCCAGCATGAAAGCCTTGTGCGTGCGTCTTCGCGGCCTTGTGAAGCGAGCCGCCCCGAAAGCCGCCGTCTTGCTCGTCCATCATGCCCGCGGGGGCCGGGAAGCAATCTTGAAGGCCGTTGACGCATTCGAGAGCGGCGAAACCGGGCGCAATTCAAAGATGCTCGCGGCAACGTGCCGTTGCGTCTTGAACTTGGTTCCCTATGACGGCGAGGGCGGCGTGGTCGGGGCAATCGGCAAGTGCAATGACGCCAAGCGCCCCGAACCGTTTGCGCTTCGGTTCGTCGGGGGAGAGTACCAGCGGGACCCGGACTTTTCGCTTGACAAGTGGAAAGAGGAAATCCGGTCGGGCGGGCGCGAGGACGCGAAGGCCGGAAGTGCCTACGGGCGCGAGTTGGACGGCTTGCTCGTCGAGGGCGAACTTGTTGCGCCGGGAACGTTGCAGAAACGCGCGGAGGCGGCGGGGATGTCGCGGACGGTCTACTTCCGGCGACTGAAAGAGGCCCTGGAAGGCGGGCGGATTCTCCGCGAGGCGGGCGGCTACAGGCTCGCGGAGGGGGCGGAATGAGGGGCGTTTTCTATGGAGGCCCCCGCTTGTCCCAAAAGTCTCCCCCTCTCTCCCCCTTAAGGGGGGAGAAGAGAGGGGGAGGAGATATAGCGGGACTGATGCGAGACAAGGGCGGCAAGGGCGGGGGCCGGAATCAGCGGGACCGGGCATTTTCCCGCCGGGAGCCCTCCCCGGAGCGCCCGGCGCATGGTGGCATTCCGGGGCAATGGAGAATGCAGGCATGAAGGCAACGCAAGACGGAGCGGCGGTAAGGGACCGGGAAGAGGGGAGCGCCCCCCTTGGCAATCCCCGGCATGAAGCTTTCGCGGTCGCCATTGTGTCCGGGAAAACGCAAGCGGCGGCGTACAGGGAGACGTTCCCCCGTGCGGCGGGGTGGAAGCAGACAACGCTTTACGCGCGGGGATGCGAGCTGGCGGCGCGTCCCGATGTCGCGGCAAGAATCCGCCACTTGCAGAAAGAGGCGGCAAGCCGGGCCGTCTTGACGGCGAGGGAGTTGCAGGAAACGCTTTCGCGGCAAGTGCGGGCGGCGGAGGGCCGGGGCGATTGGCGGGGCGTGGTCGCGGCGGGAAAGTTGCTGGCGGACGTGATGGGATATTGCGCCCCCGTAAGGGAGGAAGTGACGGCCCGCGTTGGCGGCGCGCCGATTGGAAGCGCGGACGGTGAAGCGGCGGGACGCGTTGCCGCGTTTCTGCTGCTGGCGGAGACAAGCGGGATGGAGGGGGCACGCGAAGCGCGCGAGGCTTGGGGCGCAATGCATTCCCCGCGCAAGGATTCGCCGGAAATCGAGGCGTGGCGACAGGAAGCGCTTGGGAAGCTGGCGGGCGTGGAAAGGGGAAATGCGTAGGGGGAACGTGCCCGCGCCGCGATGGTTGGCGGAAGGGACGGCGGCGGAACGGGTGAAAGCCGCGAACGAAACGCGCTTGCCGCTTGTCCTTTCCGCGATATGCCGGAAGCCGCCGGAATGGAAAACGAATATCCGGCTTGCCAACGAGGCAAGGCGGGCAATTCATGTTTGGGGGCTGGCGGCGGCGAAACGCGTTGCCTTGGCGATGCTGGCGGAGTGCGTCCCCAAGGGGAAGCCCGTTAGAAGCGTTCCGATGGCGTACGGACTCCGATACCCGGACCCCGCCTTGCTTCGGGATGATGGCGAACGGTGAAGCGATGCCCCGCCATTGACTCCCGCCGGGGGGGAAGGCGTAGGGTGCGCCCCGTTCCTCCAGTGGAGGAGCCTTGCGGAGTTAGAGGACCGCGAGACAACCCGAACAAACCCCCTTGCCCTTTTGGCGTGCCGTGTGCCTTGCGCACACTCCTCTAACGCGCCGGAAGGGCTTTTTAGGAGATTCCCATGATTCACAAGCCAACGCGGCGGGGGCCGGAGGAACGTCACGCGCCCCAAACGGTGAACGCAAGCGCCGGGAGCGTGGCGGTATGCGGCGGGGGACAGCGACGGTGAACCAGTTCCCCGACGCGATAGGGGCATTGCTGGCGGGGCTACTTGACTTGATGGAAGCGCAATCCCGCCTTATCGAGAGTTTGACCTTGGGCAAGCCAACGCGCACGGCCCGCAAGCGAAAGCGGGACGTTTCGCCGCGGGGAGCGGGAAGGGCGTGGAAGCACGGAGAGGCCGCAGGAGCGCGAGGAGGGGCCGGAGGCACACCTTGCCCGCCCGCACGCGCCCCTCGACGGCTCTCCGCCCTTCGGACTTGACTTCCGCGCCGGGGTTGGCTTGAGTGGCGCCAGCGCCCAAGGATTCGACGCGCGGTTCGCCGTGTTGAGCGATGATGCCTTGGGTGCTGTCGTTTAAATCGGTGATGTCGTAAAAGACCCGGCCTTTGTCCGTCACCATGACATTGACCGTTCCGGTGTAAAGCCTGCCGCCAACCTCGAAGGCTGTCGGCGGGGATTGGGACTTTATGGGGACTTTTCGCGCGGGGAAATGGGGACTTTTCGGGGTACGGGCGCGAACCTTCCGAAGCAAGAAAAACCCCGAAAACATTGGCTTTTCTGCGTGTTTTCGGGGAGAAAGAAGTGGCGGGGTCGACGGGACTTGAACCCGCAACACCCAGATCGACAATCTGGTGCTCTAACCAATTGAACTACGACCCCGCAGTTCGTGAGCGGCGTGGAATCTACCTTCCTCCCCGCCCCCGCGCAAGCAAAAAGCGCCGCGCTGGGGACTTGACCGCACGGGAGGCCTTCCCTACCTTTCCCCGGTGCAATCAAGAGCCGGCAAAGGACGGCCCGAACAACCATGAAAAACAACAAAGAAACAAACACCGAAACCAAACTCTTCACCTCGGAGTCCGTCTCCGAAGGCCATCCCGACAAACTCTGCGATGCGGTGTCGGACGCCATTCTCGACGCCTGCCTCGCGCAGGACCCCGCCAGCCGCGTCGCCTGCGAGACGCTTGCCAAAACCGGCATCCTCGTCGTCGCCGGCGAAATCACCACCCGGGCCGACTTCGACTACGCCGCCGTCGCGCGGAAGGCCGTCGCCGGCATCGGCTACGACAACGACGAAGTCGGGTACAACGCCTCCGCCGTCAACGTCATCATCGCCCTCCAGCGCCAGAGCCCCGACATCGCGCAGGGCGTGGACGCGAAGAAGGCCGCCGGCAAGGCGACCGCGGAACAGGGCGCGGGCGACCAGGGAATGATGTTCGGCTTCGCGTGCGACGAAACGCCGGAACTGATGCCGATGCCGGTGTCGCTGGCGCACGCCATCCTCCGGGAACTCGCGAAGCTGCGCAAGGCGAAAAAGATCAAGTGGCTGCGCCCCGACGCGAAAAGCCAGGTCTCCGTCGAGTACCGCGACGGGAAGCCCGCGCGCGTCGCGGCGGTGGTCGTCTCCACCCAGCACGACCCGAAGGTCACGCACGCGGAAATCGAAAAGACCCTGGTCGAAAAGGTGATCAAGAAGGTCATCCCGAAGAAGCTCCTCGACAAGGAGACGAAGTACTACATCAACCCGACGGGCAAGTTCGTCATCGGCGGCCCGCAGGGCGACTGCGGCGTGACGGGCCGGAAAATCATCGTGGACACCTACGGCGGGATGGGCCGCCACGGCGGCGGTGCGTTCTCGGGCAAGGACCCGAGCAAGGTGGACCGCTCCGCGGCGTACATGGCGCGGTACATCGCGAAGAACATCGTCGCGGCGAAGCTCGC
Source organism: Kiritimatiellia bacterium (assembly GCA_017445365.1). Lineage (GTDB taxonomy): Bacteria > Verrucomicrobiota > Kiritimatiellia > CAIQIC01 > Lenti-01 > RGIG3480. The sequence continues at coordinate 11,272 of JAFSUH010000138.1, read as the reverse complement.
GAAGAAGTGCGAAGTGCAGCTCGCCTACGCCATCGGATACCCGGACCCGGTGAGCGTCCTCGTGGACACGTTCGGCACGGGCGCGGTGGAAGACGGCGTGCTCGCGGCGGCGGTGCGGAAGGTGTTCGGCCTGAAGCCCGCGGAAATCATCCGGCAGCTGGACCTGCTCCGGCCGATTTACTCGAAGACCAACCAGTACGGCCACTTCGGGCGGAAGCCGGGCGACAAGGATTTCGAGCTGTACACGTGGGAGAAGACGGACAAGGCGGCGGAACTCGTCAAGGCCGTCGCGGCGCTCGCGAAGTAGCCGAGTTCCCGTTCTCCCCGCTCCGGTTCTTCCGGGGATTGGCACCACCGGCAGTTGCCCCGTTCGGGCAACTGCCAGGCGGGGAATGGGGGAGCAAGCGGTCCGCAATCGCTTGCGCGGCGATGGCGATGCCCGCGTCGTTCCAGTGCGTGTCGTCCCGCCAGTACACCCGCTCCCCGCGCGCGGTCGCTTCGCGGAACGCCGGATAAAGGTCCACCACCCCGATTTCCCGGCGTTCCAGCTCCGCCGCAACCGCCGCGAGCAGTTCCACGCCCGGCCCCATCGCCTCCCGTTCGCGGGGCGGCAGGATGTCGCGGTACACCTGCTCCTTTTCCGGCACCAGCACCACCACAAGCCGCGTGCCCTTCGCCGCGAACCAGTCGGACAAACGCTGGATGGTGTTGCAGACGCCTTCGCAATCCGTTTCCGGCGAAAACCGCGCCAGCATCTTGAGGTTTTCCCCGTAGAAGAGCATCGGACCGAAGGGGGAACGCGCCACGGGCAGGACTTCCTCCGGCCAGACGCCGAAGAGGCGCAAGCGCACGGCCCGCCACGCCTTGCGGGCCAGGAGCGCGCTCATCGAGGTCGCCGGCAAGTCCCGTTCCAGACTGCGGGGAGAAAGCAAATCCCAGCGCACGCCCGCGCGCCGGGGTGCCCCTTCCGCTTCCGTTGCATCCGCCTCCGACCGGGGCGCATCGGCGGCCCGGAACCACGCTTCCAGCGGTTGGCGGGTGAACATCGCCGCGCTCATGTCGCGCGCCGTGACGGTCCAGACGACCACGGGCGGCAGAACGTCAAGCGGCCTGGAGCGGAGGAATTCTCCCATGATCCACATCGGGCCGGTCGCGGGGCGCCCGTGGTGGTAGAGTGCCCGGCCGGAAGCCTCCGCAATCGCTTCGCCCAGGTTCCGGCGCCCGAGCGAAAGCGTGAAGCTGTCGCCCACCAGGGCGATGTCGTAGGCCTTGCCGGGCGACCAATCGGCGTTCGGATATCCGCGTGCATCCCAAATCCGGCGCTCCGCGGGATGGAATTCCTCGTACGGTGCGGCCAGCAGGGAATCCGGGACGAAGCGGGTCAATCCCGCACCCCGGCCGCCGGGCAGGACGGTCTCGCGTTCCGCGGCAGCGGCGGCAGGGCCCGCGGTGGCCGCCGCTTGCTCCCGGGGCATCCACTTCTCCTGCCAGCGGAAATACCCGAAGCGGAACGCCCAGTCGGCCGCCACCCATGCGAGAGCGAGCAGCGCAACGGCCCGTCCCAGCGCGCGCAGGAGGCGCGGATTCGCCGCGGCGAAGTCGGCAACGATGGCGGGAGTGGACGGAATCTTCGGCATGCTCAGAACTGGAAATACAGGAAGGGGGAACTCGTGTTGACCAGAATCACCGCCGTGCACAGGAGGAAGAGCGCCGCAAGCGCGCCAACCGTCCGCCAGCCGGGCTTCCAACGCATCTCCCAGGTGTTGGGCGCGGCGAAGGCCAGGAGGAACGCGACGGCAAGACCCGCCCAATGGAGCCACGCCGCATCGTGCGCGGGGAAGAGGACGCCGGGACCGTTCAGGCCGGAAAGTCCGCGCAGCATGCTCCCCAGCACGGCAAGGTCCGGCGAGCGGAAGAGGAGCCAGCCGAGCATCGCGAGAACGAACGTGCCCGCCACCTGGACGGGAGCGGGGCACGCGGCGAAAAAGGAACGTTTCCCTCGCATGCGCTCCGCGGCAAGGAGGAACCCGTGGTACGCGCCCCACGCGACGAAGGTCCAGCTCGCGCCGTGCCAAAGGCCGCCGAGGAGCATCGTGAGGAACAGGTTCGCGTACGTGCGCGCGGCGCCTTTCCGGTTGCCGCCCAGCGGGATGTAGAGGTAGTCGCGCAACCACGTCGAAAGGCTGATGTGCCAGCGGGTCCAGAATTCCGTCATCGACCGGGACTTGTAGGGCGAGAGGAAATTGGCGGGGAAACGGAATCCGAACAGGAGGCCGAGACCGACGGCCATGTCGGAATAGCCGGAAAAGTCGAAATAAATCTGCATCGTGTAGGCCGCCAGCCCCGTCCAAGCGCCGGCGAACCCGATGTCCGCGCGCGAAAAGGCGAAGTCGGCGATGGGAGCGACCGCATCGGCGACGAGGACCTTCTTGGCGAGGCCGAGGACGAAAAGCGCCGCACCGGCGCCCGCGGCGGCCCAGGAGGTTTCGCGTTCGCGCAACTGCGCATCGAGATCGCGGTAGCGGACGATGGGACCTGCCACCAGCTGCGGGAAGAGGGAGACGTAGCAGGCGAAATCGGGGAAGGAACGCGCGGGGCGGGCCTCGCGGCGGTAGAGGTCGATGGAGTAGCTCATCGCCTGGAAGGTGTAGAAGGAAATGCCCACGGGCAGGGTGACGGAGAGAACCGGCACGAGCGGATGCGAAGCGCCGAGGGCGGAGGCGATGGCGTTGAGGGTTCCGGCGCCGAACCCGCAGTACTTGAAGAACCCCAGAAGCGACAGATCGGCCGCGACCGAAAGCGAGAGCGCGCGCCGGGCGGCCGCGCGGGAAGGAGCGGAGACGATGGCTTTTCCCGCGAAGTAATCGATCGAGGTCGTCAGGAGCAGAAGACCGCAGAACCGCCAGTCCCACCAGCCGTAGAAGACGTAACTCGCGCAAAGAAGCCACGCGTTGCGCGCCCGCCGGGGGACGAGGAGGTGGTATCCCGCGAGCACGGCGGGCAGGAACAAAAAAAGGAAACTGAAGGACGGAAACAGCACGGCAAAACAGTGTACGCCAACTCGCGCTACGGGGCAAAACCATCCTCATGCACAGGCCTTGCCGACGGGAAAAATCCCGGCAAAGCCGAAGCGCAGGCTGCCGCGGCCAACGTGGGAATCCCCCAAGGCAAGGGGCAAAAGGAACCGCCGATGGCAATGGCCGCCGCCTGCAGTTGGAATACACGTCCGAGATTCGCGGCGGCGGACCAGCTTCCCGCCCGATGACGGACAATGCCGCCGCCGATCACAAGCGTCAAGATGAACCCCCAGTGGAGAGAAATGCCGACAAGCCCCATCTGGCGGCCGGCCATCAGCGTTTCGCAGTGGACCTGCCCGTCCGCCATGGGAAATTCCCGGAAAGCGGCACTGGCCGGCCAAATCCCCACCCCGAAAAGCGGATACTTTTTGATCAATGCCCATGTGTCGCGGTTTTTCGCCTTCCGTTCGTCCGCGCTTTGCTCGTCCTGTGTCATGGGGCGCGCAGGTTCGCCGGTCGACGTTTCTTTTCCCAGAAAATGCCGGATTTGCGCAGGAATCGTCCTGAATCTGGCCATGTTTTGCTCGCCCGTCAAAGGAAAAAGGACCGCAATGGCCACGAGCGCGGCCATCAATCCTTTCCGGTTGGTCCGGCCAAAACGGAACAGGATGAACATTCCCAACGGCACCAACGTGACCAGTCCCGTCCGGCTTCCGGTCTTGAAGACGAGAAAAACGTCGGCAAAAGCCAAGGCGAGGCCAAGGACGCGTTCCCATTTCCGTTTCGCGCATTCGAAAACGTAGAGATAGAGCGGAAGATACATGCAAAGCATGTAGGCGAATCCGTTGGGATTCTCGATCAGGGAAATCGCCCCCCCCGCAAACCGCCCGCCCGAGCCGTAGGTGGCCCCGGCATGCACAAGCGAAAGGCCGCTTTTCATCCACCAGAGGGTGGCAAGCAAAATGACCATCTGCGTTGCCCAGACGCGTTTGGGATTGGTAAGCATCGCCTCCAGAAGTATCGCAAGCACGGCGTTTTTGGTGATGATGTCGATGTAGGGATTCCAGGCGCCGGAGACCTGGAACCGGCCGGTGTATTGCGAAAGGAAGCCGAAAAAGAGCAGCAAAAGCGAAAGAATCGTCGCCGGCCCGAAGCGGACCAGCGGCTTGCCCTTGCGCAGGCAGGCGACGAGATGGAGCCCAACCGTTGCCGCAAATGCCAAATCGGCGATGTGCAACGGCCAAAGGAAGACGAAACGGTTCTGCGGCTGGACGTAGGCGATGACGAGGTAGAAAAGGATTGCGCGAAACGCCCAGAGGGAGAAGGCGTCTTCCGGTTCCGGCGCATGCGAAGGGGTGGCGGTTGTCGCGGGAAATGGCATAAGCGGGAGAAACATCGCAGGGGTGGACAGGCAAGGGCCGCGAGGTTAACAAACGCCCCGTGCCCCGGCAAGGACGGCGCGACGGTTGATTTTCGGGAGCGGCGGGGGCAAACTCTTCATTTGCGCGCGCATGGCGCGCATGAGGATTGCCATGATGCCCCCCCTCCCGTTCCGCCGTTTCCTGTCCGCCGCGTCGATTGCCGCGGGGGCCGTCTTCCTGCCGCTTGCCGCCCGGGCCGTGCCCGTGCGCATCGCCTCGTTCAACATCTGCAACGCGTCCGGCGCGGAAAAGCTTGCCGCCATCTCCAACATCCTCCAGCGCGTCCGCCCGGACATCCTCGCCCTCGAGGAGGCCACCACCGGCCAGGAAGCCGCCTACACCACCCTCTTCGCCTCCCTCGGCAATCCCCTCCCCCACCACGTCTTCATGCCCAATCCCGGCTCCGGCCGCGGCACCCAGTCCGACAAGCTCGCCATCTACTCGCGCTGGCCCATCGTCTCCTCCACCATCGTCAAGGAGACCGACTCCGACCCCGACGCGGTCGAATTCATGCGCTGGCCCCTCCACGCGGTCGTGGAGGTCGAAGGGGCCCTCAACCCCCTCCACGTCATCGCCCTCCACGCCGCCGCCACCACCGTCTCCACCCCGCGGCGCATCTGGCGCGGCCTCGAAACGGAACGCGTCGCCTCCTTCATCGAGCGGCACATCCTCGCCGCCGATCCCAACGCGACCGAATACGTCGTCCTCGGCGACTTCAACGATTCCGCCGACGGCCGCCGGGGCTCGGACAACGCCGCGACCTTCCAGCCCGCCTCCTTCTCCTACGAGACCTTCCGCAAGTACGAAACCAACGGCACCTTTTCCACCCCCTTCCGCCTCGGAAGCGACGCCGCGTGGCACTCGAACAACGCCTCGCGCGCGAGCCACACGATGCTCTACCGGACGTACCCGAACGAACGCCTCGGCGACATGAGCGCGGTCACCGCCTACCGCACCGGCAGCGACGACGACTGGACGACCTGCCTCGACGGCGACGTGTACCGCCTCGACTACATCCTCTTCTCCGACGAAATCGCGCACTCCTCCTACGGCGCGCCGGAAGGCGAGGCGTACTATTCCCCCGCCGACCGCGAATACGATCTCGGCCTCGACAAACCGGGCGATTTCGCCGCGGTCGATCCGGCCGCTTCGACGAACGCCTCCGACCACCTGCTGCTCTTCGCCGATTTCAACATGATCGACGAAATCGGCGGCATCACGCCGGTCGCCATCCTCTCCGAAGTCGTCCACTGCGCGACGAACGGAAGCGCGACCTTCGTCGAAATCTGCAACACCGGCGCGGACGAACTGGACCTCGACGGCTACACCTTGGAGCTGTACCTGAACGGCGCGGCGAAATACTCCTACCGCAAGTCCTTCTCCGATGTCGTCCTCGACGCGGGCGGAACGTATTGGATCGCCGGGAACAAGGCGTCCGCAAGCAACGTCTGGGGTCGCGTGCCGGACGCGACGTGGACCTCCCTCAAGTCGCTCGACGGCAACGACACGGTGGTCCTCCGCAATCCCTCCGGCGCCATCCAGGACATCTACGGCGCCGTCGGCGTGGACGGCACTTCGCAAGCGTGGTACCACGAAGACACCGCCGCCATCCGCCGCGCCGGGGTCACCGATCCGAGGAGCGGCTGGGACGCGGCCGAATGGGACCTCCGCCCCTCCTCCGAGGCGACGCCGGGCGCGCACCAGGCCCTGCTCGAAGCGGACGTCACCCTTTCGACGCCGCAAATCCGCGCTTCCGGCCGCGACTCCACCGCGCCGACCGCGGCGGAAGCGTTTTCCTTCACCGTGACGGCGACGGCGAATACGCTCGCGAGCAACCTCGCCGCCTCCGCGGTCTTCCGCATCAACGGCGGAATTTGGTTGACAAACGCGATGACGCTCGCCGACCCCGACGGGACGCTCTGGCAAAGCGACGCGCTCGACGTGGCGCGCACCGGCGGATCCGTCGCGGATTTCTTCGTCACCGTCTCCTTCGACGGCCCCGGCGACCTGAGCCCGGCCGGTTCCGCCGTCCAGACCTACACCTTCCCCGGAGCCGCCAGCGCCACGGAGCTTCCCGACGTGCTCCTGAACGAAGTGAAAACCGCCGGAAGCGGCGCTTTCGCGGAACTCGCCGGCGGCGCGGGCGTGGACGTGTCGGGCTGGTCGCTCGCCCTCTTCGACACGAATGCCGAGGCCGTTTGGACGTACCGCATCCCCGACGGGACCACGATCCCCGACGACAACGTCCGCGACATGTGGGGCAACGCCGCGGGCTTCCTCGTCCTCGCGGGCGATGCCGCGGTCGCCAATGCCGACCTCGTTCTCGCCGGATGCGACGACGGCGGGTCGCTTTTCTCCGCGACCGAACCGCGCGTCCTCGTTCTCGCCAACAACGCGGGCGGCGTCGTCGACGCGGTCGCGTGGATCGAGACCGACGCGTTCGAATCGATCGTCATGCCCGACGCCCTCTCCACTTCGGTCCCGCGCGGCGCGGGCAATTTCCTCCACTGCCTCGGCGCGCCCGCCACGGGCGGCAACTCCCTCCAGGCGCCGGACAACGTGCGGGTGGGAACGCAATCGGAATCCGTTTACGCGATGCCGGCGTGGGATTCCGCGCCCGCGACACCGGGGGCGGCCAACGTCTCCCAAACGGACGGCGCGCTCGTCCTCGCCCGCGTGGACCGCGACGGCGACGGCCTCCTCGACGACGAGGACAACTGCCCGACCTCGTTCAATCCCGCGCAGGGCGACATCGACGACGACGGCATCGGCGACGAGTGCGACGCCGACATGGACGGCGACGGCATCCCGAACGCCATCGACAACTGCCCGACGGAGCCCAACCCCTTGCAGGAAGATTTCGACGCCGACGGCATCGGCAACGTCTGCGCCCCGGACTTCGACGAAGAGGCGACTTCCGGGCGGTACGAGACCTTGCACGTTACTTTCGAGAACCTCGCGGCGGGTGCATCCGGCACATTCGAGGAGGGCGGCCGCAACTGGCAAATGACCGGAGCCGTCGCAGGCGCGGACGACGCCGACTGCAAACTCGCGGAAAAGGCGATGCGCGCCGCGCCCGGCGCCATCCTCGAACTCGACGGGTTTTTGACCAACCGCTTGAACGTGGTGGGCTTCTTCTTCGGCCCGTACGGCGGGGCGGCGGGTACGCCGGACGTCGCGATCGAGCTAACGGAAGACGGGGTCGATTGGCGCGAGTTCGCGCGCGTCGCAACGGCAGGGGCGACGGAACTGACCCGCGCGGTGGTGGCAATCGACGACGCCCCGGCGGGCGCGCGTTTCCGCCTGCGGGTTTTGGGGAGCGGGTCGGCGCCCTGCCTCGATCTCGACAACCTCCTCCTCGTTTCCCTCGTCCGGCAGACGGCGGTCGTCACGCTCGATTCGCCGCTCGCGGTCGCGTACGACGGCGCCGTCCATACCAACGAGTTCACGGTGCTTCCCGCGGGCGCGGCGTGGCAGGCGACCTACGCCACCGAGGGCGGCGAACCCACCGCCTCGCCCGTCGAAGTCGGCACGTACACGGCAACCGTCGCGGTCGAAGACGACGACGCCGTCGCGGGCGGCACGTTCGCCTTCCCGCATTCGCTCGCCATCCTCGAAACCCTCCCCGATCCCGAAATCGTCTCCTGCACCGCGGAACCGGGCGCGGTCGCGGCGACGCTGCACGCGGTCGTCAAGCCGAACCGCGCCGACGGCGAAAGCCTGCTCGCCACCTTCGAGTACGGCACGGGGACGAACTTCGGAAGCAAGGTCGTCGCCGAGGGGTCGCCCGTGGGCGGCCTCGCGGAAACGGAAATCTCGGCGGCCCTTGCGGGCCTTTCGCCCAACACGCTGTACTACTGGCGGGCGAACGTCGGCGACGTTTCCGGCGCGACGCGCACATTTGCGACCGAAACGCTCGCCGCCCCCGGCGTCGCGGCGTCGGAGGTCCGGGCAACCGGCTTCACGCTCTCCTGGCCGGCCTTGCAGGGAGCGGAGGACTACCTCCTCGACGTGCGTCTCGGCGAGGCGACCGCAACGGAAATCGCAGAACGCTTCTGGAACTGGTCCTCGTCGACAAGCGCGGGAACGACGCCGACGGCGGTGGAAGGCGAAGGCGGGACCTGGAGCATCGTCAACGCAAGCGTGTACATGGGTGACGAAAGCGGCATCGGTTCGAGCAACGTCGTGTACCTCCGCAACAAGTCCAACAGCTGGTGGAGTAGCGGCACGGGCACGTACGGCAGCCTCGACACGCCCGCGTGGGAGGGAATCCGCGAAATCTCCTTCGTCGTGCGGCGCGCCTCCGGCACCGGCGGCAACGCGTCCGGCACGCTCAAGCTCCAGCGGAGCGACGACGACGGAAGCACGTGGGAAGATTTGGCGACCTATCAAGTCGCGCGGAGCGTTTCGAGCAACCGGTACGCGTTTGCCGCCGTCCCGACGAACGCGGTGAAGCTCCGTTTCTGCAACACGGGAAGCTACGGCATCTACGTCCACGACGTTTTCGCCACCCTCGCGGGCGGCGCGGCCAGCGTCGCCGGGTTCCCCGCCGCGTGCACGGGCAACACCTGCCGGGTGACCGGCCTCGCCCCCGAAACGACGTACGCGGTCCTCGCCAAGGTCGAGTACCCCGGCAGCATCGCAAGCGCCTGGTCCGACGCGATCGCCGTCACCACCGTCACCCGCCCCGCGCCGCCCGTTCTCGCCGCCGCGCCCGCCGCGGGGACCTCGCTTTCGTTCTCCTGGAACGCGGTCGCGGGGGCGGAGACGTACCTCCTCCAGCTCGCGCCGGACGCGGACTTCGCTCCCGCCGTCGCGCGCGTCGCCGAAGGCTTCGAGGGCAACGCCACCAACGCCGACAACACCGTCACGACCTCGAACGGCTGGCTAGCCGCCGTTTCCGGCGCCAACTGCGGCATCAACACGAGCGCCACCACCGGCATGACCGGGACGGGCAACCGCATCCGCTGGACCAAGACTTCGACGGCGACGGCGACCATTGCCATCCCCGTTCCCGACGGCGCGACCGCGCGCATCGCATCCCTCGACTGGTGGGCGGCAAGCGACGCGCCCGGCGGCACGGCGCTCTTCTGGGGAACGGACGCCGCCGGCTGCACAAACCTCGCAAGCGATTTCACCGAAACGACGGGTACCGGCACGTGGGAAAGCCGGAGCGGCATCGCGTTGGGCCCCGTCCCCGGCGGAACGCTGTTCCTCGCATTCGCCAAGACCGGCACCGGTTCGCTCTTCGGCATCGACAACATCGTGCTCGAAACGAGCGAGCCCGTCCGCGCGATCGAAACGGCGGAAACGGAGGCCACCGTGGAGCATCTTCCGGCGCGCACGACGTACTTCGCCCGCGTCTCCGCCGACGGCGGGGAAACGTGGAGCGGAACGGTGGAAACCGAGACCGGAGAGGGGGAGCTTCCCGTTCCCGGCGTGCCGGCGCTTTCCGTCGGGGAGGAGACGGCCGACGGGTTCACCGTCTCGTGGGAGCCGGTGGAAGACGCGACGTCCTACAAGCTCGAATGGAGCCGGGACGGGAGCTTCTCCGGCGGCCCTGCGGACATCCACGCGGACTTCGAGGAGGGCATTCCCGAAGGCTGGACGGTGGGGCACGCAAGCGGCACGACCGCCCCGACCGTCATTTCCAATGCGTCGTACGCCGCGGAAGGAACGACCAACGCGCTCCGGCTGACCGGCGCGGGGCGGTACGTCCAAACGCCCCTCCTCGCCGCGCCCGAAACGCTCTCCTTCCACTATTGCGTCCCGACCGCGGGCGATTGGGCGCTCGCGGTGCAGGTGGCGGAAACGGAAGATTTCGCCGATCCCGTCACGGTCGACACGCTCGAGGTGACGAACACCGTCCCGGCGGCGACGCGGCACGAAGTGGACCTCGGCGCGTACTCCAACGTTTTCGTGCGCCTGCTGGACGTGCGGCCGGAGGGGACGAAGTACCGCTTTCTCGACGAAATCGCAGTCTCGCAAAAGACGGAGGGCGAAGTCTTCCGGGCGGAGACGGAAGAAACGTCGTACGCCGTCGGGGAACTCGGAAGCGGCGAGACGTGGTTCGTCCGCGCCGCGGCGGCCAACGCGGGCGCGACGGGCGAATGGAGCGAACCCGTGACCGCCCGGACGCTCGTCGCCACGGCGGCCGTCACCGTCACGCTGGACCCGCCGGAAGCGCGCTGGACGCTCCTCGGAACCAACCACGCCAGCGGCGAAACCGTGGAGGGCCTCGACGCGGGCGATTACGAGATTGGCTTCCTCCCCTGCGACGGATACCGCACGCCCGGGGCCGTCACCGTTCCGCTCGCCCCGGGCACGACCGAAACGTTGCAGGTCGCCTACGAAAAGACGGTTTTCCTGGACGCGCCGGTTTTGTCCGTCGCCAACGAAACCCACGACGGGTTCACCGTCTCGTGGGACGCCGTTCCCGACGCGACGCGGTACGACCTCGAATGGAGCCGCTTCTCCTCCTTCGCGGGCAAGGGAGACGATTTGCTTGCCGATTTCGAGGACGGCGCGGTTCCCGACGGCTGGTCGGTCGGCCACACCAACGCCAACACCGGCTTCCCCGCGGTGTACGCCAACGCGGCGTACGCCGCGTGCGGCTCGACCAATGCCCTCCGCTTCGACAGCCCGAAGCCGGGCGCGTATTGCGCAAGCCCCCTCCTCCCCTCCCCTGGCGCGTTGAGCTACTGGTACTGCGTTCCCAACAAGAACCCGTGGGCGCTCGAAACGCAGGTCGCGCACGAAAGCGACTTCTCCGACGCGGTGACGGTGGACACGCTTGCCACCACCTCGTCCGTCCTGCCCGCGGTGCAACGGACG